>NZ_JBJGYT010000031.1:0-52523 GCF_054050135.1 Geodermatophilus sp. SYSU D00705 | reverse complement strand
CGCGCTGGTTGGTCGGGGCCGGCGGCGGCGGGGCCGGCCCCCGGAACCCCACGGCCCCGCCTGGGTGGCGTCTAGGCCGAGACGGCCTCGAGCGCCTGCTGGATCACCTCGGTGACGGCCTTCGGCTGGGAGACCATGATCACGTGCGAGCCCTCCGCCTCGACCACGGTGGCGCCGGCTCGCTGGGCCATGGCCCGGAGGACGTCGGTCCCGGCCGCCTTGTCGCCGGTGGGGATGACGGCCCAGGACGGCAGGCTCCTCCACGCCGGCGCCGCGGTCGGCTCGCCGAAGCCGAGCGACGAGATGGGCCGCTGGGTCGCCGCCATGACGCGCGCCTGTTGCTCCGGAACGTCGGCGGCGAAGGCGTCGTGGAACTTCGCCGGGTCGATCGCGAACTCGATCCCGGTGTCCGTCTCACCCATCGGGTAGCGGAGTTCGAGCAGCGCCGTGTTCAGGACGCTGTCCTTGGAGTCGGTCTCGATGTCCAACAGCGTCTCGCCCGCGTCGGGCGCGAAGCCGGCCACGTAGACCAACCCGACGACGTTGCCCGCCCGCAGCGCCGCGTTGGTGATGACGGCTCCGCCGTAGGAGTGCCCCACGGCCAGCACGGGCCCCGCGATCTGCGACAGGGCGCTGGCCACGTAGGCGGCGTCGTGGGAGATGCCGCGCAGGGGGTTCGAGACGGCCTGCACCGGCACGTCGGCGGCGAGCAGGTGTGCGACGACGTCGTTCCAGCCGGCGCTGTCGGCGAAGGCGCCGTGGACGAGTGCGACGGTTGGCCGGGAGCGGCCTGCGGCGGTTCTCTCGGTCATGGTGATCTCCTTGCGAACTGCTCGGCGGAGCCCACGTGCCCCGGACGTCGGGGACGGCATGGCGGGTGACCCGGGACGTTGCTCCCGCGGTCGGGCCGTCGCATCGGTCAAGTGGCCCTGTGGTCGAACCCTCGGGGCCCAGTGGCACGCGGTCGGGCTCCCACGGGGCGCGTGGGACTCCCGGATCGCCAAGGCCCCCGCAGGCACACTCCTCGCGGAGGAACGTGCACGTCAGGAGGGCAGCGGGGGATTCCTCGAGCTGCTGGGGTGACAGACTTCTCTCCCGGTCCATGATCGACACGACCGCGGGGACAGGAGGGAGGCGGCATGGCCCGGACGAGCCCGTACGCCGGCTCCTGGGAGCAGCGCCGTGCCCGTATGGAGCAGACGGCGCTGGAGCTCTTCCGGACGAGGGGCTTCGACAACGTCACCGTCGAGGACGTCTGCGCCGAGGCCGGTGTGGCCCCTGCGACCTTCTACCGGCACTTCGGGACCAAAGAGGACGTCGTCTTCGCCTACCAGGACGACTTCTCCGCGGCACTGCGGACGGCGCTCAGCGCTGCCGCGCACCTACCGGCGCCCGCCCGCATGCCCGTCATCCTCTGCGAGTTCGCGGCCTTCCTGGAGTCGCAGCAGGACCTGCTCGCGCTGCGGGACCAGATCGTTCTCGGACACGCCCGGCTGATGCAACGGACACTGATGGCGCAGCGTGACCTCGAGGGCGTCCTCGCCGCCGGTCTCGCGCAGCTCCGCGGCTTGACCGTCCCTGACGCGGCGGCCCTGCTCGAGGCCGGCGCCGGCATCGTGGTGCTCCGCGTCGCTGTCCGCTCTTGGCGCACGGAGGGCGGCTCGCTGCTCGCGGCCACGCGGCAGACGCTGACCGGACTCCGGGAGATGGTCGGCGGCCTGACCATCGGCGACGACTGACCTCCCGGCAGCGACGACCTCCGCGTGGAGGTCGGTGCGCACGATCCGCGATCGCGGAACCGGAATGGACGGATGACTCATGCTGCGACGCTGCAGATGAGCGAAGCCTCGGTCCCGTCACACGCCCACCCGCAAGGCGGCCGTCGTCCCGGCAGCGCTGACCACGTCGTCCCGCTGGTACGCCGCTCGCTGGTCTCGCCGGTCCGCGACGTCCCCTTGCGCCTGCAGGACAGAGGAGCAGAGCAGCGATGACGGCGGTCGCACGACAAACCGGCAGTGCCATCCGACCCTTCAGCGTGGCCGTGCCCGACGAGGATCTCGTCGACCTGCGCCGGCGCCTCGCGGCAACCCGCTGGCCCGACAAGGAGACCGTCTCCGACCGGTCGCAGGGTGCGCAGTTGGACGACCTGCAGGAGCTGGTCCGCTACTGGGCCACGGAGTACGACTGGCGCAGGGGCGAAGCCCAGCTGAACGCCTGGCCGCAGTTCATGACGACCATCGACGGGGTCGACGTCCACTTCTTCCACGTCCGCTCCCGGCACGGGAACGCGCTGCCGCTGATCATCGCTCACGGGTGGCCGGGGTCGGTCTTCGAGCAGATCAAGGTCATCGGTCCGCTCACCGATCCGACGGCGTCCGGCGGCTCGGCGGAGGACGCCTTCGACGTCGTCATCCCCTCCCTGCCCGGCTACGGCTTCTCGTCACGACCGACCGAGACCGGGTGGGACGTGGAACGCATCGCGCGGGCGTTCGACGTGCTCATGCAGCGGCTGGGGTACGAGCGCTACGCCGCGCAGGGCGGCGACTGGGGCGCAGGCGTCGTCGAGGCGATGGCACGGCAGGCGCCTGAGGGGCTGCTCGCCATCCACACCAACCTGCCGGCCGTGTTCCCGCCCGACGCGGCCGCGGCGATCACCAGCGGTGAGCCCGCACCGGGAGGACTCTCCGAGAAGGAACAGGCGGCGTTCGACGACGTGCGGACCTTCCTCCAGACCGGGGGCTGGGGCTACTACCAGATGATGACCGCGCGACCGCAGGCAGTCGGCTACGCCCTGACGGATTCCCCCGCCGGGCTCGCCGGGTGGATGCTCGTGCACGGCGGGTTCGGGAAGTGGACGTACGGCAGGGACCCCGCGCAGTCGCCGACGGTGGACGAGGTCCTGGACAACTTCTCGCTGCACTGGCTGACGAACACGGCGGCCTCCGGCGCCAGGCTCTACTGGGAGAACCGCGCCCAGAGCCTGATCAGCGCGGCGGCGCAGCAGACCGACGGGATCCGGCTCCCCGTGGCCATCACGGTGTTCCCGGACGACGACCTCTTCCGTGCCCCCGAGACATGGGCCCGGCGCGCCTTCCCCAGCCTCGTCTACTTCCACGAGGCCGAGGCCGGCGGCCACTTCCCGGCCTGGGAGGTGCCCGACGTCTTCGCGGCCGAGGTCCGTGGCGCGTTCCGGTCCCTGCGCGGGCCCCGGCTCCCTCAACCGCGTCGCTGATCCCGCGGCGAGGTCGTGACCGGCGCCGGTCGGGACCTGCCGCGGGCGGACCACACCGGCGATCGGCAGCCCCGCCGAGCCGACGACCGCTGATCGCCGCCCCCCGAGAACCGGGGCGCGACCGCCCCGACCACTGCACGTGAGGTGACCGACATGGCACTCGCAGGTCTGTTGCGCACGGAGAGCCGGATGCCGTCGCTGGACGGTGCGACCGGCTGGCTCAACACGGCGCCGCTGACGGCGGACGGGCTGCGCGGGCGGGTCGTCCTTGTGGACTTCTGGACCTACACCTGCATCAACTGGATCCGCACGCTGCCCTACATCCGGGCGTGGGCGGAGAAGTACCGGGACCTGGGCCTGGTCGTCCTGGGAGTGCACACGCCGGAGTTCTCCTTCGAACAGGACGTGGACAACGTCCGCCGGGCGGTCGAGCGCACCGGCATCTCCTACCCGGTCGCGCTCGACAGCGACTACGCGGTCTGGGAGGCCTTCGCCAACCACTACTGGCCGGCGCTGTACTTCGTCGACGCCACGGGTCACATCCGCCACCACCGGTTCGGCGAGGGCGATTTCATGCAGTCGGAGCTGGTCATCCAGCGGCTGCTCGCCGAGTCCGGAGCCGACCTCGTCGACCGGTCGTTCGTCTCGGTCCGCGGCGAGGGCGTCGAGGCCGAGGCGGACTGGGACCACCTGGAGTCGGGGGAGAACTATCTCGGCTACGCCCGCACCACCGACTTCTCCTCGCCCTCTGGGCTGGCGCCTGATGCCCTCCGCGCGTACGCCCTGCCTGCGCGGCTGCGGCTCAACCACTGGGCGCTGTCCGGGACCTGGACCGTGGGGAGTGAGGCGAGCGTGGTGCACGAGGCCGGTGGGCGGATCGCCTACCGCTTCTCCGCTCGCGACGTCCACCTCGTCATGGGTCCCGCGGCCCGGGACGTCCCGGTGCCCTTCCGGGTGCTCCTCGACGGACGGCCCCCGGGGCGTGCGCACGGCGACGACGTGACCGAGCAGGGCGACGGCGTGGTCCGTGACCAACGGCTGTACCAGCTGATCCGGCAGCCGCCGCCCGTCGTCGAGCGGCAGTTCGAGATCGAGTTCCTCGAGCCGGGGG
Organism: Geodermatophilus sp. SYSU D00705; assembly: GCF_054050135.1. Lineage (NCBI taxonomy): Bacteria > Bacillati > Actinomycetota > Actinomycetes > Geodermatophilales > Geodermatophilaceae > Geodermatophilus > Geodermatophilus sp. SYSU D00705. The sequence goes on along the minus strand of NZ_JBJGYT010000031.1, from coordinate 48,180 downwards.
CGGAGGCCCACGTCTTCACCTTCGGCTGAACCACGCCGGGGGAGCGGCTGAGACAGGCCGTCATCCCGGCGCCGACCGTGCGCGGGCTGTGGCTGTACCCACGAGAGGAACGACACATGTCCCTGAAGAGCAAGGTGCTGGCTGCAGCGGCGGCGCCCATGACGGTCGTCGGCGTGGGCGCGGTGACGACTCTCCCGGCGAGCGCGGCCACCCCGGAGTGCGGGCCGGACTGCATCGCCGTCTTCAGCCCTGCGTTCGGCACGCACGGCGACCCGCAGTTCGTGGAGGCGGTGCTCGGCGGGGTGGGGACGGTCGGCCAACCGCTGATCCTGCACCGCGCCAGCAGCTCGGACCCGTCCGAGGACTTCCTGCCCCGCGGTGGCCTGGTCTCTGACTTCCACGCAGCCGGCATGGTCTCCGCCGCGGTGAACAGTCACTACGGGAGCCTGCGCGCGGCGCAGCTGGAGTACGCGCCGTCCGGTGTCGCCAGCGGCCTGTGCGTGGGTCTGGCCAGGGCCGCATACGAGAACGAGCCGCTCAGTCTGCAGCCCTGCAGCGTCCCCGAGACGACCGTCTGGATCGTCGACACCGCGGACTCGCCCGCGACCGCAGCCGAGGGGTACTCCCCCTTGGTGAACGGCTCGACGAGGGACTTCACCCACCCGTTCGCGATGACGTATCCGACCGATGCGTTCCCGACCGACGAGCCGGCTCCGCAGATCCACGTCCGCCACCTGCGATTCTGCGACGATGTCGGCCGGGACGAGAGCGCAGTGCCCGACCGGCAGCTCTGGGGAACCGACTTCGGCGTCCTCGAGTAGGCAGCCCAGCGCGACCCTGCCGATGACCGACGGTGCCGACGTCCCGCGGTGCCTCCCGATGCCGCATCTCGCTCGGCGTACAGCGGCGCCCATCACGGCTGGACGACGCCTGCTGCGATCCGAGCCGGTCATCGGGCGACCAGGAACGCGTCGTTCCCGGTGGCGACTCCACCGCCACGGGTGACGACCGGGGAGGCAAGTGGGCCACCGCGCGGCCGCGGTCGGTCAGCCAGCGGGCGGAGCAGACTGCACCCCAGCGACGTGTACCGCAGCTGGAACCGCTGCAGACCGTTCCTGGAGTGGGGGGGCTACGGTCGCGCCCCTCGTCCTCCGAGGAGTCGCCGGTCACCTGCAGCCTGATCTTCCCGAGAACGATGTGATCGGACATCGCGGCCTTCGACCGCCGGTGCACCCCGGGGATCCGGAGCCCGGAGGTCCGGGCCGTCACTGACGCGGGAGGACGAGCGCACGCCCGGAGGAGGAGACCGAGATGGCCTCGACGACTGCCCGTGCCACGACGACGACGCGCGCTCCTGTGCGGTTGCCCGGACGCTCGCCATCGAGAGTCCGCCGACGCCGCGACGTGGAAGGCGGCCTCGACCTCTCGGACTCTCTCGGGATCGCCGCTGTGGTCCTCACCGGTCTGCTGGCGGGTGGGATGGTGCTGATCGAACTCGTACTCCTGCCTTTCTGGCGTGGCGCCCCTCCGGCGGAGTTCCGCGCGTGGTTCACCGCACACGCCGACCGCATCCGCGCGCTGATGGTCCCCCTGGGCGCCGCCGCCGGCTTGGCGACCGCTGCCTCGGCGACCGCGCGAGTGCTCTCCGGTCACCGACGCAGCTCGGCGTCCGTGGCCGCTGCCGCGGCCACGGCGGGCGTCATCGCCATCACCGTCACCGTGAACGAACCGGCCAACCACCGGTTCACGGCGGGGACGCTCTCGGACGCCCAGACAACGGAGCTCTTGGAGCGATGGGCGCGCTGGCATGACGTGCGCGTGGTCCTCGGTGTGTTCGCGACCGTGGCGGCCGCGTCAGCCCTGTCCAGCCGGAGACCCTGAGCACCAGGTCGCGGATGCGGGACACCAATCCGCCGCCAAGCCGACGCCAAACGAGTCGTCCCACGCTCACGTCCGTCAGGAACGGGAACGCAGAGATGGGAGCTGGCGATGCGGGAGGACGTGCTCGCCGCCCTGGCCGGCAGGCTGAAGCGGCAGAACTCGGAGCAGCGGCTCAAGCGCCGTCTCTACTTCAAGAGCAGCAGCCTCGACCTGTACCTCCAGATGGCGCTGAGCTACGGCAGCTTCGGCGGCTCCTCCGTCGGCGAGGCGCTCTACGCGTCCTCGCGGGTCCGGGAGAGGGACCTCGAGACCTGGATCACGGCCTGGCAGACGGTCGGCGAGTCGGCCTCCCGGTACGCCGCGGAGGCCGAGGCGCGGGGCGCCGGTGCGAGCGCCCGCCAAGGCTGGCTGCGCTCGTACACCTACCTGCGCACCGCCACCCACGTGGTCCGCCCCGGGGATCCGCGCTTCCGACCCCTGTGGGACCAGGCCGCTGGCGCGTTCGAGCACGCCGCCCACCTGTTCGACCCACCGCTGGAGCGGATCACCGTGCGGTTCGACGGCGGCATCCTCCCCGGTTACGTCATGCGGCCACCGGGCTCGCCCCGGCCGCGCCCTACGATGCTGCTCTTCGGTGGTGGGGAGACCTACGCCGAGGACATGTACTTCTGGGGCGGTGCGACCGGCATGGCCCGTGGCTGGAACGTCATCGCGGTGGAGGTTCCCGGGCAGGGCTCCACCGCCTTCGACGGTCTGCACTTCCGTGCCGACGTCGAGGATGCGGTCTCCGGGATCATCGACACCGTCCTGGCGCGGCCGGACGTCGACCCGGAGCGGCTGGCCGCGTACGGCTTGAGCCTCGGCGGGTACATCGTCCTGCGTGCCGCTGCGCACGACGAGCGCATCCGGGCGGTCGCGGCCAGCACGCCGATCATGGACTGGCGCCGCCTGCTCGACGAGTCGACCCCGTCCGTGCTGCGCCGCTTCCCCGCGCTGCTCGAGGGTGCGACCACTCGGCTCGGCCGCTTCTTCGATCCCACCCAGCTCGTCGTGTTCGAGAAGTTCTTCCAATGGCAGGTCGGTGCGAAGAGCCTCGGGGAGGCGCTGCGGTCGTTCGAACCCTGGAAGGTCGACGTCCGTCGCATCCGGGTCCCCGTGCTGTCGATGGCCGGCGACGGGGAGGGGCCGCCGTTCCGGCGGCAGGCCCGCGAGGTGCACGAGCTGCTGTCCGGTCCCACGGTCCTGCGGGGCTTCCCCGCCTCCAGCGGGGCGGATGCCCACTCCCAGGTCAACAACCTCGCGCTCGCGCAGGAGGTGGTGTTCGACTGGCTCGACGAGGTCCTCCAGCGAGATCGACGGGCGCCCGAGGACGCGGTGCCGATGGTCGCGAGCTGAGGCGCAGGCGGCCCAGGTCCTCGGTGGCACGCCGCACTGCCGGTTCCGCGCCCTGCCGCCGGGCGATCGTCCTCGATGCCCGGAAGGCCACCTCGGCGTCGGCCGTTCGAGCCGGTGTCAGGGCGGCCAGAGCCTGGCCGCGGAGCCGGTACAGCTCGGCCTCGGTGAACCGCTCGTCGGTGCGCTCCACGCACTCCCGCGCGTCGTCGAGGAGGCTGAGTGCCTCCTGGGCCCGGCCCGCCAGCAGTTCCGCCTCGGCGGCCAGGCTCAGCATCGTCGGGAGCATCAGCCGGGCACCGCTCGACCGGATGGCCTCGAGCCCGTGACGCAGGACGGGGATGGCGCCGTCGGGGTCCCCCTGGACCGCCTGCACCCATCCCAGCACCGCCCTGGCATATCCCTGCACGGCCCCGATGTGCCAGGTGGTCGCCAGGGAGAGGGCAGCGCGGGCGCGTTCGCCGCTGGTCCTCGGGTCCCGGCCGAGGACGGCGACATGAGCGCTCATGGCCAAGGCGGTCGCCTGCGCGAAGGGGGAGTGCCGGGCACTGATCAGCAGTGCCTGGTCCACCGCCTCTGCCGCCGCCTCGTCCTCACCCACCAGCTCCAGGACGGCCGCGTGCAGGATCCGCGCGCTGATCGACAGCGGCACCGGCCACGGCGGGAGTGCGGGCGCGGTCTCGGCCAGCTCGAGGCTGCGCTCCATGTGCCGGCGGGCGTCCTGGAACCGTCCCCGGATGTAGAGGGTCCGCCCCAGCGTCATGTGCGCAGCGGCACGCAGTCCTCGGTCGTCCAGCCGCGCGGCGACAGCGAGCAACTGCTCGGCGAGCTCCTCGGCGCGGCGGTGGCTGCCCTCCGCGGTGTACGCCTCGTGGAGACCGCGCAGTGCGGTGAACGCTGCGGAGTCGTCGCTGACCTCTGCCGCCAGTTCGAGCGAGCGGGTGAATGCGTCGGCGGTCCCGGGCTGCGTGGGGCCGTGCAACTGGGCGAGCACAGCGCCCAGCCGGAGGTGCAGCTGGAGCTCGGAGCGGGACCGGTCGAGTGTCGACGGCAGCGAGACGGTCAGCTGCAGCGCCCGCCGGAGCTGCAGCTCGGCCTCCTCGTACGCGAGCGTCGTCAGCGCGCCGTCGGCAGCGGCCAGCACGTGCGGCAGGACCGTCGGGGCGCCGAGCACCGACGCGGCCTGCCACATGTGGTGCGCGAGGTCGGACACGCGTCGGTGGCCAGGGGCGCCGGCGGCCTGCAGCACCTGTCCGATGCGGGCGTGCAAGCGGGCGCGGCGCGCGCGACTCATGTCGTCGTAGATGGCTTCCCGGACCAGTGCGTGCCCGAACCGGTAGTGGCCGACCCCGTCGTCGTCCTCCACCACGAGCCCGCTCAGCAGTGCCGCCTCCACCGCCCCGAGGATCTCGTCGTCGTCGAGAGAGGTCACCGCCTGCACCGTCTCCAGGTCGAACCGCGGGCCGGCAACGGCGCCGACGAGGAGGGCCGAGACGGCCTGCTCGGGCAACGTGGCCAGCCGGCGCCGCAGTACGTCGCGCACGGTCACGGGGATCTGCCGCGCGAGCACCGCCTCGGCGTCGTCACCGCGCAGCCGGCCCTCACCGGCCAGGAGCCGGAGCAGCTCCACGACGAAGAACGGGTTGCCGCCCGTGCGGTCGTGGAGCAGGCCGGCCAGCCGCCGGTCCGGTTCCAGGCCCGTCTCGGCGGCCATGAGCCGCGTGACGTCGCCTGCGCCCAGCCCACCCAGAGCCATTCGTTCGACGGCCGGCCGGCGCGCCAGCGCGGCGAGCGCGTCGGTGAGCGCGTCGTTCTGTGCCCCGATGTCGCGATACGTGGCCAGGACGAGCACCCGTGTACTCGTCACCTCCCCGGCCAGATAGGTGAGCAGCTGCAGCGACGGCGGATCGGCCCAGTGGAGGTCTTCCAGGATGACCACGAACGGCCGCTCTGCCGCCGCCTGCCGCAGCGCCTCGCAGACGGCCTCGTAGAGCCGGAACCGGGCGGCGTCGAGGTTCGGCGCCACCGCACGGGCGCCGGAGTGCCGGTCCGCCAGTTCGGGCAGGAGCGGGGCGAGCTCCGCTGCCAGGGGCTCGGGCACCCTGCCAGGGCCGCCGGGAGGGAGACCGGCGAAGAGCGCGCGGACCACCTGGACCCAGGGCCACATCACAGGTGCGCCGGAACCCTCCCAGCACCGCCCCCACCCGACCTGGCCACCGACGTCGCCGGCCCGCGCCGCGACCGCTTCGGTCAGCCGGGTCTTGCCGATGCCCGGCTCGCCGGTGACGAGAACGACCCGGCCGTGCCCGGCCGCCGCCTCCGCCAGCAGCGCACCGGCGGTGGCGAGCTGCTCGTCCCGCCCGACCAGCCCCTCGCCCGCCGACCGCGGCTGCGCTCTCGCCCCCGTCCTCCTCTCGACAGCGACCCGGGGCGGCGACCAGTCCAGCTCAGCGGACTGCTGGAGAACCAGGTCGTGGAGCCGCCGCAGCCGAGGACCCGGCGAGATGCCGAGCTCGTCGCGGAGGGTGGAACAGGCGGCCTGGTAGGCGCGCAGGGCGTCGCCCTGCCGCCCGGCGCGGTAGAGCCCCAGCAGGAGAAGGCCCTGCAGCCGCTCCTGGAAAGGATGGGTCGCCACGAGCTGCTCGAGCTCGGGGATGACGGCGGTGTGGTGCCCCAGCGCGAGGTCTGCCGTGATGCGGTCCTCCATCGCGGTCAGCCGCAGCTGCTCCAGCCGGGCCCGCGCGGGCTGCACGAACGGCTCGTCGGGGAAGTCGACCAGCACCGGTCCGCGCCACAGCGACAGTCCCTGCCTCAGCACCGTGCTCGCCTCCTCCGGCCGCTGCGCTTCCAGCAGCCGATGGCCGTCGGCAGCCGACGCCTCGAACAGGTGGACGTCGAGGTCCCCGTCGGCGACCGCCAGGCGGTAGCCGGGCGGCTGGCTGAGCAGCGTCCTCGGCGGGGAACCCGGACCGCGGCCGGGTTCCAGCACCCGCCGCAGGTTGGAGACGTAGGCCTGGAGGGAGCCGATGGCCTGGGCGGGCGGCTGCCCGTTCCAGAGTTGCTCGACCAGCTGGTCGAGGGAGACGGCCCGATCGGCCTCCACCAGGAGAACGGCCAGCAGAGTGCGCTGCTTGGGCCGGCCCAGGTGCACCGGCCGCCCGTCGTCGACCACTTGCAGTGGACCGAGGATCTGGAACTGCACGCTCTGCCGCCTGCCAACCCGAGCCCCGCTCGCCGGCCGCGGCGGCCGGGGAGCGGAAGGCGATCTCACAGGGACGCTCCGAGTCCGGAGCGTTCCGCTGGCGGGGGGACGGGTCAAGGCATCGGGCGACGGCCGGGAGAACACCGCCTGCGCGTCGCGTCAGAGGGTGAGGAGGAACCGGGTGACGTCGTCCGCGAAGCGCCGACGGGTGATCGTGCCGCCGTGGCCGGTTCCGGGACAGCGGACCAGCCTTCCGTCGCGGACGCCGTCGGCGGTCCGCTGGGAGATCTCCGGGGTGTGGACACGGTCCTCGACCTCAACTGGCTGGCCACGGCCGAGTTTCCCCCGCGCGCTGCTCTCCGCCCCCACAACCGTGCTGAGCTCGCTCATCGCGCTGGCCGGCCGACGAGACCCCTTCCTGGCCCGCACCCGGGAGAAGTTCCTGTGGCAGTGCGGCGTGCACGAGGTCCGCGAGTTCTTCGACGCCTTCGCCGGGACCTCCGACGAGGAGCTGGTCCCGCGGCTGTCGATCCCGGTCCTCGCGCTGAGCGGCGAGGGCGAGTCCGAGGGACAGCGCCCCAGGCGGAACAGGTGTGTGCGGGGCTGTCCGGACCGAAGCACCTGCGGATCTCCACCGCCGCCGAAGGAGCCGAAGCGCACACCCAGGCCGACCATCCCGCGCTGATGCAGGAGACCGTCTTCGCCTGGCTGGCCGACGTGGGGGCCGCTCCGAAGACGGGACCGGGCCCAGCAGCGGCCGGTCCTGACACCGCATGGCCGGACCCCGCCGACGAGGCTGAGCGCGCACTCTCTTGCCGCCGGCGCCGGACTGGTGTCTTGTGTCGCGCACGCCGGCCACGGCGGCACCAGAGGCCGCGAGACGGATCCTCCGGGGGGTGGGTGTTGGCACAGCGGATGCGGGCCCCGATCAGGACCCCCGATCGCCGGGTGCGTGTGTTCGTGTCCTCCACCCTGGAGGAGCTGGCCCCCGAGCGGCGGACGGCGCGCGCGGCGATCGAGGGCCTCAGGCTCACGCCGGTCATGTTCGAGTTGGGTGCTCGGCCGCACCCACCCCGGGAGCTGTACCGCGCGTATCTGGCGCAGAGCGACGTGTTCGTCGGCGTCTACTGGCAGCGGTACGGCTGGGTGGCGCCGGGCGAGACGGTGTCGGGGCTGGAGGACGAATACGCACTGTCCGGCGACCGGCCGAAGCTGATCTACGTGAAGGCCCCGGCCCCGGACCGCGAGGCGCGTCTCGACGAGCTCCTGCAGCGGATCCGGGCCGACGATCGCGCCTCGTACAAGGCCTTCACCGACAGCGCGGACCTGGCCGAACTGCTCGGGGACGACCTGGCGGTGATGCTGACCGAGCGGTTCACCGCACAGGAGCAGGTCTCCTCGCCTGGCCTGCGGCCGGCCACGCTGCCGGTACCGCTCACCCGCATGATCGGCCGGGACGCCGACCGGGACGGAGTGGTGGCCCGCTTCCGCGATGGCGCTCGACTGGTCACGCTCACCGGCCCCGGTGGGATCGGCAAGACGCGGCTCGCCCTGGACGTCGCCGCCGCGCTGGAGCGCGACCTCGTCGACGGCGTGTGGTTCGTGGATCTCGCGGCGGAGACCGAGCCCTCCCGCGTGCTCGGGGCCATCGCCTCCGCACTCGGGGTCCGCGCGTCGGGACGTCGCCCGCTCCACGACGTGCTCGCCGACCGGCTGACCGGTCGGCGAGCGCTGCTCCTGCTGGACAACCTCGAGCACCTGCTGTCCGCGGCCACCGACGTCGGCCGGCTCCTCGCCGCCGTTCCCGACCTGGACGTGCTGGCCACCAGCCGCACCGTCCTCCGCTTGCGGGGTGAGCAGGAGTGGCCGCTGGCCCCGCTCGCCGTGCCGACGGCGGAGGACTCCACGCGTGCGTCGGGAGTGGCGGACTCGCCCGCCGTGCAGTTGTTCGTCGCCCGCGCCGTGGAGGTCGACCCCCGCTTCGTGCTCACCGCGGAGAACGCCGGCGACGTCGGCGAGATCTGCCGTCGGCTGGACGGCATCCCGCTCGCCATCGAACTGGCCGCCGCCCGGGTCCGGATGCTGCCGCCGTCGGCACTGAGGGACCGGCTGGGGCAGCGGCTGGACCTCGACAGCGGACTGGTGGACCTGCCTGAGCGGCAGCGCACGCTCCGATCGACGCTGGACTGGAGCTACCGGTTGCTCGACCCGCCGGAACGGCTGCTGCTCACCCGCCTGTCGGTCTTCCCGGGGGGCTGGACGTTGCGGGCGGCCGAGGCGATGGCCGGCACGGACGGCGGGAGCTCCGGGCCGGCCGACGTCGTCACGCTGGTGTCCTCGCTCGTGGACAAGAGCCTGGTGACCGCGGACGACGGCGCATCGGCCGCGCCCCGGTTCCGGATGCTCGGCGTGATCAGGCAGTACGCCGAGGAGCGGCTGGACGAGCGCAGCGAGCGCAAGGCGGCGCTGGACCGCATGGCCGAGGTCGTGATGTCGTTCGTCCGGGAGGTCGGTGCGGGGCTGACGACCGGCTTCCATCGGTGGGCGCCGCTGGTCGACGACGAACTGGACAACGTCCGGCTGGCGTGGCGCCACGCGGTCGAGGTCGACGATGCCCAGACCGCCTACGCCATCGCCACGCCACTCGCGTACTACTTCTGGGCCAGGAGCCTCATCCCGGAGGTCCTCGAGCTCGCTGACGCGATGGCGGCTCTGCCGTCGGCATCCCGGTTGGACCCAGCGGCCCGCGGACGCCTGTTGTGGGCGCGCGCCACCAGCTTCTACTCGATGGGGCGCCCCGAGGGCGCCGGCGCCATGCTGGCCGAGGCCCTGCGCATGGCCGAGGACGCCGGTGACGAGGAACTGGGCATCCGCGCCCGAGTCAGCCTCAGCTATCTCGCGACGGAGGCGGAGATCCCCCCGTTGCGGACGGAGCTGGAGGCCGGCGTCGCCTGGTTCCGGCGGCGCGGCGAGCTCATGGGCGCCGCGTACACCCTCTCGGCCCTCGGTCAGCTCATCATGCGATCCGGGGAGGTGGCCGGCGTCGCGGCGGTGTACGAGGAATGCCTGCGGCTCGGCGAGCAGATCGACAACGACCATCTGCAGACGCTGGCCCTGCACCAGCTCGGGTTCGACGCCTTGCTGCGCGGACAACCGGACCGGGCACGGGTGATGTTCGACAGGAGCCTGGCGGCGAACGAGGGGCTGCTCGACCAGGAGGGGGTGTCCTACTGCCTGGACGGCCTGGCCGTGGTCGCCCGGATGGAAGGCCGGATGGGAACGGCCGCGCGGCTGCACGCCGCGGCCGAGCGCATCCGCGGCAGCCTGGGTGTCAGCTCCTGGCCGGTTCTCCGGCCGTTCCACGACGACGGGGTGGCGGCAGTGCGCTCGGCGCTCGGCGTGGATCGGTTCGAGCGGGAGTGGAGGGCCGGACTGCAGTTGCGTCCGGCCGACGCGCTGGCGCACGCCCGGCAGCACCGACCGGACGTTCGCGCGGCACAGGACGGGCCTGCGACGACGGTCGACGGTGGGCCTTCCCGCCGCGTCGAGCAGGCGTCGAACCGCCCCGACCAGCCTGACTGAGCACGCGAACCGGCTGGAGGGGCGATGGCGCCGAACGGGTGCGACTCGCCGTTCGGCATCGTCCTCCCGGCTCGATGCCTCGGAACTGCCCCGAGCAGTACGGGACGAGGTCGATGAGGGAGGTCCGCACGCTGCGCGGCCGAGTCAGGGCCGTCATCCGGCCGGCCAGCGGTGGGCGAAGGTGTGCCGGAAGCGGTGCGGGTGGACGTCGGCGACGCCGGCCCGGGCGGCGCGGTTGTGCAGCACGTCGCGGGCGCCGTCGGGGGTCATCGGTACGCGCTGGCCCAGCAGCAGCCGCGTCGACCGGGCGTAGGGGTGCAGCGCCCGCACCCGCAGGTAGCGGTCCACGGCCTGGGCGGTCCTCGCGCCGAACGGCACCACCCGGGGGCGGGAGCCCTTGCCGGTGACGTAGGCCAGCTCCCGGTCCAGGTCGACGTCGGTGATTTCCAGCCCGCACAGCTCCGACACCCGCACCCCGGTGTCCAGCGGGAGCCGCAGCACCACGCGGCGGCCCGCAGGTGCCGCCGGAAGGACGCGAGCAGGTCGTCCAGCCGCACGGCCACGGCGGGAGGTTTCCGGGGAAACAGCGCTGTGCCACCCCTCCGCGGGCGACCGGATCAGGCGTTGTCGCTGGTAGGGCGTCTGGCGCGACTCGGTTGGACCCGCATCGGCTCGCCCGGCATCTTCGGGTAGTCCGGGGGATAGGGGAGGTCGCCGAGGCCGTCGTCCTTGGCCTGGCGGTCGGCCAGCTCCAGCAGCGGCTCGATGCCGAACGCATGGTCGGCCAGGCCGGCGTGCTTGTCGCCGACCTCCTTGAACCGCGCCGGCATGGTGCGCACGTCGAAGTCGAGCGGCGAGACGTCGGGCAACTCGTCCCAGTCGACCGGCGCGGACACCGGGGCGTGCGGCTTGGCGCGGATCGAGTAGGCCGAGGCGATCGTGCGGTCCCGGGCCATCTGGTTGTAGTCGATGAAGATCTTCTCGCCGCGCTCCTCCTTCCACCACGACATCGTCACGCGGTCGGGGAGGCGCCGCTCCAGCTCGCGGCCGAAGGCGATGACCGCCCGGCGCACCTCCGGGAAGGTCCACCGCGGCTGGATGGGCACGTAGACGTGCACCCCGCGGCCGCCGGAGGTCTTCGGCCAGCCCTGCATGCCGAACTCGGCCAGCAGCTCCCGGACGTGCGGGGCCACCCACACCGCGTCGGCGAAGTCGGTGCCCGGCTGCGGGTCGAGGTCGATGCGGATCTGGTCGGGCTGCTCGACGTCGGACTTCGACACCGGCCACGGGTGGAAGGTCAGCGTGCCGAGGTTGGCGCACCACGCGACGACGGCGACCGAGTCCGGGGCGATCTCGTCGGCGGTGCGACCGCTGGGGAAGGTGATGTGCGCGGTCGGCACCCAGTCGGGCGCGTTCTTGGGCACCCGCTTCTGGTAGAAGGCGTCACCGGTGTTGTCCACGCGGGTGGACAGCCGGGCGCCCTCGAACACCCCGCCGGGCCAGCGCTCCAGCGTCGTGGGCCGGTCCCGGAGCGCGTTCAGGATGCCGTCGCCGACGCTGATGAAGTACTCGACGACGTCGATCTTGCGGATGCCGCGGTCGGCGAAGTACGGCTTCTCCGGACTGGAGATCCGCACGTCGTGGCCGTCGACCTGCAGGACGACGGCGTCCTTCGCAGAGGCCATCACCGACCGGACCCGGATCGCGCGTTCACCCGGCGCACCCTAGGGCCCCGCCGGCTCAGAGGGGACACGTCGCACCGTCGGCCGGGACGACCAGGTCGACCAGGTAGGCGTTGACCACGTCGTTGACGCAGCCGGTCTTCGGGTACGAGGTGTGCCCGAGGCCCTGCCAGACCAGCAGCACGCCCGAGGTCAGCTCGGTGGCCATCTGCTCCGCGCCGGGCAGCGGGGTGACCGGGTCCCCGGTGTTGCCGACGACGAGGATCGGCGCCGCCCCCTCGGCGTCGCGTGCCGGCAGCGGCGTGGGGTCGTCGTCCCACGCCGAGCAGGTGTAGAGGCCGGCGGCCGAGCCGGCGCCGAACAGCGGGTACCGCTGGCCCCAGTCGGCGGCCAGCGCCCGGATCTCGTCCTCGGGTACCTGCAGGTCGGGGTCGCGGTCGGCGCAGCCGATGGCCAGAGAGGCGTCGATGAGGTTCGAGTAGGTGCCGTCCTGGAGGCGACCGTAGTAGGCGTCGGCCAGGGAGAACAGCTGCTGGGCGTCGCCGTTGCGGGCCGCGGCGAGGCCCTGCTGCAGCTGCGGCCACGCGCTGGTGTTGTAGAGCCCGGCCTGGATGGCGGTCATGACCACCCCGGGGGTGGCCTGCCGGGTCTCACCCGCCCGCGCGCTGGGGATCGGCGTCTGCGCGGCCTGGGCGAGCAGCTCCTCGACGAACCGCCGCGGCTCGGCCCCGATGGGGCAGCCGGCGACCAGGGCCGTGCAGTTCGCGGCGAAGGCGTCGAAGCCCGCCTCGAAGCCGGCGGCGCTGGCCTCGGCGTCGGCGCGGGGGTCGTTGTCGGGGTCGACGGCGGCGTCGAGCACCATCGCCCGCACCCGGTCGGGGAAGAGCTCGGCGTAGGTGGAGCCGAGCGTGGTGCCGTAGGACCAGCCGAGGAAGGTCAGCTGCTCGTCGCCCAGCCCCTGCCGCAGCAGGTCCAGGTCGCGGGCGGTGTCGGTCGTGTTGAACGTGCTGAGCGCGTCCCCGTACTCGTCGGCGCAGCCGTCGGCGACCTCCTGGGCCAGCGAGAACGCCTCGTTGAGCTGCTCGTCGCTGACCGGCCGCGGCTCGGCGGCCACGACGCGGTCCTTGAGCTCGTCGGGGACGCACTCGACCGCGGGCGTGGACAGCCCCACCCCGCGCGGGTCGAAGCCGACCACGTCGAAGCGGGCGAGCACGTTCTCCGGCAGGGTCAGCGCCCGCTGGATCGCGGCGTCGGCGCCGGATGCCCCGGGGCCGCCCGGGTTGACCACCAGCGAGCCGAGCCGGTCGGTCTGCCCCGCCAGCCGGGCGCGGACGAGGAAGATCGTGAGCTTCTCGCCCTGCGGCTCGGCGTAGGTGATCGGCACCTGGGTGCGGCCGCACTCGAACAGGATGTCCCGGTCGCTGCCGGGGCTGCCGGCGATCGAGGACTGGATCTGCTCGTCGCAGTCGGTCCAGGCGATCTCCTCGGCCTCCGGCTCGGCCGCCGTCGTCGACGCGGCGGAGGAGTCCGGCGACTCCGAGTCCGAGGACGTGCAGCCGGAGACGGTCAGCAGCAGGCCGGAGACGACGGCGACCAGGCCGCGGGACAGGCGCATGATCATGAGCCTAGGAGCCCCGCGCCGGGACCGCAGAGGCCTCCCCTCACCGCTGCCCGGCTCAGCGGTCGACGGTCACTCGTCGACGACGACGTCCGCGAACGGCAGGTGCGGCTCCACCTCGGGGAACACGACGAACAGCAGCAGCGCGCTGACCGCCGCGACGAGCACCAGCGCCTGCAGCGTCTTGACGGCGGTCGGCCCGGGCAGGTGCCGCCAGATCCAGGAGTACACGGTCGTCGTCCTCATCCCTCCCGGAGGGCGCCGGGGCCCTCCGGGACGTCGGCGCGGGGGATCGGGGCGCCGTCGAGGACGGCGTGGATGATCAGCCGCTGGCGTGCGGAGTACTCGGGGTGGCACGTGGTCAGCGTCAGGTAGGCGCCGGTGGGCGCGGCCTCGGGGGCGCCGGGCGTCGGGTTGATCACCGACACGTCGCTCGGCGACACGATCTGCCGGCCGGGGACGGCGGTGCCGGGCGCGGTGAACGAGCCCGTGGCCGGGTCGCCGATGACGCGGTAGACGAACCAGTTCTCGGCGGTCTCGACGACGATCGGGTCACCCGGGCGCAGCTCGTCGAGCTCGAGGAACGGCGAGCCGCGGCCCACCCGGTGGCCGGCGACGGCGAAGTTGCCCTGCTCGCCGGGCATCGCGGTGTCGACGTAGTGGCCCGGGCCCTGGGCCAGCTCGGTGGCGCCGGTGCCCTCGACGATCGCCCGGGAGTAGTCGGCCCCCAGCCGCGGGATGTGCAGGAACGCGAACGCCTCGCCGTCGGGGAACTCCGCGGGGGCCGCCTGGGCCGGGTCGTCCCACTGCTCACGCAGCTCGGTGGTGAGCTCCTCCTGCGCGGCGGCGCTCTGCAGGTCGGTCACCCACAGCTCGTAGACGACGAACAGCAGCAGCACGAACCCGACGGTGAGGAGCGACTGCCCCAGCCCGCGGGCCGTCGTCCGCAGCACGTCTCCAGGGCTCCTCGACACGGGGAGCGATGCTATTTCGGGAACCGATCGGACCCGTCCGCGACAGGCGGTCTGGTCCGGGTCCCTCGGCCGCTGCGCCCCTCCGGTCACAACGGCCACTCACGCTGCGCTCAGCCGGCGATGACTTCGGCAGCAAGTGACTCTCGGGTGGGAGAGTCGCCGCCCGTCACGAGAGGCCACGCTTTCGGAGGTGAACTCGCCCTCTCGGAGTCCAGCAGCCCCCGAGACGCGAGTTCGACCCGGAAACCGCGCCCGACGCAGTCCTCTTGCGGTGTTCTCCACGCTCGTGCGGCACCGCACGACCGCAAGGGCGTGCACGACACCGCAAGACTTCGCCCGGCAGGAGTCCTGGGTATCCAGAGGTCGTCTCCCGCCCCGAAGTCACCGAGCTGCCCAACTCAGCCGGCGATGACACCGGCCGGCCCCCGCGCCCCGGACTGACCTGTGCTGCGATGCTCCCTGGGCTGTCAGCCGGCGAAGACCTCGGCGAGGTCGTAGCGCACCGGCACGTCCAGCTGGTCGTAGGTGCAGCTGCGCGGCTCCCGGTCGGGACGCCAGCGCAGGAACTGCCCGGTGTGCCGAAGCCGGCGGCCCTCCAGCTGGTCGTACTTGATCTCGACGACGAGCTCCGGCCGCAGCGGCACCCAGGAGAGGTCCTTGCCGGCGTTCCACCGGCTCTGCGCCCCGGGCATCCGGTGCTCGCCGTTCCCGTTGGTCTCCGCGTTCGCCCAGTCCTGCCAGGGGTGCCCGTCGAGCGCCTGGGCCCGGTAGGGCGCCAGCTCCTCGACCAGCTCGGCCCGCCGGGCCATCGGGAAGGACGCCGCGACGCCGATGTGCTGGAGGTCGCCGGCGTCGTTGTAGAGCCCCAGCAGCAGCGAGCCCACGATCGGCCCGCTCTTGTGCCATCGGAACCCGGCGACCACGCAGTCGGCGGTGCGCACGTGCTTGACCTTCGTCATGAGCCGCTGGTCGGGTCCGTAGGGCAGGTCGGCGGGCTTGGCGACCACGCCGTCGAGCCCCGCGCCCTCGAACTCCTCGAACCAGCGCTGCGCCGTCCCGGTGTCCTGGGTGATGGCGGTGGCGTGCACCGACTCGGTGCCCTTCCCGATCACCTGCCGCAGCCGGGCCTGCCGCTCGCCGAACGGCAACTCCATCAGCGACTCGTCGCCGAGGGCGAGCAGGTCGAAGGCGACGAAGGACGCCGGGGTCTGCTCGGCCAGCAGGTTGACGCGCGACTCGGCCGGGTGGATGCGCTGCAGCAGCGCCTCGAAGTGCAGCCGGTCGCCCGCCGGCACGACGATCTCGCCGTCGACCACGCACCGCTCCGGCAGTGCCGCCTTGACCGCCGCCACCACCTCCGGGAAGTAGCGGGTGAGCGGGCGCTCGTTGCGGCTGCCCAGCTCCACCTCGTCGCCGTCGCGGAAGACGATGCAGCGGAAGCCGTCCCACTTGGGCTCGTAGAAGAGGCCCTCGGCGGTGGGCAGCTTGGTCGAGGCCTTGGCCAGCATCGGCTTGACCGGCGGGAGAACGGGCAGGTCCATGCCCGCAGTCAAGCAGCCGCGGCCGGCGGCCGGCAGCTCAGCGGGGTGCGAGGACCCCCGGGCGGGGCGAGTGTGGGGGCGGTGTGGAGGTCGTGTGGGTGCCGCCGTCCCCGGCGCCCGGACAGGCTCGTCGCCATGACCGAGACCTCCTCCGCCCCGCTCACCGACGTCCACGACATGGTCGTCGTCCACCGCACGTTCCGCCGCGAGTTCCGGCTGATCCCGGAGCTGGTGCGGGCCGTCCCCGCCGGGGACACCGCCCGCGCCGCCGTGGTCGCCGCCCACGCCCGGCTCGTCCTGAAGGGGTTGCACCTGCACCACACCGGCGAGGACGAGCTGCTCTGGCCCAAGCTGCTGGAGCGCGCCGCCCCCGACGCCGCCCTGGTCCACCGCATGGAGGCGCAGCACGGGCAGGTCGAGAAGCACATCGACCGGCTGCCCGCGGCGCTGGCGCGCTGGGAGGCCGAGGCGCGGCCGGCGGTCACCGAGGAGGTCGCCGCGACCTTCGACGCGCTGCGCGCCGCCCTCGTGGAGCACCTCGACGAGGAGGAGCGGGAGATCCTGCCGCTGGCCGCGCGGCACGTGTCGACGGAGGAGTGGGCGGAGCTGGGCGACCACGGGCTGGCGCAGATGTCCCTGGCGGAGCTGCCGATCATGTTCGGGTCGGTCCTCGAGGAGGCCACCCCGGACGAGGCCGCCGAGATGCTGGCCAAGCTGCCGCTGCCGGTCCGCCTGCTGGCGCGGACGGTGTTCCTCCGGCGGTACCGGCGCTACGTCAGGCGGGTGCGGTCGGCCGCGTGAGCCGGGCGGCGAGCCCGGGGACGTCGGCCGGCCGGACGCCGCGGCCGCGTTCCCAGGCCCGCCGGAACGCCTCCTCACCCAGCTCGGCGCGCACCGCGGCCAGCCAGTGGCCGGCCCGCTCCAGGTCCGGCGGGAAGCTGACCGCCACGGACGCCGCCTCGGCGGTCGCCGACCCGGCCGCGAACAGCTCCGCCGCCAGCTCCGGGCGCCCGCGCTGCGCGGCCAGCACCGCCAGCCCCGGGAGGGTGTAGGCCAGCGTCCAGGTGGTGGCGACGGCGGCGGCCAGGTCGGCGGCCTCGGTGAGGCAGGCCAGCGCCGCGGCGTCGTCCCCGGTGCCCTGGGCGAGGGTGGCGCGCATGTTGAGGACCGTGGCCAGGGTGAACGGGCTGCCGATCTCGCGGGCCACCCGCTCGGCGTCGTCCAGTCCGGCGGCCGCCCCGGGGAGGTCCCCGGACTGGACCAGCCGCTGCGCCTCGGCGAGGGTCGCGTGGGCCAGCGCCCACGGCAGGCCCGCCGTCCGGCCCAGCCGCGCCGCCTCGGCCAGCTCCCCGGCGGCCCGGTCGAGGTCGCCGAGGAAGACCGCCGCCGACCCGGACAGGACCAGCGCCTCGGCGAGCAGGTCGTCGGCGCCGGCCGCGCGGGCGGCCGGGACCGCCTCGGCTGCGGGGGCCCGCATGCCCGCGATGTCGCCGGCCGCGTAGCGGAGCCCGGCCAGGGCCAGCTGCAGCGCCGCGCGCTCGGCCGGCGGCAGCGTCCCCGTGCCGGTGGCGTCCCGCACGCGCTCGACCCACCCGAGCCCCTCGACGACGTCGCCGCGCAGCGCCCAGTACAGCCAGGTGTCCGCGCCGAGCCGCGCGGCCGGACCCAGGCGGCCGCTGTCGACCAGCCGGCCGAAGGTGGCACTGAGGTTTCCGTGCTCGCGCTGCAGCCGGTCCAGCCACGCGGCCTGCTCCGCCCCGCGCAGGCCGGCCCGGGCGCCCGAGGCGAGCGCGCAGCCCCATTCCGCCGCGCGGTCGGCCACCGCGTCGGTCTCGCCGGCCTCCTGGAGCCGGGCGGCCGCGTACTGGCGCACCGGCTCCAGCATCCGGTAGCGGTCGCCCTGCACGGCCACCAGCGACTGCTCCACCAGGCCGCCGAGCGCCGGGACGACGTCGCCACCGTCCCCCGCCACCTCCTGCGCGGCCGCCAGCGAGAACCCGCCGGGGAAGACCGCCAGCCGGCGCAGCAGCACCTGCTCGTCGAGGGTGAGCAGGTCGTGGCTCCAGTCCAGCGTCGCCCGGACGGTGCGCTGGCGCTCGGGCAGGTCCCGGGACCGCGGGAGGCCCACCGCCTGGTCGAGGCGGGCCAGCAGCGCGGCGGGAGAGAGGAAGCGGGCGTGCGCGGCGGCCAGCTCGAGGGCCAGCGGCAGCCCGTCCAGGCGCCGGCAGATGGCGGCCACGTCGGCCGCCGTCGCCCCGGTCAGCGGCACCGCCCGGCCGGCGGCGCGGGCACGGTCGAGGAACACCTGCGCGGCGGGGGACGCGGCGACCGACGCGACGTCGGCGCCGGCCGGCACGGGCAGCGGGTCCAGCGGACGGTCGCGCTCGGCCCGCACGTGCAGGGCCGCCCGGCTGGTGGCCAGCACCGCCAGTCCGGGGCAGCGGGCCAGCAGGTCGGCGACGTCGGCCGCCGCGTCGAGCACGTGCTCGACGTTGTCGAGGACGACGAGCTGCCGCCGGGTCCCGACGAAGGCGGCCAGCGAGTCGCCGAGGGGAGGGGCGAGCTGCCGGGCGCCGAGGGCGCGGGCGAGCGTCGGCAGCACCAGCCGCGCCTCGCGGACCGGCGCCAGCTCGACGACGGCGATCCCGTCGGGGAAGTCGCCGGCCAGGGCTCGAGCGACGTCGAGCGCCAGGCTGGTCTTGCCCACGCCACCCGGCCCGGTGAGGGTGAGCAGCCGGGTCGCGCCCGAGCGCAGCAGCCCGAGCACCTCCGCACGCTCGGCGTCCCGGCCGACCAGTGGCGTGGGGGGCAGCGGCAGGCCGACCGGGGGTGGCGGCTGCTCCTCCCCGGCGGGGCGCGACGCCGCGGTCAGCGCGGCCCGGTCCCCGCCGGCCAGGCCGAGGGCGTCGGCGAGGGCGCGGACGGTGTGTGGGTACGGCCGGCGGCGCTCGCCGCGTTCCAGGGCCCCGACGGCCTTGGCGGTCAGGCCGGCGCGGGCGGCGAGCTCGTCCTGGCTGAGCGCGGCACGGTCGCGGAAGCGGCGCAGCAGCTCGGCGAAGGACCCCGGACCGGTGCTCGCGTCGCCCACCGGCGGGAAGTTAGCAGCGCCGACCGGTCCCTCGGGTGCCGTGCGCTCAGTCGAGCAGTCCGATCCGCTGCCGTGACGGGGGGACGGCGGGGCGGGGGAGCTGGATGTGGACGGTCGCGTCGGCCAGCAGCGGGGCGTCGTCCGCGGTGGGGTCGCCGGCCCGCGACGGCCGCGGACCCGGCGAGACGGCGATGACGGCGCAGACCAGGAGGATGAGCATGCCCGCGCCCTTGGGCGACTGCAGGATCGCCGCCGTCCGGCCCAGGTTCGCGACGCTGAACGCGTACTCCCCGCGGACCGCGGAGGCGGGGACCGGGTCGATGTCGGGGTCCTCGTTGGCGTCGCCCTGCGTGGTGAAGACGGGCGTGCCGCTGGACGTGTCGACGGCGATGATGCGGTGCGTCACCAGCTCGGGGGAGTCCGGCTCCCGCTGGAAGGTGATGACGTCCCCTACCTGGAGCGTCGCGGGGTCCTCGACCGGCGTGGTGAAGACCATGGCGCCGACCGGCAGCCCCGGCGTCATGCTGCCGCTGAGGACGGCGAGGGCCTGACCGCCGGTCACCATCGGGTAGACCACCAGCCCGAGGGCCGCTCCCGTGCCGGCGAGCAGGACCACGCCGAGCACCCACGAGACGAGGCGGCGCAGCAGGTGGACGGCCGCACCGCCGCTGGGTGCCGGGGTGGGGTCGGGGGAGGGCACGCCCCGATGCTCCCCGGCGGGCTCGTTCTCGACATCATCAAAGTTGTCGATGCGCGCGTCTCTCCCCGCGCCCGAGCATGGGCTCGTGCGTCGACCCCTCCCCGCTCTCGGCGCCGTGCTCGCCGCGGCCGCCGTGCTGGCCACGCCCGGTACGGCGATGGCCGGCGGGCCGCTGGCCCCGGGGAGCAGCCAGACGCTCGACGTCTTCCTCCCGGCCGACTGGGCCAGCGGCGTCGACCGCCTCGGCGTCACGGTCACGGGGCTGACCCAGCTCGAGAACGGCTGCGTCGAGCCGGAGTCCGAGTCCGGCGACCGCTCCTGCGGCGCCGAGGAGGGCGAGCTGGCCGACTTCCTCGACGCCACGGTCATCGGCGGGACGACGGACGGCAAGACGTGCCGCGCATCCGCCACCCCGGACGACGCCGTGACCCTGGACCTGCTCGAAGGTGAACCCAGCGAATTCGACGTCGACGGCGTGAACTGCCTGGTGCTGCGCCTCGAGTTCGGGGACGACGAGTCGCGGAACCCGGACAACTGGGCCCAGTCGGACAGCATCGACTTCACCCTCGGCGTCGTCGGCCGGGAGAAGCTGGGCGGTCAGGCGTCCGCCGGCAACGCCCAGACGACCGCGTCCGAGGACCTCGCCGACGTGGCCGCCTCCGACAGCGCGACCTCCGCCGGCTCCGCAACCGGCAGCGCCACCACCCCTCGCGGCTCGACCGCCGTTGCGGGGGCGCCGACCGGCGCGGGCACGGCGACCGTTGGCACCGCCGTCGCGGGCGGCGCCGCAGACGGTGCGGCCGCCGCGGGTGGAGCCACTCCGGCCGGTGTTCCCGCGCCCGCGGACGCGGGAACCGGCGGCGCGGCGAATGGACCGGTCGTCGGACGGGTGGACACGCCCGTGACCGTCGACGACGGCGGGGTGGCCCTGGCGACCGAGTCGGCGTCCACCTCCCTCGCCGGCCAGGTGCTCGCCTGGGGGAGCCTGTTCCTGGGAGCGGTCGTCCTCGGCGGCGTCGTGTTCGTGCTGGCGCGGCGTCGGCGCCGGGAGCGTGCCGCATGAGGCGCCGCACCGCGCTGGGGCTGGGCGCCGTGACCGCTGCGGCGGCGCTCGCGGTCGGCCTCGGCGGCACGACCGCCGTGCTCAGCGACACTGCATCCGTGCCGGCCGCGGTGGGTGCCGGCTCGCTCAGCCTCTCGAATCAGCAGGGTGACGCGGCCGTCGAGTTCCGGCCGGGCCGGGACGCGATCGTCCCGCTGCGCGCACAGGTCGACGGCGGCGGGCGGGTGGTCCTCCAGGTCTCGCTGGTCGCGGCGGATCCTGCCGTCCCGTGCCCGGAGAAGGTGGGCCTCACCGTCGACGTGGCGTCCGGGACGTGGCAGAAGCCGGTGGAGCTCTGCGACCTCGCGCCGGCAGGTGGGAGCGAGCGGCCGGTCAGCTTTCTGGTGATGGACTCCGCGAAGCCGTCGACCGACCTGTCCCTCACCCTGCGCGCCACGGGGGGACCCTCGGCGAAGGACCCCGCGTGGGACGGTGCCCTCCGCTTCACGCTGCGGCAGACCGACGGCGGCTTCAGCGACTCGGCGGACGTGGCCGTCCGCCTCGTCCCGCCGTCCCCCCAGAACGCGACGCCGGCCGTGCCGAAGGGCAACAGGTCCGCCGGCGCCGCGGTGACCGGTGGTACCGAGCCCACCGTCGACGTCGGTGCGGGGGATCCCGCGGTGGACGCCCCCGCTCCGCAGCAGCCGGTCACCGTGGAGACGCCGGAGACCGCTCCCGATCCGCTCGTCGGCACCGGCAACGCCGGGACGGCGACCGGCTGACCCGGAGCGGCGTCCGGTCAGGACACGGCGGGCAGGTCGAGCCAGCCGGACCGGCGGGCCAGTGCGACGGCCTGCAGCTGCGAGGTGACCTCCAGCTTCGTGAGCACCGCGCGGATCTGGGTGCGCACCGTGGCCTCGCTGACGTGCGCGGTGGCGGCGATCGTGGCCGCCGGCATGCCGGAGGCCAGACAGCGCAGCACCTCGGCCTCCCGCGCGCTCAGCTGACGGAACGGCGCCAGGCGCGCCGACTCCTCGGCGCGGCCGCGGCGGGCGGCGGCCAGCAGGTCCTGGCGACGTCCCTCGGACAGGACGGGCCGGCCCTCCCGGACCGCGGCCACGACCTCCAGGAGGTCGGCCAGGTCGGTGTCCTTGGGCAGCACGGTGACCGCACCCCGCTCGACGGCGGTGCCCCACGTGTGGTCGCCGGTCTCGCCGGTGACCACGACGACGCGGCACCCGGCGGACGACAACGGGCCGACCAGGTCCAGGCCGTCGATCGGCACGTCGTCCTCGCCGTTCCCCAACCGCAGGTCGAGGAGCACCGTCGCCGGCGCGGAAGCGGCGCAGGCGCGTTCGATCTCGTCCGCCGAACGCGGCGGGACCCGGACCGCAGAGTGGCCGGCGGCCCGCAGCCCGATCTCGATCGACTGCGCGAAGAGCGAGTGGTCGTCGACCAGGAGGACCGGTTCCGTCACCCGGCCAGCTTCAGCGGAACGGCCGTGGCGCGCATCCCGGCCGGATGCGTCCCGGCGGTCGCGGGGTGCACCGGCAGCCGGAGTGCGAAGCGGCTCCCGACGGCCGTCTCCTCGGCGACGAGGTCACCGCCCTGGCGGCGGGCCAGGTCGCGGGAGATGGCGAGGCCCAGCCCCTCACCCGGGCTGCCGGGACGCCGGGCGCCCGCCTCGAACGCGGCCGCCCGGCGGGCCGCGGGGAGACCCGGACCGTTGTCGGAGACGGTGACGGTGAGGTGGTCGCCGACGTCCATGGTGACCCTGCACAGCGCGCCCGGCGCGTGGACCAGGGCGTTGCCGAGCAGGTTGCCGAGGATGACGGCGAGCGCGTCGCCGTCGACGACGACCGGCGGCTGGTCCGACGGCGCCCAGTCCACCCGCAGGCCGCGCTCGCGGTGGCCGACCACCAGGGCGCGCACCAGCCCGTCGAGGTCGACGCTGCTCACCGACGGCGGGCGGTCGGGCAGCCGCAGCATCCGCTCCAGTCGGGCCAGCTCGACGGTGACCGACTCCTCCAGGTCCGCGCGGGCCGCGGCGTCCGCTGGCCCCGTGAGGTGCCGGACGGCGGACGAGCCGGCGCGGATGCCCGCGACCGTGGCCCGCGCGTCGTGCAGGCAGCCGCGGACCTGCTGCAGGTGCCGCTCGTGGCCGGCGAGCTGCTCCAGCAGGCCGGCGACGTACCGCTCCTGGCCGGCCAGTGCGTCCGCGAGGCCTCGGGCGGCGGTGTCGAACGCGATCACTGCGACGAGCAGGAACCCGACGTCGGAGACGGTCTGCACCTCGGTGGTGAGGGCCGGCAGCACCGACGGCAGGCCGCGAAGCGCCGTGAGCAGCCCGACGGCGAGCGCGACGACGGCGAGGCTGCGTGCGGACCGCCGGTCGCGGGCGCCGAGGGGGTCGATCCGCCAGGCGGCGATCGTGACGGCCAGCCACGGGGCGCCGGCCAGCACGTAGGCCACCGGCACCGTCGCCCAGGCCAGCGCCGGCCAGGGACCGACGACGGCCGCGAGCGCGAGGGTGGTCCCGGCGAGCAACAGCCCGGTCAGACCGACGACGACGGCCCGCTGGAGCCGCGGCCGGGTGACCGGGTCGGTGAAGGCGCGGAGGCTGACCACCGCCGCCCACGCGACGATGCACAGGCCCGCAGCAGTGGCAACGGCCGGCCAGCGCCGGTCCAGGAACGCGTGCACCGCGATCGTCGCGGGCAGTTGCAGTCCCAGCAGCACGAGGCCCATGCCGGTCTGCCATGTGGCCCCGGTGCCGGTCACGCGCCAGCGGAGCAGGAAGCCGGCTCCGGCAGCGAACAGCCCGAGCACGCCGAGGACGACGAGGAGGGTGTGCCGCCCCTGGTGGCTCGCCAGCGTGAGCGCCGCGACCAGGGCGACGAGAGAGATCACGCGACCGGTCGACAGTCGCCCCCACGTGCCGCGTACCGCGCCGCCGATGGTGCCGTCGCCTGTCGCTGTCCTCATCCGCCCCGTATCCGTTCGCAGAACTCGCCGGTCTCGCTCGGCGAGCACATCACACGAGCGGGTGAGGAGCGGCGGTGGAGTGGCGAGTGCGCCGTGCGTGCCCAATGTGACGGAGGAGTCACGCGGCGAAGTCAATCAACAGTTCTGACGATGCCGCAGGGCGTGGCCGGAACCGAGTCTTGAGTCGTTCGCCGTGCAGATGTCCGGCGAGAACCGTCGTACCGACGGGGACACCGACAGGAGACACCCGTGAAGAAGATCGCCCTCGCCGCTGCCGCCATGGGTGGCACCGCCCTCATCGCCTTCGGCGCCAGCGGCACGTTCGCCGCCTTCACCGACGCCGAGCAGACCAAGACGTCGTCCGGCGCCGGCACGCTCGACCTCACCCTCAACAGCGGCGCTGTTGTCGGCGCCCCGAAGCCGCTCGCTCTCGCCCCCGGCGAGTCGACGACGCAGGCCTTCTGGGTCAACAACGCGGGCACCGTGGCGGGAGCGCTCACGGCCGCCCTGACGATCAACCAGGACGCCGAGCGGGGCTGCCAGGAGCCGGAGACCACGGCTGTCACGGGCTTCACCCCCGACAACACCTGCGATGAGTGGTGGTCCGGCGGTGAGTTTTCGAAGTACGCCCAGGTGCAGTTCCTCGACTCCGAGGCGAACACCGCAGCTGACTGCGCGACTTCGACCACGGGCGCCGAGTCTTGGGGCCGTGCGGTGACGCTGAAGGACGCCGCCGTTGCGCCCGCCCCCATCGGGGACCTCGCGGGTGGTGCGGGGAACTGCATCGTCCTCAAGGTCACCCTGCCCGGGAACGTCGGCAACGACGTTCAGAGCGACACGGCGGAGATCGGGTTCGCCGCCACCCTTGCCCAGCCGACGACCCCGCGGGCCGGGAACCTCTCCGGCCCCGGCACCACCGCCACCCTGAACTGACGTACCTGCCCTCGAGGGCGGTCCGGGATCTCCCGGGCCGCCCTCGCGGCGTTTCGCAGCCACGCGAGCGACTGCGACCAGACTCTCTGCATGACGACGTCCGTCGATCTGCGCGAGGTGGAGGCGCACCTGTCGCGGCTGCTCGAGAAGGTCGCCGCCGGCGAGGCTCCTGGTCAGCGGTCCACCGCGTAGCGGGTGAACAGGACGCCGTCCTCCTCCAGCACGTGCCGCAACTCCAGCGGCACGAGGTCGGTGAGCGGCTCGCCGAGCAGGTGTGGCTGCCCCGCCCCGACCAGCGCCGGTGACAGCGTGAGCGCGAGGTCGTCGACGACCCCGGCCCGCAGGGCGGCGCGGAAGAGCTGCGGCCCGCCCTCGCACAGCACCTGCTCGTGGCCGAGGTCGGCCAGCCGGTCCAGCGCGAGCGGCAGGTCCACGTCGTCCTGCCCGCAGACCAGCACCGTCACGCCGGCGTCGGCCAGTGCCGCCCGGCGGCCGGGGTCGGAGGCGGCGCAGGTGACCAGGATCGTCGAGTCGACCGCCAGCCGGTCCCCGGGGGCGAGCGACGCCCGGCGGGAGACGACGGCGATCGGCGCGGTCGCCCTCCGGCCGAGCGCGGCGCGCAGCGCCCCGACGGCGGGGTCCGCCGCGACCGGCCGGTAGCCCTCGGCCGCCGCCGTCCCGTGCCCGACGAGGACGACGTCGGCCAGGGCCCGCAGGACCCGGAACACCCGCTGGTCGCCCGGGGAGCCCAGCCCGGCGCTCTTCCCCTCGACGGTGATCGCGCCGTCGAGGGAGGCCACGAAGTTCGTCCGCAGCGAGCGACCGGGCGGCGGCCGGTAGGCGTCGGCCAGGTCGGCGTCGGTCAGCTCGGCCGCAGCCCCGGGGAGCAGGCGGCGCACGTCAGCGGGTGGAGACCACGACGGCGCTCTCGCGGGGCACCGTCACCGTGCGCCCGTCGATCGTCGGCAGCTCGCCGCTGGCGAACAGCACCTCGCCCGCCGGGACGTCGAGGTCGACCTCCCGGGCCTCGCCGGAGAGGTTCGCCACCACCCGCAGCGACCCGCGGTGCACGACCAGCCAGCGCTCGGCGTCGTCCCACGTGACCGCGATCCGCGACAGGTCGGGGTCCACCAGGTCCGGGTGCGCCCGGCGCAGGGCCAGCAGCGCCCGGTGCACGCCCAGCAGCCGGGAGTGCGGCTCCCGTTCGAGCTCCTCCCAGTCCAGCTTCGAGCGGGTGAAGGTCTCGGGGTCCTGCGGGTCGGGGACGACGTCGGCGTCCCAGCCGTGTTCGGCGAACTCGCCGATCCGGCCCTCGGCGGTGGCCCGGCCCAGCTCGGGCTCGGGGTGGCTGGTGAAGAACTGCCACGGCGTCGAGGCGCCCCACTCCTCGCCCATGAACAGCATCGGCGTGAACGGGCTGGTGAGCACGATGGTGGCGCCGACGGCGAGCAGGTCGGGGGAGAGGGAGGCGGAGATCCGGTCCCCGACCGCGCGGTTGCCGATCTGGTCGTGGTCCTGCAGATAGGCGAGGAACTTCCAGCCGGGCAGGACGCCGGTGTCCACGGGCCGGCCGTGGTGCCGGCGGCGGAAGCTGGACCACGCGCCGTCGTGGAAGAAGGCCCCGGTCAGGGTCTTGGCCAGGCCGGCGAGCCCGGCCGCGGCGAAGTCGGCGTAGTAGCCCTGCCCCTCGCCGGTGAGCGTGGCGTGCAGGGCGTGGTGGAAGTCGTCGCTCCACTGCGCGGTCAGCCCCGTGCCGCCGGCCACCCGCGGGGTGACCATGCGCGGGTCGTTGAGGTCGCTCTCGGCGATCAGCGTCAGCGGCCGCCCCTCGGCGACCGACAGCCGGTCCACCTCCTGGGCCAGCTCCTCCAGCAGGTGGGTGGCCCGCTCGTCGACCAGCGCGTGGACGGCGTCCAGCCGCAGCCCGTCGACGTGCATGTCGCGCAGCCACATGAGGGCGTTGTCGATGATGTAGCGGCGCACCTCGTCGGAGTCCGGCCCCGACAGGTTGACCGAGTTGCCCCAGGTGTTGGCGCCTTCGGAGAACACGGGGAAGAACAGCGGCAGGTAGTTCCCCGACGGGCCCAGGTGGTTGTAGACGACGTCCTGGATCACGCCCAGGCCCCGCGCGTGGCAGGCGTCGACGAAGCGCTGGTAGGCCGCCGGGCCGCCGTACTCCTCCTGCACCGTGTACCAGAGGACGCCGTCGTAGCCCCAGTTGTGGGTGCCGTTGAAGCCGTTGACCGGGAGCAGCTCGACGAAGTCGACGCCGAGCTCCACCAGGTGGTCCAGCCGCCGGGCCGCCGCGTCGAGGGTGCCCTCCGGGGTGAACGTGCCGACGTGCATCTCGTAGACCACGCCACCGGCCAGGGGGCGGCCGGTCCAGGCGGAGTCGCCCCAGCCGTACGCCGCCGGGTCGAAGCGGCGGGACAGTCCGTGCACGCCGTCGGGCTGGCGGCGCGAGCGCGGGTCGGGCCGGGGCGTCTCGTCCTCGTCGAGCAGGAAGCCGTAGTCGGCCTCCGGTGCCGCCTCGACCACGGCGCGCCACCACCCGTCGTCGTCCCGGCGCATGTCGTGCACCGCGCCGTCGACCTGGAGCCGGACCCGCTTCGGCAGCGGTGCCCAGACGGAGAACTCGACGGGTGCGGACATGCGGAACGCCTCCAGGCGTGTGGGCGAGGACGGTACGGCGGGGGCTCGGGTCTGGCCGGGGCCGGGGAACGGGGCAGATCATGCCCGCACACCCGACGGTCAACCGTGACGTGCGCGGCGGCCGGCGGAGGAGGAGAGCCGATGGCCGGCTGGGTCGAGCTGCGGGTCCACGGGGTCAGCGGGACCCCGCCGGGCTACATGCTGGGCAGCGCGCACACCGTCCAGGTCGCGGGGGACGACCGGAGCCGCTGCTTCCGCCCCGCCGACGCCCAGCAGCACGAGGTGCCGGCCCCCGACGGGCACCTGCTCGAGGCCTTCCACTGGGGCCGGTGGACGTCGGGCTCGTGGGCGCAGGGCCTGTGGCTGCTGCTCATCCCCTTCGGCATCGTCAACGCCGCCCAGTTCATGCTGCCGCCGCCGGAGACCGGCGCCCAGCGTCGCCTGCACGCGCTGTGCGGGGCGCTGCTGCGCACCGTCGGCCTGGTGCTCACCGGCCTGTTCGCGCTCGCCGACTGCCTCGTCGTCGTCGACCTGCTCGCCTGGCAGTGGCTGGCCGGCCGGGGCCTGCCGGTGGCCGACCGGGTCGTCGTCGTGGCCGGACTCCTCGTGGCCGCCGCCCTCGTCACCGGGCTGTCGCGGATCGGCGCGGTCGACACCGGCCGCCGCTACCGGTTCGCCCACGCCGGCCCCCGTGACCTCGGGCACGGCGCCGACGGGCTGCCCGGCCTCGGGGACGCCGCGTTCTTCGACGGCGACCCCGACAGCCCGTCGCTGCGCCGGCTGCACCACGCCGCGGGGCTGCTCGTCGTCGCCTGGCTCGGGCTGTCGGTGGCCGCCGACGGCGGGACCGGCTGGGCGGCGGGCTGGCGCTGGTACGCCGCCGCCGTGCTGGGCCTGGTGGCGCTGGTCGTGCTGTTCGCGGGCGACCCGGAGCGGCGGGCGACGGTGCTGGAGGCCGGTGCACCCGACCGCGCCCGGGCGGTGCGCTGGACCGCGGCCGCGGCCGGGGCCGTCCAGGTGCTCACCGGGGGTGCGCTGGTGCTGGCCCTGGTCGCCGTCGCGGTCACCGACGTCTCCGGCGCCGGCCGGCTGCCGGGGACCGAACCGGCGGTCGCGCTGCTGGTCCTCGCGGGCACCGGCGCGGTGACCCTGCTCGTGCTGGCCGTCGCCGGCCTCGCCGCCGGGACGCGGGCGGCTGCCCGCCGCACGCCGCGCCCGTTCCGCCGCTTCGCCGGCGGGATGTCCGCCGCGCTGGCGACGGCGGTCGGCTGCTACCTGGCGGTCGGCTCCAGCGCCGGGCTCACCCTCGGCGTCGAGGAGCTGGTCGACGGGCTGACCGGCACCGACGTGGACGTGCCGGAGCTCCTGCAGCGGTTCTCCTACGCGTGGGGGCTGACCGCGTTGGTGTTCGCCGCGCTCGCCGTCGCCGCGAGGCTGCGGGCCGGCCGCCGGCGGCGGGTGTTCCGCGCCCGGGCGCAGGCGGCGATGACCTTCGGGGACCCGCCCGCGCTCCACCTGCCGCCGCCGTGGGTGCACGCGGCCGGCAGGGCGATGCAGCGGGCACGGATGAAGAACGCCGTCCCCCTGGTGCTCGGCTTCTGGACCGCCCTCGGCCTGGTGCTGGCCGCGGCCATCGGGGCGGCGTCGTGGTCGGCCCGCGGCGCGGGGGAGGACCCGGCGTTCCCGGTCAGCCTGCTCACCGGCGTGTCCTCCCCGCCCGGCGGCACGGTGACCGGGGACGACGTGGTCATCGGGGTGGGCCA
Source organism: Geodermatophilus sp. SYSU D00705 (assembly GCF_054050135.1). Classification (NCBI taxonomy): domain Bacteria; kingdom Bacillati; phylum Actinomycetota; class Actinomycetes; order Geodermatophilales; family Geodermatophilaceae; genus Geodermatophilus; species Geodermatophilus sp. SYSU D00705. Next base: position 19,145 of record NZ_JBJGYT010000031.1, on the reverse strand, counting down.
GGTGGCGCTGCTCGGGATCGGGCTGGGCACGGTGCTGCTGGCCCGGGGCGCGCTGCGCAGGGAGGGTGCCCGGCGCGGGCTGAACGTGGTGTGGGACGTGGTGGCGTTCTGGCCGCGCACGGCGCACCCGTTCGTGCCGCCGCCGTACGCCTCGGAGGTCGTCCCGGCGCTGGTGCGCCGGATCTGCTGGCACCTGGGTGTGCCCGACCCGCTGGAGGACGACGAGGACGCCGGGCCGGCCGGATCGCGGCCGGCGGTCAACCCCGCGCCGGTGCGGGAGGTGGTCGTGGCCGCGCACAGCCAGGGCAGCCTGATCTCGCTGGTCGCCCTGCTGTGGCTGCCCGAGGAGGTCCGCGGCCGGGTGCGGTGGGTGACCTTCGGGTCCCAGCTGCGGCTGCAGTTCACCCGCGGCTTCCCGCACTACGTGCCGCCGGAGCTGCTGCGCGGGATGGCGGGGGCGTTCCGGTGGGTGAGCCTGTACCGCGACACCGACCCCGTCGCCGGGCCGGTCACCAGCTGGGACCACAGCCACGACGGCGGCCCGCTGGTCTCGCGGCGGCTCGACGACCCGGCGACGCCGCAGCCGGACTGGGTCGACCCGCGCACCGGCCGCCGGGTGTGCGGCAACGAGTGGCGGCTGCTGGACCCGGTGCCCGGCGACCTCGCGCTGCAGACCCGGGCGGTCACCGGGATCGGCGGGCACAGCGGCTACTGGACCGACCCGGACTGGTCGCTGGCCCTCGAGGTGGCCTGCGGCCGGCTGCCCGACGGCCGGCGGTCGTGGGCGCCGGGCGCCCCGGACGGGCACCCCCGGGGTCGCGGGCGGGACCGGCCGCCCGCGACCCCGGGGGAGAGTCCGGTCAGACCGACAGCACCTGACCGACCTGGATGACGTTCGGGTTGCTCACGGTGCCCTGGTTCAGCGCGTACAGCGCCTGCCAGGTGGTGCCGTGCGCCGCCGCGATCTCGGCGAGCGTGTCGCCGGACCGGACGACGTACTGACCGGACGCCGCGCGGTCGTCCCGGGAGGCCCGCTCGGGAGCGGGCGCCGGGGCTGGTGCCGCAGCGGGCGCCGCGTCGGCGGTGGGTGCGGCCGGGTTCAGAGCACGGCCGCAGGTGGGCCAGGCACCCGGGCCCTGGGCGTCGAGCGTGCGCTCGGCGACCGTGATCTGCTGGGCCTTGCTGGCGAGGTCGGCGCGGGCGGCGAACGCCGTCCCCCCGTAGGCGGCCCAGGTGCTCTGGCTGAACTGCAGGCCGCCGTAGTAGCCGTTGCCGGTGTTGATGCTCCAGTTGCCGCTGGACTCGCAGGCGGCGACGGCGTCCCAGTCGTTGGGTCCGGCGGCCGATGCGGGCTGGGCCAGCACGCCGAGCGAGGCGGCGGCGATGCCGGTCGTGAGGAGGGTCTTGCGGGCGAACGAGGACGTGCGCGTGCGCATGGGGACTCCCGATCCGCCGCCTGAGAGGTGAGCTGTCGGGTTCGGAGCGATCGGTGCCCCGGCCGTGCGCGCACGGCTTCACCCCGAGGCGTCCCGGCGCCCGGCCCGGAGGCCGGACGACGGAGGACGCCGGAATGGGTCCCCCACCCCCGTCCTGGCGGTGCAGGAGGAAACGGATGCCGACGGACGGGGTTCGGCGGATCGGCTCCGGCGCCCGGTCTCGGTCGAGCGGGTGCCGCAACAACGTAACGGTCAGGTCACGACGAGGCACCCCTCGTCCCGCGAGCAACACCCGTCCCGCGCCGGACCTCGTTCCGGAGGTGGCGCGGAAGGGCTGGTCACATCGCCGTGGGAGCGCGCCTCCCGCGGCGATGTGACCTCGGTCTCACTCGCGGACCAGGAGTGCCACGGGCAGGCGCTCGAGCACCGCGCCGACGGGCATCCCCGCGGCGTCGGAGACGAACCGGCCCCCGGTGAGCAGGTCCCGCCAGGAGCCGTTGGGCAGCTGCAGGGCGGTGTCCCGCCAGCCGCCGGCCGCGGCCAGCCCGACCGGCAGGCGGGTCGCGACGGTCACCGCGCCGTCCTGCCCGTCGGCCCCCCGGTCGAAGGCGACCACGTGCCCGGCGGCCGCCCCGGTCGCCTCGACCAGCCGGTACCCGGCGAACCACTCCGGGTGCTCCCGCCGGGCCCGGAGCGTGCGGGTGACCACCAGCAGCTTGGCGGCGCCGGTCTCGTCGACGGCCGGCACCTCCCCGGCGTCCAGCGACGCCAGCAGGCGCCGGCGCAGGTCGTAGTCGACCGGACGGCGGTTGTCCGGGTCGACGAGGGAGAGGTCCCAGAGCTCGGTGCCCTGGTAGACGTCGGGGACGCCGGGCATCGTCAGCTGGATCAGCTTCTGCGACAGCGAGTTGGACCGGCCGGCCGGCGCGATGCGGCCGACGAAGGCCTCGATCTCCGCGGCGGTCCGCTCGTCGTCGAACGCGGCGTCCACGAGCGCGTGCAGCCGGCCCTCGAACTCCTCGTCCGGGTCGGTCCACGTCGTCGACGTCCCCGCCTCGCGGGCCGCCTTCTCCGCGTAGGCGTGCGCCCGCTCCCGCGACAGCGGCCACGCGCCGACCAGGTTCTGCCACACCAGGTGGGCCAGCGGCCGGTCGGGCAGCGGGTGCCGGGTCAGCAGCCCGCGCACGAGCTGGGCCCACTCGGCCGGCTGCTCGGCCAGCACGGCCAGCCGGGCACGGACGTCCTCGCTGCGCTTGGTGTCGTGCGTCGACAGCGTGGTCATCGACTGCGGCTTGCGCTCGGCGCGGCGGACCTGCGCCTCGTGGAACTCCTCGACCGTGCTGCCGAAGCGGGCCGGGTCACCGCCCACCTCGTTGAGCGCCACGAACCGCGCCCACCGGTAGTAGGCGGTGTCCTCGACGCCCTTGGCCATCACCGGGCCGCTGGTCTGCTCGAAGCGGGTCGCCGCCTCGGTGCCGGCCTGGGCCAGCACCGGGTGCAGGGCGTCCACCGCGTCGCGCAGGTCCGGACGCCGCTCGCGCACCGCGGCCACGGTCGCGGTCAGGTGCTCGCCGCCGTCGGGCAGGTAGCTGCGGTAGACCGGGAAGGTCGCCAGCAGCTCGGCCAGCGCCTCGGTCTGCTGCGCGCGGTCGACGCCGGGCAGCTCGCCGATGACCCGCACCAGGCGGGCCACCTCCGAGCCGAGGATGCCGTCGGTCACCTCCCGCTTGCAGCCGTGCACCAGCTCGGCGTAGTCGACCGCCCGGCCCGACAGCTCGGTGTCCAGCGCGGTCAGCGCCGCCTCACCGGCCGGGTCGACCAGGACGTCGTCCACCTCGGCCAGCGCGTCGTAGCCCGTCGTCCCGGCGGTCGCCCAGCTCTCCGGCAGGTCCTCCCCGGGCTCGAGGATCTTCTCCACGACGGTCCACCGGTCACCCGAGGCCTCGGCCAGCCGGTCGAGGTAGCCCTTGGGGTCGGCCAGGCCGTCGGGGTGGTCGATCCGCAGCCCGTCGACCGCTCCGCTCTGCACCAGCTCCAGCACCAGCCGGTGGGTCGCGGCGAAGACCTCCGGGTCCTCCGCGCGCAGGCCGGCGAGGGTGTTGATCGCGAAGAACCGCCGGTAGTTCAGGTCGGCGTCCGCGCGCCGCCAGTCGACCAGCTCGTAGTGCTGGCGGGCGTGCACCTCCTGCGGCGTGCCCTCCCCGGTACCGGGCGCGATGGGGAAGCGGTGGTCGTAGTAGCGCAGCTCGCCGTCGACCACCTCGAGCTTCTCGACGTCCTCGGCCGACCCCAGGACCGGCAGGCGCACCTTGCCGCCGCCGAAGTCCCAGTCGATGTCGAAGGCCGCGGCGTGGGCGCTGTCCCGCCCGTTCTGCAGCACGTCCCACCACCACGGCGCCTCGGCGGGGTCGGCGACGCCCATGTGGTTGGGCACCAGGTCCAGCACCAGGCCGAGCCCGTGCTCGTGCAGGGCGGCGACCAGCCGGTCGAAGCCCTCCCGGCCGCCGCGGGACTCGTCGACGTGCTCGTGGTCGACCGTGTCGTAGCCGTGCGTGCTGCCCGACGCCGCGCGCAGCAGCGGCGAGGAGTACGCGTGGCTCACGCCGAGGTCGGCCAGGTAGCCGGCCACCGCCGCGGCGTCGGCGAGGGTGAAGTCCGAGGTCACCTGCAGCCGGTAGGTCGCCGAGGGGACCCCGCGCCGCCGCTCGTCCGGAGCGCTCACAGCGCCGGACTCGTGAGGACGACGATCGAGCGCCCCCGGACCGTCACCGTCTCGCCCGGCTTGAGCTCCACCGGCTCCACCTCGCCCATCTCGGCGGTGTCGAGCACCGTCGTCCAGCCCTGGGCGTAGTCCTCGCTGGGCAGCGTGAAGTCGATCGGCTCGTGGGAGGCGTTGAACGCGAGGTAGAAGTGGTCGTCCTTCACGTACTCGCCGCGCTCGTCCATCTCACGGATGCCGAGGCCGTTGAGGTAGACCGCGAGCGACTTGGCGTAGCCCACGTCCCAGTCCTCGTCGGCCATCTGCTCGCCGTCGGGGGTCAGCCAGTCGATGTCGGGCACCGGCTCGCCCTGCCCGCGGCGCACCGGGCGGCCGTGGAAGAACCGCCGCCGGCGGAACGTCGGGTGGTCGCAGCGCAGCTTGGTGACCGCCTTGGTGAACTCCAGCAGCCCCTCGTCGACGGCGTCCCAGTCGATCCAGGTGAGCTCGGAGTCCTGGCAGTAGCCGTTGTTGTTGCCGCCCTGGCTGCGGCCCAGCTCGTCGCCGTGCAGGAGCATCGGCACGCCCTGGCTGAGCATCAGCGTGGCGATGAAGTTGCGCCGCTGCTGCGCCCGCAGCTGCAGGATCCCCGGGTCGTCGGTCTCGCCCTCGACGCCGCAGTTCCAGCTGCGGTTGTGGCTCTCGCCGTCGTTGTTGCCCTCGCCGTTGGCCTCGTTGTGCTTCTCGTTGTAGGAGACCAGGTCGTTGAGCGTGAACCCGTCGTGGGCGGTGACGAAGTTGATGCTCGCCACCGGGCGCCGTCCGGAGTGCTGGTAGAGGTCCGCCGAGCCGGTGATCCGGCTGGCGAACTCCCCGACGGTGGCGTCCTCGCCGCGCCAGAAGTCGCGCACGGTGTCGCGGTACTTCCCGTTCCACTCGGTCCACAGGGCCGGGAAGTTGCCGACCTGGTACCCGCCCTCGCCGACGTCCCACGGCTCGGCGATCAGCTTCACCCGGCTGACCACCGGGTCCTGGTGCACCAGGTCGAAGAAGGTGGCCAGCCGGTCGACCTCGTGCAGCTCGCGGGCCAGCGCCGAGGCCAGGTCGAACCGGAACCCGTCGACGTGCATCTCGGTGACCCAGTAGCGCAGCGAGTCCATGATCAGCTGCAGCGACTGCGGCGTCCGGACGTTGAGGGTGTTCCCGGTGCCCGTGTAGTCCATGTAGTACTGCTCGTCGCCCTCGACGAGCTTGTAGTACGTGCGGTTGTCGATGCCCCGGAACGACAGCGTCGGGCCCAGGTGGTTGCCCTCGGCGGTGTGGTTGTAGACGACGTCGAGGATGACCTCGATGCCGGCCTCGTGCAGCGCCCGCACCATGCCCTTGAACTCCTGGACGTGCTGGCCGGCCGTGGTGTCGCTGGCGTACTCGTTGTGCGGCGCGAAGAAGCCGATCGTGTTGTAGCCCCAGTAGTTGCGCAGGCCCTTCTGCTGGAGGGTGTCGTCCTGCACGAACTGGTGCACCGGCAGCAGTTCGATCGCGGTGATGCCGAGGTCGGTGAGGTGCTCGATCGTCGCCGGGTGGGCGATGCCGGCGTAGGTGCCGCGCAGCTCCTCCGGGATCCGCGGGTTGGTCATGGTCAGGCCCTTGACGTGGGCCTCGTAGATGACCGTCTTGTTGTAGGGCGTCCTCGGCGGGCGGTCCACGCCCCAGTCGAAGTACGGGTTGACGACGACGGACTTCGGCATGTGCGCCGCGGAGTCCTCGTCGTTGCGCTCCTTGGTCTCGAAGTCGTAGCCGAAGACCGACGGGTCCCAGTCGATCTGGCCGTCGATCGCCTTGGCGTACGGGTCGAGCAGCAGCTTGTTCGGGTTGCAGCGCAGGCCCTGGGCCGGGTCGTGGGGGCCGTGCACGCGGAACCCGTACTTCTGGCCGGGGTGGATGCCGGGGAGGAAGGCGTGCCAGACGTAGCCGTCCATCTCCGGGAGCCGGATGCGCTCCTCGTTGCCGTCCTCGTCGAAGAGGCACAGCTCGACCTTCTCGGCCACCTCGCTGAAGATCGCGAAGTTGGTGCCGGTGCCGTCGTACGTGGCACCGAGCGGATAGGCGCTGCCGGGCCAGACCTGGGTCATCGTGCGGGGTCCTCCTGCGCTGGCGCCCCCGGGACGCCGGGGGCAGGTGGCCTCCCCGCCGCAGGGCGCCGGTGAGGAGGTCGGGGCACACCGGGCGCCCCGTGCCCCCGTTGCCCCCTCCGGACGCCGCGCACACCTCGCGCCGGCATCCCGGGGGAGATCTCGCTCACCTCCGGACGACGACGCCCCCCGCGGTTCTCCGCGGGGGGCGTCGTCTGCAGGTCCGGCCGGGCAGCGGCGCCGGGGTCCGACCTCGCCCGGGCGCTGCCCGGGTGGCGCTGGTCCTCGGCGATGACCGCTCCTGCGAGCGGGGACGCTAGGGGGCCCCGTACCCCGGGGCAAGCACCGGGGGCCAGTCGGTCGTCCCCGTGCGCCCCGTGCGTGCACCGGCGTCGCACGAACAGCGTCCTGTCACACCCCCGTCGTACCGTCGTCCCCGTGCGCTCGACCACCGATCTCCGGCCCACCCGAGGGCGTTTCCGCGTCGTCAGCGAGTTCGAGCCATCCGGTGACCAGCCCGCCGCCATCAAGGCGCTCGCCGAGCGGGTCAACTCGGGGGAGAAGGACACCGTCCTCCTCGGCGCCACCGGTACCGGCAAGTCGGCCACGACGGCGTGGCTCATCGAGCAGGTGCAGCGCCCCACGCTGGTGATGGCGCCGAACAAGACCCTGGCCGCGCAGCTGGCCAACGAGTTCCGCGAGCTGCTGCCGGACGCGGCGGTCGAGTACTTCGTCTCGTACTACGACTACTACCAGCCCGAGGCCTACGTCCCGCAGACCGACACCTACATCGAGAAGGACTCCTCGATCAACGAGGAGGTCGAGCGGCTGCGGCACTCGGCGACCAACAGCCTGCTCACCCGGCGCGACGTCGTCGTGGTCTCGACCGTCTCCTGCATCTACGGCCTGGGCACCCCCGAGGAGTACGTCGACCGGGCGCTGAAGATCAAGGTGGGGGAGGAGCGCGACCGCGACGAGCTGCTGCGCACGCTCGTCACCGAGCAGTACACCCGCAACGACCTCTCGTTCACCCGCGGCACCTTCCGGGTCCGGGGCGACACCATCGAGGTGTTCCCGGTGTACGAGGAGCTCGCCTGCCGCATCGAGATGTTCGGCGACGAAGTGGAGCGGCTGTACTACCTGCACCCGCTGACCGGCGAGGTGGTGCGCGAGGTCGACGAGCTGTTCGTCTTCCCGGCCACCCACTACGTCGCCGGCCCCGACCGCATGGAGCGGGCCATCGCCTCCATCGAGGCGGAGCTGGAGCAGCGGCTGGCCGAGCTGGAGCGGCAGGGCAAACTGCTGGAGGCCCAGCGGCTGCGCATGCGCACCACCTACGACATCGAGATGATGCGGCAGGTCGGCTTCTGCTCCGGCATCGAGAACTACTCCCGGCACATCGACGGCCGCGCGGCCGGCAGTGCCGGCGCCTGCCTCATCGACTACTTCCCCGACGACTTCCTGCTGGTCATCGACGAGTCGCACGTGACCGTGCCGCAGATCGGCGGCATGTACGAGGGCGACATGAGCCGCAAGCGCACGCTGGTCGAGCACGGCTTCCGGCTCCCCTCGGCGATGGACAACCGCCCGCTGCGGTGGGAGGAGTTCACCGACCGGATCGGGCAGACGGTCTACCTGTCGGCCACGCCCGGCCCCTACGAGCTGGGCCGGGTGCAGGGGGACGTCGTCGAGCAGGTCATCCGTCCGACCGGGCTGGTCGACCCGGAGGTCGTGGTCAAGCCGACGAAGGGCCAGATCGACGACCTGGTGCACGAGATCCGCCTCCGGACGGAGAAGGACGAGCGCGTCCTGGTCACCACGCTGACGAAGAAGATGGCCGAGGACCTCACCGACTACCTGCTCGAGCTCGGCATCAAGGTGCGCTACCTGCACTCGGAGGTCGACACCCTGCGCCGGGTCGAGCTGCTGCGGGAGCTGCGCCAGGGCGAGTACGACGTCCTGGTCGGCATCAACCTGCTGCGCGAGGGCCTCGACCTGCCCGAGGTGTCGCTGGTGGCGATCCTCGACGCCGACAAGGAGGGCTTCCTCCGGTCGGGCACCTCGCTGATCCAGACGATCGGCCGCGCGGCGCGCAACGTCTCCGGTCAGGTGCACATGTACGCCGACAAGATCACCCCCTCGATGGCGCAGGCGATCGAGGAGACCAACCGGCGGCGCGAGAAGCAGATCGCCTACAACACCGAGCGCGGCATCGACCCGCAGCCGCTGCGGAAGAAGATCGTCGACATCCTCGACGGCATCTACCGCGAGGCGGAGGACTCCGAGTCCGCCGAGCTCATCGGTGGCTCGGGTCGTCAGCAGTCGCGCGGCAAGGCGCCGGTGCCGGGCCTCTCGTCGAAGAAGGCCGGCGGCAAGGGCAAGGCCGGCTCGATCGACGTCCAGGGCCTGCCGCGCAACGAGCTCGCCGACCTCATCACGCAGATGAACGAGCAGATGCTCGCCGCCGCGCGGGAGCTGCAGTTCGAGGTCGCGGCGCGGCTGCGCGACGAGCTGGCCGAGCTGAAGAAGGAGCTCCGGCAGTTCGACGCGGCCCACGCCTAGGGGCCGGCGTGGAGCGCGAGGAGCTGGTGGCCCACTGCCTGGGCAAGCCGGGGGCCGAGGAGACCTACCCCTGGGGTGAGGCGGAGCTGGTGGCGAAGGTCGGCGGCAAGGCGTTCGCCTTCATCGGTCTCGACGGCGGGACGGTCGGCGTGAAGTGCGGCCGCGATGCCGCCGAGGCCGCGGAGTGGCGCGACCGGTACCCCGGCGCGATCACCGCCAGCGCCTACGTGGGCCGCTACGGCTGGAACGCGGTGGACTGGACCGGCCCGGTGCCCGACGACGAGGTCCGGGAGCTGGTCGACGCCTCCTACGACGCGATCGTGGCGGCGCTGCCGAAGAGCAGGCGCCCGGCCGCGCCGGCCTGAGGGAGGACCCCGCCCCCGTCGCTCGCGGCGAGACCCCGCAGGGGGCCCGGCCGGGCGCTGCCCACGGCGGTCCCGGGGGCCGGGAACCCTGCCGGGCCGCCGTCCGTTGGGCGCGGTGGATCCACGGTGTCTGCTGTCGATGACGCCTGCCCGCCGCCGGGTCCGAACGTGGAGGGGAGTATCCCTGCGCGGCAGCGCCGTCAACACGAGGTCCCGTGACCTCCGGCGCTGCCGGCCGCCCGGGCTCGGGCGGTGGGAGAGACCTCCGGTACTGACACCTGTCTGTCAACCGGAGGAACCACCGCATGGACGTCCCATTCTGGGTGTGGGCCATCACCGTCGCCGCGATCGTCGGGATGCTCGTGTTCGACTTCGTCGGCCACGTCCGCACCCCGCACGCGCCGACGCTGCGTGAGTCGGCCACCTGGTCGGCGGTCTACGTCGGCATCGCCATCGTCTTCGGCCTGCTGGTCCTGTGGTTCGCGGGCCCGCAGTACGGCGGCGAGTACTTCGCCGGCTTCGTCACCGAGAAGAGCCTCTCGGTCGACAACCTCTTCGTCTTCGTCCTGATCATGGGCAGCTTCGCGGTTCCCCGGGAGCTGCAGCAGAAGGTCCTGCTGTTCGGCATCGCGTTCGCCCTCGTCCTGCGGACGGCGCTGATCTTCGTCGGCGCCGCGGCGATCCAGAACATCAGCTGGATCTTCTACGTGTTCGGCGCGTTCCTGATCTACACCGCGTACCTGCAGGCCCGGGGCGGCCACACCCACGACGAGGAGTTCAAGGAGAACGGCGTCCTCCGGCTCACCCGGCGCCTGCTGCCGACCACCGAGGAGTACCACTCCGACCGGATGACGGTCACGATCGCCGGCAAGCGGTACATCACCCCGCTCGCGATCGCGCTGGTCGCCATCGGCAGCGCCGACATCCTGTTCGCGGTCGACTCGATCCCGGCGATCTTCGGCCTCACCCAGGAGACGTACCTGGTCTTCACCGCCAACGCCTTCGCGCTGCTCGGCCTGCGCCAGCTGTTCTTCCTCCTCGACGGCCTGCTCGACCGGCTGGTCTACCTGTCCTACGGCCTGGCGGTCATCCTCGGCTTCATCGGCGTCAAGCTGGTGATCCACGCCCTGCACGAGAACGAGCTGCCGTTCGTCAACGGCGGTGAGCACGTGACCGCGGTGCCGGAGATCCCGACGTGGCTGTCGCTGACGGTCATCCTGCTCACACTGCTGGTCACGACCGTGGCCAGCCTGGCGAAGAACCGGCGGGACCGGACGCGGGCGCAGGACCGTGCGACTGCCGGCGCCGGTGCTCCGGAGCCCACCGCCTCCGCCGGCTCTCTGCACGGCGCAGACCCGCAGGTGGACGGCGGGGTCGACCGCGACGCGCTCGCGGCGCGGGACGCCCGGCACGCCGGTGGGCCGACGCCGGTCGGCGAGGCCGCAGGCCGCGGCGCCGGTCGCGCGCAGGGCTGAGCGCACCGCCGCCCGGCGCATCACGCGCCGGGCGGCGGGCAGCAGCCCGCGGGAGCGCCCCGTAGAGTCGTAGCCCGTGGATCTCCCCGTCTGGTTCGAGGTCGCGACGTTCGTGGGGCTCACGGTCCTGCTGCTCGCCGATCTGGCCATCGTCGCCCGCCGCCCGCACGAGCCCTCCATGAAGGAGGCCAGCCTGTGGGTGAGCTTCTACGTCGCCCTGGCGCTGATCTTCGGCGTGCTGCTGCTGGCCTTCACGAACGGGCAGTTCGCGACGGAGTTCTACGCGGGCTGGCTGACCGAGTACAGCCTGTCGGTGGACAACCTGTTCGTCTTCGTGATCATCATGGCCCGCTTCCAGGTGCCCCGGCACCTGCAGCAGGAAGCGCTGATGGTGGGCATCATCATCGCGCTGATCCTGCGCGGGGTGTTCATCCTGCTCGGCGCCGCGGTGATCGAGCGGTTCACCTGGGTCTTCTACATCTTCGGCGCATTCCTCGTGTACACCGCGATCAACCTGGTGCGGCACCGCGGCGAGGACGAGGACTACGAGGAGAACGCGTTCATCCGGCGGATGCGCCGGGTGCTGCCGATCACCCAGGACTTCCACGGCAGCAAGATCCGCGTCACGCAGAACGGCAAGAAGTTCTGGACGCCGATGGTCATCGTCTTCCTGGCGCTGGGGACGACGGACCTGATCTTCGCGCTCGACAGCATCCCGGCCATCTTCGGCCTGACGCGTGAGCCGTTCATCGTCTTCACCGCGAACGTCTTCGCGCTCATGGGGCTGCGCCAGCTCTACTTCCTGCTCGGTGGCCTGCTCAAGCGGCTGGTCTACCTCTCCCTCGGCCTGGCGGTGATCCTGGCCTTCATCGGCGTGAAGCTCGTGATGGAGGCGCTGCACGAGAACACGCTGCCGTTCATCAACGGCGGCGAGCACATCGACGCCGTCCCGACGATCCCGATCTGGCTGTCGCTGTCGATCATCCTCGGTGTCCTGGTGATCGCCACCGTCGCCAGCCTGCTCAAGACCCGTGGCCAGACGCCCGAGCCCTCGCCCGTCGAGGCCGCCGGGTCGGTGCGGTCCAGCGGCCCGGAGGCCCTGGCCGACGCCGAGCGGAGGGCCACCACGGGCGAGGGGCTCGAGGCCGACCGGGACCGGCACCGCGGCTGACCCGGCGGACGCCGTCCGCCGGGTCAGCGCGGCCGCATCATGCACCCGACCGACCTGGAGCTCCTCCGCACGCCCGGCGTCCCCACGGTCTCCCCGGACGGCCGCATGGTGGTCGTGGCCGTCACCCGGCTGGACCTCGCCGCGGACGCGTACCGCAGCCAGCTGTGGGCGGTGCCGACCGACGGCTCGGCGCCGGCCCGGGCCCTGACCAGCGGCTCCCGGGACACCGCTCCGGCGTTCTCCCCGGACGGTCGCTGGCTGGCCTACCTGGGCGCCGAGCCGGGCGGCCGGCCCCAGGTCCACCTCCTGCCGACCGCCGGCGGGGCGCCGCGGCGGCTCACCGACCACCCGCTCGGAGCGGGCGCGCCGGTGTGGGCGCCGGACTCCCGCCGGCTGGCCTACGTCGCCCGGGTACCGCAGCCGGGCCGGCTCAGCGCCGACCCCGACGCCGAGCCGCCCCGGCTGATCACGACGCTGCGCTACCGGCTGGACGGCGTCGGCTTCCTCGCCGACCAGCACAGCCACGTGTTCGTCCTCGACCTGCCGCCCGGCGGGGAGGACGACGGGACGCCGCTGCCGCAGCCGAGGCAGGTCACCGACGGTCCCCACGACGACACCGACGTCACCTGGAGTCCGGACGGCGCGGAGCTGGCGTTCGTGTCCGCCCGGCACCCGCGAGCCGACCGCGACCTGGTCCGCGACGTGTACGCCGTCCCGGCCGCCGGCGGGACGCTGCGCCGCGTCACCGACGGCCGGGGCGACTGTTCCCTCCCCGCCTACGACGCGGCCGGCACCACGATCTGGCTCACCGCGCGTCCCGACCTCGGCCCTGACGGCCTCGACGAGTTCGCCCGCAGCGCCACGCTGTGCCGCGTGCCGGCGGCCGGTGGCGCGCTGGAGCCCGTGCTCGACCCGGAGCACACCGAGCGTGGGGACGAGACGCCGGCGACCGTGCTGGCCGGGGGAGCGGCGTACCTCGGGGTGCAGCGCCGCGGCGCGGTGGAGCTGCTGCGGGTGCCGCTGGACGGCCGGCCGGCCGAGGCGCTGGTCGACGGGCCGTTCACGGTCTGCGGGGTCGCGGTCGGCGGCGGGGTCGTCGTCGCCACGGTGGCGCACGACCGCTCCGCCGGGGAGCTGATCGCGATCACGCCGGGACGGCGGCGGCTGCTGACCGGGTTCGGCCGCGCCCTGGGGGCCACCGGGCGGGTGCACCGGATGCGCGAGCTGACCGCGGCCGCGCCCGACGGCCACCCCGTGCACGGCTGGGTCACCGCGCCGGCCGGCCCGGGGCCGCACCCGGTGGTGGTGCTGGTGCACGGCGGGCCGTACCGGCAGTCCGGCTGGACGCTGCTCGACGAGACGCAGGTGCTCGTGTCGGCCGGCTACGCCGTCGTCCAGGGCAACCCGCGGGGCTCCTCCGGCTACGGGCAGGCGCACGGCCGGGTGCTGCACGGCGCCTGGGGGACCGTCGACGCCGACGACGTGCTGGCCCTCCTCGACGCCGCCCTGGCCGATCGGGCGCTGGACGCGCACCGGGTCGGTGTCATGGGCGGCTCGTACGGCGGCTACCTCACCGCGGTGCTCATCGCCCGGTCGGCACGGTTCGCCGCGGCGGTGGTCGAGCGGGCGTTCCTGGACCCGGTGAGCTTCGTCGGCTCGTCCGACATCGGGTGGTACGTCGTCGACGCGCACCTGGGCCGTGACCCGGCCCGGCTGGCCGAGCAGAGCGCGCTCGCCCGGGCCGGGGACATCACCACGCCGACCCTCGTCGTGCACGCCGAGCAGGACTGGCGCTGCCCGGTGGAGCAGGCGCAGCGGCTCTACGTCGAGCTCAAGCGGCGCGGCGTCCCGTCGGAGCTGCTGCTCTTCCCGGGGGAGGGGCACGAGCTGAGCCGGTCGGGCCGGCCGCGGCACCGGCTGGCGCGCCTGGAGCACCTGCTGCGCTGGTGGGACCGCTGGCTGTCCACCGACCCGGGCCCCGGCGCCGACGAGCTGCCCGGCGACGTCGTGGACGCCGAGCCGGTCGAGGACGACGACGGCGAGGGTCGGGAACCCCTCACGGTGCGCGCCACCCGCCTCGCCTGACCCCGGCGGAGGAACCACCACCCACGTCCGGAGCCGCGGGACGTGGGTGGTGGTTCCTCCGCCGCGGCTCCTGTACCGCGGGGCCGCCGGGTCAGCCGGCGGCGGCGTGCTGCACGGTGTGCTCGGCGACGAAGTCGCGCAGCACCGGGTACACCTCGGCCTCCCAGCGCGACCCGCTGAAGACGCCGTAGTGGCCGACCCCGGGCTGCAGGTGGTGCCGCTTGTGCGTGTCGGGGATGCCGGTGCACAGGTCGTGCGCGGCCTCGGTCTGGCCGGGTGAGCAGATGTCGTCGCGGGCGCCCTCGACGGTCAGCAGCGCCGTCCGCCGGATCGCGGAGGGGTCGACCGGCCGCCCGCGCCAGGTGAACCGGCCGGTGGCCATGTGGTGCTGCTGGAAGATGCGCCCGACCGTCTGCAGGTAGAACTCGGCGGGGACGTCCATCACCGCGCCGTACTCGTCGTAGAAGGCGCGGGTCGTCGCCGCCCGCTCCGCGTTGCCGGTGACGAGGTCGCGGTAGAGCCGCAGGTGCGCGTCGAGGTGCCGCCGCGGGTTCATCGACATGAACGCCGTCAGCTGGACGACACCCGGGTAGACCCGCCGTCCCGCGCCGGCGTACCGCCGCGGCACGGTGCTGATCAGCCGGCGCTCGTAGGCCGACAGGGGCTGCTTGCCGGCCGCCTCGTTGATCCGGTTCGGGTTCACGCGGGTGTCGACCGGGCCCGCCATGAGGGTGAGGGTGGCCGGCTGGGCGGCGTCGTCGTCCTCGGCCAGCAGCGCGACGGCGGCGAGCACCGGGACCGCGGGCTGGCAGACGGCGACGACGTGCGCCCCCGGCCCGAGCTGCCGCAGCGCGTCCATCACGTGCTCGATGTACTCGTCCAGCCCGAACGGGCCCTCGGAGACCGGGATGTCGCGGGCGTTGTGCCAGTCGAGGACGTAGACGTCGTGGTCGGCGAGCAGCGTGCGGATGGTCGGGCGGATGAGTGTGGTGAAGTGCCCCGACATCGGCCCGACGACGAGCACCGGCGGCTGCCCGGTCATCCCCGCCTTGCGGAAGTGCAGCAGGGTGGCGAACGCGGTGCAACCCACGGGGTGCTCGGAGACCGCCGTGCGCCGCCCGCCGGAGACCACCGCGTCGATCCCGTAGTCGGGCCGGTCGTGGGTGGGCCGGGACTTCGCGACGATGTCGCACGCCGCCCGCAGGTGCCGCACCCCCGCCGCACCGCCGAGCCGGGGCGGGAGCGCTGACAGCGCGCGGGCGGTCAGCCCGGACGCGGCCACGACGGGCGCGCCCGCCCGGCGGTTGATCTCGTAGGCGGTGTAGAGCATCGGGGCCTGTCCTGTTCCTCTGGTGCGGCATCGACGGTGACGCGCGTCACTGTGCCGGGGACGTTAACCGCCGTTCGCGCCCGGCGCGCGGCGACGCGGCGGAGCGTCGTCCCACTCGTCCCACCGGCACCGCCGTCCTGGCAGGGTGGGCCGGACGCCGAGACCGAGGAGGACCACGTGGTCGATCGCCGGGTGCCCCGCTGGTCGGAACTGCGCGAGGTGATCCGGCCCCGGCGGTTGCCGGGGGACGCGACCGACCGCCGGCTGGCCGCGGCCGCCACGGTCGGCGACCTGCGGGAGATCGCCCGGCGGCGGGCGCCGCGCGCGGTGTTCGACTACACCGACGGCGGAGCGGGCGCCGAGACGAGCCTGCGCCGGTCGCGGGAGGCGTTCCAGCGGCTGGAGTTCCGCCCCAGCGTGCTGCGCGACGTCTCGGTCGTCGACCCGTCGACGACGGTCCTCGGCCGCCCCTCGGCGCTGCCGCTGGCGTTCGCCCCGACGGGCTTCACCCGGCTCATGCACACCGAGGGCGAGTCGGCCGTGGGCCGGGTGGCGCAGCGGGTCGGCATCCCGCACGCGCTCTCGACGATGGGGACGACGACGATCGAGGCGCTGGCCGCGGCGGCGCCCGAGGCGCGCAAGTGGTTCCAGCTCTACCTGTGGCGTGACCGCGAGGCCAGCGAGGCGCTGGTGGCGCGGGCGGCCGCCGCGGGCTACGAGGCGCTGGTCCTGACCGTCGACACCCCCGTCGCCGGCCCGCGGCTGCGCGACGTCCGCAACGGCTTCACCATCCCGCCCGCCCTCACCCTGCGGACGATGGCCAACGCCGCCGTCCACCCGCACTGGTGGGTCGACCTGCTGACCACCGAGCCGCTGCAGTTCGCCTCGCTGCGGTCGTGGGGCGGGACGGTCGCCGAGCTCGCCGACCGCGTCTTCGAGCCGGCCGCGACCCTGGCCGACGTCCACGACCTGCGGGCCCGGTGGTCCGGCGCGCTGGTCGTCAAGGGCGTGCAGACGGCGGACGACGCCCGCGCGGTCGTGGACGCCGGTGCCGACGCGGTCGTCGTCTCCAACCACGGCGGCCGCCAGCTCGACCGCGCGCCCACCCCGCTGGTCGAGCTGCCCGCGGTCGTCGCTGCGGTCGGCGACCGCGCGGAGGTCTACCTCGACGGCGGCATCCTCGACGGGGCGGACGTCGTGGCGGCGGTGGCCCTCGGCGCCCGGGCCTGCCTGGTCGGCCGGGCCTACCTCTACGGGCTCATGGCCGGCGGTGAGCGCGGGGTGCAGCGGGCCGCCGACATCCTGGCCCGCGAGATCGCGCGCACCCTGCAGCTGCTCGGCGTCCCGTCGGTGGCGGAGCTGACGCCGGACCGCGTACGCCTCGGGGCGTTGCCGGACTGAGCTGCGCCTTCCTAGGCTGCGGCATGGACGTCGTCGAGGTCGTGCCCACGTTCGAGCAGTACGCGTTCACCTTCGGCGGCGTCGCCCCGCTGCGCCGGGTCACCCCCGGGACGGCGCTGCGCGTGTGGTCCGACGACGCCTTCTGCGGCGCGCTGCAGAAGACCACCGACCTCTCCAGCGAGAAGGTCGACCTGCGCTTCGTGAACCCGCAGACCGGGCCGTTCTTCGTCGAGGGCGCCGAGCCCGGCGACACCCTCGCCCTGCACTTCGTGGCGATGGAGCCGGCCCGCGACTGGGGCGCGTCGGCGGCGATCCCGTTCTTCGGCGGGCTCACCAGCACCGACCGGACGGCGACGCTGCAGGAGCCCCTGCCGGACACCACCTGGATCTACGAGCTGGACCGGGCCGCGAACACGGTGACCTTCGCGGCGCAGCACACCGACCTGCAGGTCGCCCTCCCGGTGGAGCCGATGCTCGGCACCGTCGGGGTCGCGCCGCCCGGCGGTGAGGTGCGCAGCTCGCTGGTGCCCGAGCGCTTCGGCGGCAACATGGACACCCCGCAGATGCGCCCGGGCACCACCTGCTTCCTCGGCGTCAACGTGGAGGGGGCGCTGTTCTCGGTCGGCGACGGGCACTACCGACAGGGGGAGGGCGAGGCCTGCGGGACCGCCGTCGAGGGCGCGATGACCACGACGCTGATCGTCGAGCTGGTCAAGGGCGGCGCCCCGCTCTGGCCGCGGCTCGAGGACGACACGCACTGGATGACCGTCGGCTCGAGCCGGCCGCTGGAGGACGCCTGGCGGATCGGCCAGGTGGAGCTGGTGCGCTGGTTCGGCGAGCTCTACGGGCTGCACCCCATGGACGCCTACCAGCTGCTCTCGCAGATCTCCGAGGTGCCGATCGCCAACGTCGTCGACGCGAACTACAGCGCCGTGGTGAAGGCCCGCAAGTCCCTCCTGCCGCGGGCCTCGGCCTACGGCGGGTTGCACGACGACCTCCGCCGCCGCGCGGCGACCCTGCTCTGACCCCTGGGAGGAACCCCGTGGACCTGCAGCTCACCGGAGCCCGCGTGCTCGTCACCGGCGGCACGCGCGGCATCGGCCGCGCCATCGTCGAGACCTTCGTCGACGAGGGCGCCGTCGTGGAGTTCTGCGCCCGCGACGCCGCCGAGATCGAGGCGACGGAGAAGGCTCTCGCCGATCGGCGCGGGCGGGCCTCCGGCGTCCAGCTGGACGTACGCGACGGTGCGGCCCTCACCTCGTGGGTGGAGGCGGCCGCCGGACGCCTGGGCGGCCTGGACGCCGTCGTCGCCAACGTGAGTGCGCTCGCCACCCCGGACACCGAGGAGAACTGGTACACGAGCTTCGAGGTGGACCTCATGCACACGGTCCGCCTCGCGAAGGCGGCGATCCCGCACCTGGAACGCAGCGGACACGGCTCGATCGTGGCCGTCTCGAGCGTCTCGGGACGGGAGTCCGACGCCGTCTCGGGGCCCTACGGGACGATGAAGACGGCGATCATCGGCTACGTCTCGGGCCTGGCGATGCAGTTGGCCGGCCGCGGGGTGCGGGCCAACGTGGTCTCACCTGGCAACACCTACTTCCCGGACGGCTTCTGGCAGAACATCGAGCGCGGCAACCCCGAGCTGTTCGCCACGGCGCTCGCGCTGAACCCGACCGGCCGGATGGGGACGGCGGAGGAGATGGCCAGGGCCGTCGTCTTCCTCTCCAGCCCCGTCTCCAGCTTCACGACCGGGACGAACCTGGTGGTCGACGGCGCCCTCACGCGCGGCATCCAGCTCTGAGAGGCTGCGGTATGGCGCTCATCTACCCCGTCGCGGCCGACTCCCCTGAGCCCGAGGACGGCACCGACCCGGACTTCGCCGAGCTGGCGGCCGACCTCTCCGACACCTGGCTGGTCGAGGTGGCGATCGCCGACGACGGGGACGACGCCTGTTTCGGCCCGCTCAGCGCCCGGGCGGCGTGGGACCTCGCGCTCGACATCGACGAGCGGCGCCCGGGGTGGACGGTGTCGATCGTCCCGCTGCACGTGGCCTGCACCGCCGACGAGCTGGTCGCCCTGTTCGAGGACGACGAGGACTAGCCGCCGGGGCATGTCCGACGCGGGGCGGGACCGTGGTGGCTGATCCGGTGCGGAGGCGGGAGCCGCCGTCCCGGTTGCTGGTGATCGGGCCTGCGGGCGCGGCCGTCGTCGCGGTCTCCAGATTGGTGGACCCGGGCAGCACCGTGCCGGTGTGGCTCGCGGCGCTGCTCCTCGTCGCCTCGCTGGGAGCTGTCGTCGCGATCCTCGTCCTGCGCCGGCGCACGATGCACCGGCGCTGACCCGGCGGACGACGGTGCCCGAGTACGGGAGCCCCGGGGGGGGGGGGGGGGGGGGGGGGGGGGGGGGGGGGGGGGGGGGGGGGGGGGGGGGGGGGGGGGGGGGGGGGCGGGCGCGCGGGGGGGGCGGGGCTGGGGGGGGCGCCCGCCC
>NZ_JBJGYT010000030.1:0-54273 GCF_054050135.1 Geodermatophilus sp. SYSU D00705 | reverse complement strand
TTGCGAAGGCTGGGCCCCGGGATTAAGCCCCGGGCCGCCCCCCCCCCCCCCCCCCCCCCCCCCCCCCCCCCCCCCCCCCCCCCCCCCCCCCCCCCCCCCCCCCCCCCATGGCGGAGCACCTGCCGTTGTTGTACGCAGCGTGATCCGCCTCGCCCTCCTCGGTGACTCCCTCGCGTACGGTTCCGGCGCCGCCCGGGTGCAGGACACCCTCGGCCCTCGACTGGCGGACGTGCTGCGCGACGCCGGCTTCGACGTCGACCTGACCGTCCTGGCCGTCCCGGGCGCCGTCTCGCGCGACCTCGCCGCGCAGGCCCGCCGCGCCGAGCCGCTGGCGGTCGACCTCGCCGTCGTGGTCGTCGGTGCCAACGACCTCGCCCGCATGGTGCCGCCGGTGCAGGCGGCCTCCGCCCTGGCGGCGGCTCTGGGCACCCTCCGCGCGAGCGGGGCCGACGTGGTCGTCGTCCCGGCGCCGGACATGTCGGTCGTGCCCTTCGTGCCCCCGGCGTTCCGCGGGCTCGTGCAGGCCGCCTCCACGCAGCTGCAGCGCGAGCAGGCCGCCGTCGCCCGGGCCGCGGGCGCGCGGGTCGCGGGCGTGTCGGACGCCGTGGCCACCGCGTTCTCCGCGGACCCGGCGATGTTCTCCGCCGACCGCTTCCACCCCTCCTCGGCCGGCTACGCCGTCATCGCGGCCGCGCTGGCCCCCCACGTCGTGGCGGCGGCCGTCGCCCGACGGGACGACGCCGCCGCCTGACCGATCCCCGCGATCACGGCGCTGCGGCGGGGGACGACGTGATCAGACCGCGGCCCGCAGGTCGCGGGGCTCGACGAGGCGGGTGAGGACCGGCCCCAGCACCGCGAGGACCAGCACGTAGCCGGTGGCCACCGGCCCGAGGTCGGTCACGCCCGCCGCGACGGCCAGGCCGGCGATGACGATCGAGAACTCGCCGCGGGCGACGAGCGCCGTCCCCGCGCGCAGCCGCCCGGGCGCGCCCACGCCGTCCCGGCCGGCGGCGAACCAGCCCGTGACCAGCTTCGTCCCCGTCGTGACCGCCGCCAGGGCCAGCACGGCGGGCAGCACCGGCAGCACCGCGCCCGGGTCCGTGGACAGCCCGAAGGCGACGAAGAAGGTGGCCGCGAACAGGTCGCGCAGCGGGCTGAGGATCGCCCGCGCCCGCTCGGCGAACGACGCCGGCAGCGCGAGCCCGACGAGGAAGGCCCCGACGGCGGCCGACGCGCCGAGCGACTGGGCGAGGCCGGCCACCAGCAGGGTGAGCCCGACCAGCCGGAGCAGCACCTGCTCGTCGTCGGCGGAGGCCAGCAGCCGGCCCAGCCGCTGACCGTGCCGCTGGGCGGCGAGCAGCACCAGCACGACGGCGCCCACGGCCAGACCGGCGCCGCCGACCGCCGACACCGGCCCGCCGCCGGCCAGCGCGACGACCAGCAGGGGTAGGAACAGCGCCATCGCGAGGTCCTCGAGCACGAGCACCGACAGCACCGCCGGGGTCTCGCGGTTGGCCAGCCGGCCGAGGTCGCCGAGCAGCCGGGCGACGATCCCCGACGAGGAGATCCAGGTGACGCCGGCCAGGGCCAGGGCGCCCTGCCAGGGCAGGCCGAGCAGCAGCCCGGCGACGAAACCGGGCGGGGCGTTGAGCAGCAGGTCGACCGCCCCGGAGGGGCCGTGCCGGCGCAGGGAGGAGAACAGCTCGTCGGCGGAGAACTCCAGGCCGAGGGCGAGCAGGAGCAGCACCACGCCGATCTCGGCGGCGGCCTCGATGAACGGCTGCGCGGTGGCCAGCGGCACCAGGCCGCCGTCCCCGAGCGCGAGCGCGGCCACCAGGACGAAGGGCACCGGCGAGAGGCCGACCCGGCGGGCCAGCAGGCCCAGCAGCGACAGGCCGAGGAACAGCAGTCCCAGCTCGACCAGCAGGGCCGCGACGTGGTCCACGCCGGCCGCGCCTCAGGCCGCGCCGGCCAGGCGCCGCTCCAGCTGCTCCAGGCCGGTCTGCGAGCCGATGGCGACCAGCACGTCGCCGGCCCGCAGCAGGTCGGCCGGCCCGGGGGAGGGGACCACGTCGGTGTCCCGCACGATCGCCACCACGGAGCAGCCCGTGAGCGTCCGGGCCCGGGTGTCCCCGAGCGGCCGGTCGGCGAACGGGGAGCCGGGCGGGATAGGGAAGTGGCCGGACTCCAACCCGGGCACCTCGCGGGACAGGTCGGCGAAGCGCTGGGTCAGCCGGGGCGCGCCGAACACGTCGGCGACGGCGTCGACCTCCTCGGCGTCCAGCCGCAGGACGCTGCGGGCACGGTCGGGGTCGCGCCGGTCGTAGACGGCGAGCTCGGCCGCCCCCTCGCGGCGGATCACGATCGCGAGGAGGTCACCGGCGCGGGTCTGCAGCTGGTACCGGACACCGACGCCCGGCAGCAGGGTCTCCTCGAGGTCCACCGGCGCATCGTGGCAGACCGCCGCCGCGGTCACCGTCCGGCGAGCAGCTGCGCCAGGTGCAGCGCGCGGCGGCCGGCCAGGTCGT
Organism: Geodermatophilus sp. SYSU D00705; assembly: GCF_054050135.1. Classification (NCBI taxonomy): domain Bacteria; kingdom Bacillati; phylum Actinomycetota; class Actinomycetes; order Geodermatophilales; family Geodermatophilaceae; genus Geodermatophilus; species Geodermatophilus sp. SYSU D00705. The sequence continues at coordinate 51,745 of NZ_JBJGYT010000030.1, read as the reverse complement.
CGAGCTGGGTGCGGCAGGAGAACCCGTCGGCGAGGACGACGGCGTCCGGGCCGGCCTCCCGGACGGCGGGCAGCAGCTGGTGCTCGGCGATGGCGACCGAGACCTCGTGGTGGCCGCGCTCGACCCCCCAGTTGCCGGCCAGCCCGCAGCAGCCGCCGACCCGGCGCACCGTGGCGCCGGCGTCGCGCAGCAGCCGCTCGTCGGCCGACCACCCCAGCACGGCGGAGTGGTGGCAGTGCGGCTGCGCGACCACCTCGACCCCGGCCAGGGACGGCGGAGTCCAGCCCGGCGTGTCCCGCAGCAGCTCGGCCAGGGTGCGGGTGGCCGCCGCGACCCGCTCGGCGGCGGACCCGCCGACCAGCTCGAGCGCCTCGCCGCGCAGCACGGCGGTGCAGGACGGCTCGACGCCGACGATCGGCACCCCGGCGTCGGCCAGCGGGGCCAGCAGCTCGACCGTGCGGGCCAGCGTGCGGCGGGCGCCGTCCAGCTGGCCGGTGGTGATCCAGGTGAGCCCGCAGCACGCCTCGGCCGGCGGCACCTCGACCCGGTAGCCGGCCGCCGTCAGCACCTCGGCCGTCGCCTCGGCGACCTCGGGGGCGAAGTGGTCGGTGAACGAGTCCACCCACAGCGCGACCGGCCGGCCGTCACCGCCCGCCGGCCGGTCGGCCCAGCTCGCGCGGAAGGTGCGGGGCGCGAAGGCCGGCAGGCTGCGCCGCTGGTCCACGCCGGCCCCCCACTTGGCGGCCCGGCCGCCGAGGTGGGAGGTCATCACCGCGTTGACCACGCGCGGGGCCCGGGCGGCGAGGTCCGCCCAGCGCGGCAGCCATCCCAGCGTGTAGTGCGAGCGCGGGCGCACCCGGCGGCGGTAGCTCTGGTGCAGCACCTCGGCCTTGTACGAGGCCATGTCCACGCCGGTGGGGCAGTCCCGCGAGCAGCCCTTGCACGACAGGCACAGGTCGAGGGCGTCGTGCACCTCGGGAGAGCGCCAGTCGCGCACCGGCCCACCGGGGGCGAGCATCTCCTGCAGCACGCGGGCCCGGCCGCGGGTGGTGTCCTTCTCCTCGCGGGTCGCCGGCCACGACGGGCACATCACGCCGCCGGAGGCCTGCAGGTCCGCCCGGCACTTGCCGACGCCGGTGCAGCGGTGGACGGCGGCGGAGAAGTCCCCGCCGTCGTGCCGGTAGGCCAGCGCCAGGCCGGTGGTCCGGCGGGGCGCGGAGGCGACGCGGATGTCGTCCTCGACGCGGGCCGGCCGGACGAGCACCCCGGGGTTGAGCACGTCGCCGGGGTCGAACACCGCCTTGACCCGCTCGAACAGGCCCAGGACGTGCGGGGAGTACATCGAGGCCAGCAGCTCACTGCGGGCCCGGCCGTCCCCGTGCTCGCCGGAGACCGAGCCGCCGAAGCGGGCGACCAGCGCGGCGGCGTCGGTCACGAACGCGCGGTAGGCCTTCCGTCCGCGGTCGGGCCTGTGCCCCAGCGGGAAGTCGATCCGCACGTGCACGCAGCCGTCGCCGAAGTGGCCGTAGGGGACCCCCTGCAGGCCGTGCGCGCCCAGCAGCTCCTCGAACCCGCGCAGGTACTCGCCGAGCCGCTCCACCGGCACCGCGGCGTCCTCCCAGCCGGCGTGCGCGGGGCGGCCGTCGGAGGTGCGGGCGGCCAGGCCCGCGCCGTCCTCCCGGATCCGCCAGATCGCCGCGGCCTCCGCCGGGTCGGTGACCACCAGGGAGTCCAGCGCCCCGGCGTCGCCGAGCACGCCCTTCGCCTTGGCCTCGATCTCGGCGACGGTGTCGCCGGTCAGCTCGACGATCAGCCAGCCGTCGCCGCGGGGGAGCTCCGGGACGACGGCGGCGGGGACGTCGCGCAGCCGCTGGACGATCCGCTGGTCGAGCCCCTCGCAGGCGGTCGGCTCGTGCCGGAGCAGGGCGGGGGTGGCGTCGGCGGCGTCGGCCATCGACGGGTAGCCGAGGACCACCAGCCCGCGGAAGGGCGCGTCGGCCACCAGCCGCACGGTCGCGCCGAGCACCAGGGCCAGCGTGCCCTCGCTGCCGACGAGGGCCTTGGCGACGTCGAAGCCGCGCTCGGGCAGCAGGTGCTCCAGCGAGTAGCCCGACACCTGGCGGCCGAAGCGCCCCAGCTCGGTGCGGATCGCGGCCAGCTCGCCGTCCACCAGGCTCCGCAGGTCGGTGAGGACGCCGCCGTCCGGGGCATCGCCCCCCGGGCCCAGCCGCAGCCGCTGCCCCCCGCCGGTGACGACGTCGAGGCCGACGACGTTGTCCGACGTGCGGCCGTAGCCCAGGGCCCGGGAGCCGCAGGCGTTGTTGCCGATCATCCCGCCGATCGTGCAGCGGTTGTGGGTGCTCGGGTCGGGGCCGAACCGGAGCCCGTGCGGCGCGGCGGCCTTCTGCAGGGCGGCCTGGACGAGGCCGGGGTCCACGGTCGCCGTCCGGGCCTCGGGGTCGATGGCGCGGACCCGGGAGAGGTACCGGCTGGTGTCGACCACCACGCCCGGGCCGACGGCGTTGCCGGCGATCGACGTGCCCGCACCGCGTGCGGTGAGCGGCACGCCGGTCTCCCGGCAGACCGCGAGGGTGGCCTCGATCTCGTCGGGGTGGCGGGGCCGCACCACCACGCGCGGGAGCACGCGGTACAGGGAGCCGTCGGAGGAGTACAGGGCCCGGGCGAGGCCGGAGTCGTCGACGTCGCCGACGCCGGCCCGGCGCAGCGAGGAGAGCAGGTCGGCGTCGGTAGCAGCGGCCGCAGTCACCCCGTCAGTCTCGGTGCCGCGGGTCCGCCGCCGCGAGCGGGGGTCAGCGCGCCAGGCTCGTGGGGTCCTCCGGCAGGTGCGTGCGCGCCCAGAGGGCCGCCGAGGTCCGGTCCCGGACGCCGATCCGCTGGAACACGCTGGTCAGGTGGGCCTTCACGGTGCCCTCCCGGATGCCGAGGGCCCGGGCGATCTGCTTGTTGGCCAGGCCGCGGCCGACCAGCGCGAGCACCTCCTGCTCCCGCTCGGTGAGCTCGGCCGTCCGGGGCGGGGAGCGCCGGGCGTGCAGCACGGTGCGGGCCACGCGCGGGTCCAGCGGCGAGTGCCCCTGGGCGGTGGAGCGGATGGCGGCCAGCAGGTCGGCGGGCTCGGTGTCCTTGAGGACGTACCCGCCGGCGCCCGCGTCGAGCGCCTCCATCACCCGCTGCTGGTCGGAGAAGGAGGTCAGCACGAGCACCTCCACGTCGGGGTGCTCCTCGACGATGCGGCGGGTGGCCAGGACGCCGTCCATCACCGGCATGGACAGGTCCATGAGCACCACCCGCGGCCGCAGGCGGGCCACCTCGGCCACCGCCTCGGCGCCGTCGGCGGCGGTGCCCACGACCTGCATGTCCTCGGCCGCGGCGATCAGCCCGGACAGGCCCGAGCGCATGAGCGCGTGGTCGTCGACCACCAGGACGTCGATCACGGGAGTGGCACCTCCAGGCGCAGGGTGGTCCCGGACCCCGGCGCGGTGCGCAGCCACAGGGCGGCGCCCTCGGCGGCGGCGAGGTCGGCGAGCAGCCGCAGCCCGAACCGGCCGCCGTGCCCGTCCGGGTCGGGCGCGGCCTCGAACCCGACGCCGTCGTCGGTGACCTCGCACACCAGGGCGTCGGCGCGCTCCTCCACCGTCACGTCCACGCGGCGGGCGGAGGAGTGCTTGGCGACGTTGCGCAGCGCCTCCTGGACGGTGCGCAGGACCAGGGCGGCGGCGGCCGGTGGCGGGTCCAGGTCGTCGGCCACGTGCACCCGGACGTCGACGCCGCGCGGGCGCAGCCGGCCGGCGAGGTCGGCCAGGGCCATGGGCAGGCCGGAGCGGGCGAGGTCGGGCGGGTGGATCTCCACCAGCAGGGAGCGCAGGGAGCCCACCGACTCCCGCAGCGCGCCGGCGGCCTGGCTCAGCACCTCCGCCTCCGGGTGGGGGCAGCCGCAGGCCGAGGGCCCCCGCAGCTCGTCGGCGGCCCGGGCGACGAGCAGGGCGGAGGCCGAGACGTCCTGGACGATCCCGTCGTGCAGGCTCCCCGCGATCCGCCGCCGCTCCTCGGCAGAGGCGTCCAGCGCGCGGGCCTGCAGCAGCTCGCGCTCCCGCTGGGTGGCCCGCAGCTGGGTCACCATCCGGCGCACCAGGGGCAGCTGGACGGCGAGGAGGGTGAGCACCACGGCCATCGAGATGGGCGCGAACTCCCACCAGATCTCGAACTGCCGGGAGGTGGCCTGCTGGTACACCGAGTAGGTCTCCAGCAGCAGCGGCTGCCCGTCGGGGCCGGCGATGTGCCGGTACACCTCCAGGAGTTGGCCGAAGGAGCGCTCGAACCGGTTCTCCGGGCGGGTGAGGTCGCTGACCTGGGCCCGCGTGACGCCGTCGCGCAGCGCGGTCCGGTCGTCCTCGTCGAGCCCGTAGGCCTGCCCGACGAGGCGGGGCTCGTCGGAGTAGACGATCCGCCCGTCCGCCGTCCAGATCTTGACCCGCACGATGCCGACGGAGGGCAGCCGGTCGCGCATGCGGGCGTCGAACGTCTGCAGGGTCTGCGGGTCGCCGGCGAGCAGGCCGTCGTCGACGTTGGGTTGCACGAGGACGGCGGCCAGCAGGTCGGTCACGTGGCGGGCGTCGGCCAGCGCCTCGTCCTCGGCCGCCTCGACGCCGGCCCAGACGCCGCCGCCGAGCAGCAGGACCACCGCCACCAGGTTGGCGAGCAGGAAGCGGCCGACCACTCGGCGCACCGACGAGGTGCGGGCCGGGCGGTGGGCGGGCGCGGGCTGCACCAGCGGGACCCAGTCGCCGGTCGGGCGCGGTGCGGCGACCGCCGCCGTCGGGCCGGTGGCCATGGCGTCCCCCTCGCGCGTCGACGCTGCACCCGCCTGTCGGGGAGTTGTGTCATCCCGGGGGGTGGCGGCGCAAGGGACCGGGCGCCCGGCTCCCCCGATCTGGGGGCCCGGGACGAGGGGCACGCGCCTCACCCGGTGACCCGCTGCCAGGTGCGGCGCAGCCGTCCGCCGTCATCGGCCGGTGGGAGGACGCCCACTGCCCGGCTGCCGGCCAGGCCGATGCCGGCCGCGCGGACCGGGTCGTCGAGCAGCCCGGCGAGGGCCAGGGCGAGGGCGGTCGGGTCGTCCGGGGCGACGAGCAGCCCCGTCTCTCCGTGCCGGATCAGGAGCGGAGGCGCGCCCGCGGGCGTGGCCACGACCGGGCGCGCACTGGCGAGCGCGTGCCGCAGCGCCGGTGACGGGTACTCCCGGCCGCAGGGCGCCCGGTGCGGGAGGACCAGCGCGGCGCAGCGGTGCACCGCGGCCCGGACCGCCGGGGGCGCCAGGGGCTCGCGGAAGCGCACGGCGTCGTCCAGGCCCAGCCGGGCGGCGGCGGTCTGCAGCGCCCGGCGCAGCGGCCCGCCGCCGACGAGGTCCAGGCAGAGGCCGGGCCGGTCCCCGGCCAGCAGCCCGAAGGCGGTCAGCAGCGTGTCGACGCCACCGGCCGGCTCGAGCGGTGCCACGCCCAGCAACGGGCGCGGAGGCCCTCCCGCGCTCGTCGCCATGCCCGTCCTCCCCGTGGCCCCGGTCGGCCCCCGCGGCCACTGGACCAGCCCGGCGGTCCGGGACGCACCTGGACAGGAGTCCTACGACCAGGTCAGGGCGCCGCGGCGGGTCACCAGAGGGTCAGCGAGCGGCGGAAGATCCCGGCGACGTCGTCCTCCGTGACGTCCTTGGGGGCGGTGGCCAGCAGGCGCTGCTGCTTCATCGTGCCCTCGACGAGGTCGGGGATGTCGCCCTCGTCGTAGCCGACGGCCCCGATGCCGCCCGGGATGTCGATGTCGCGCATGAGGGCGGTCAGCACCGTGGGCAGGAACTCCGCCGGGTCGTCGGTCTGCTCGGCGCGGGGGTCCAGCAGCCGGGCGGCGCGCAGGTGCCGCTCGGGGTCGGCGTCGAAGGTGAACCGGAAGGCCTCGGGCGCGGTGAGGGCCACCGACATCCCGTGCGGGACCATCGGCTCGTCGGCCGGGTAGTCCTTGGGGTGGAAGTCCTTGACGCGGCCGGCGATCGGGTAGGCGTTGGCGTGCGGGATGTGCACGCCGGCGTTGCCGAACCCCATCCCGGCGAAGGTCGCGGCCATGGCCATCGCCGCGCGGGCGTCGTCGTCCTCGCCGTGCCGGACGGCGGTGCGGAAGGACCCGGCCAGCAGCGAGAGCGCCTTCTCCGACCACATGTCGGCGATCGGGTTGGCGCCGCAGTAGGGCACCCGCTCCTCCGGCCGCTTGTGCTCGAAGGTCGTGTACGGGCGCGCGGTGTAGCTCTCCAGCGCGTGGCAGAGGATGTCCATGCCCGACGCGGCGGTGACCCCGGCCGGCTGGGTCCGGGTCAGCGCCGGGTCGACGACGGCCATGGTCGGGCGCAGCCGGGCGTGGCTGATGCCGGTCTTCACCTTGAGCGCCAGGACGTCGAGCACGCAGATCGTGGTGCTCTCCGCGCCGGTCCCGGTGGTCGTGGGGACGGCGACCAGCGGGTGCAGCGGGTTGACCGGCGCCCGGCCCTCGCCGACCGGCTTGTTGACGTAGTCCATGAGCTCACCGGGGTTGGTGGTGAGCAGGTTGATCGCCTTGGCGGTGTCGATGCTCGACCCGCCGCCCACGGCGACGACCGCGTCCCACGGCCCGTGCTCGCGGGCCCACCCGACGGCGTGCTCGAGGCTCTCGTCGGTCGGCTCCACGTGGGCGCCGTCGAAGACCCGCGCCTCGATGCCGAAGGGCGTCATCTGGTCGGCGACCCGCTGGGGGTGACCAGTCGCGGCCACGCCCGGGTCGGTGACGACCAGCACGCGCCGCGCCCCGGTCAGGCTCAGGTCGTAGCCGATCTCGTCGGAGGCGCCGGGGCCGTACTTGAGCTGGGGTGCGCCGTAGGTGAAGACGCTCTCGGGGGTGGCGGGGGTGTGGGACATGGGCGGGGCCCTCCTCGGACGACGCGGCGGTCGGTGGCACGGTCCGTGTGGCACCCGGGAGTCTGCTGCGGCGGCCCCCGCTCGGCCAGCCCGGCGGGAGGCGGCGGCCCGCGCTCAGCCGGCCGCGGCGTCGTCCGGGACGATGACCGCCCGGCCGGTCACCGAGCCGGCCCGCAGGGCCGCGTAGGCCTCCGGCGCGCGGCTCAGCGGCCACTCGGTGGTCTGCGCGACCAGGTCGCCGCGGGCGGCCAGGGCCAGCACCGCGTGCAGCTCCGGCCGGGTGCCCCAGTACGTCGTCAGGACGCGGATCCCGTACGGCAGCCTCAGCCACGAGACCGGCAGCGTCCCGCCGGCGATGCCGACGACGACGATCGCCCCGTCGATGCCGACCGCGGACGCGGCCAGGGCCAGGGTGCCGTCGGAACCGACCATGTCGAGGACGACGTCGGCGCCGGTGCCCGCGGTGAGGTCCCGGATGGCCGCGGCGGTGTCGGCGTCGCTGTCGAGGACGGCGTGGGCGCCCCGGGCGCGGGCCAGCTCCCGCGACTCCGCCCGGGGGTCGACCGCGACCACGGTGGCCCCCGTGGTGGCCCGCAGGACCTGCACGGCCAGGTTGCCCAGCCCGCCGGCGCCCACGACCACCGCCGTGGAGCCCGGTCCGAGGAGGTCCGCGACCCGGGCGATCGCGTGGTAGGGCGTCGGTCAGCGGGGCCGCGGTGCGGGGTTCGAGCCCGTCGGGCAGCGGGACGAGGTGCCGGGCGGAGGGCACCAGGAGGTACTCGGCCATGCCGCCGTCGGCGCCCAGCCCGCCGACCGCGGAGCCGCCACCGGGGGCGCGGCAGTAGTTCTCGGCGCCCGCTGCGCAGGAGCGGCAGACCCCGCAGCCCCACGCGCCGTACACGGCGACCGGTTGGCCCTGCTCCAGGCCGCGCACGCCGGGGCCGGTCCCGGCGATCCAGCCGGCGTTCTCGTGGCCGAGGGTGAACGGCAGCTGCCAGGGCATCGCGCCCGGCGGGAACTCGTGCAGCACGTGCAGGTCGGAGTGGCACACCCCGGCGCCGCCGACCCGGACCAGCACCTCGCCGGGCCCGGGCCGTGGTGGTTCGAGGTCGCGGAACTCGGGGTCGCTCTGCCAGCCGGTGATCTGCAGGGCACGCACGGGGCCTCCTCGTCGGCAGGTGCTGGAGGTGGGGCCGCCGCGGGTGCGGCGGCCCCACCCGGGCCTCACTGGGTCGGCGGCTCGTCCTTGCCGGCCTCCTCGAGCTCGTCGGCCTCCTCCTTGGTCTTGTGCACCGCGCCGTCGGCGTGCTCCGGCGGGCCGTAGACCGTGTAGAGGACCAGCGGGTTGGGCCCGGTGTTCACGAAGTTGTGCTTCGTGCCGGCGGGCACGACGACCAGGTCGCCCTGCGTCACCTTTTTCTTGCTGCCCGCGATCCGCGCCTCACCGGTGCCGCTGACGAAGGTGAGGATCTGGTCGATGTCCTCGTGGACCTCCTCGCCGATCTCCCCGCCCGGCGGGATCGTCATGATCACCAGCTGGGTGTTCTTCCCGGTCCACAGGACCCGGCGGAAGTCGGCGTACTTCTCGGCCTCGGTCGCGATCTCGTAGTGGATGACGGACGCCATGGAGGCGCTCCTCTCGTCGGACGGTCTCGTGCGACCGGGGCCGGCTGGCCCCGGCGGACGCGGTCCTCCTGCCCGCCGACGTGCACGGTTAGTCGTGTCCGGGAGGGGAGTCGATCACTCACCCGGCGAGGACGAAGCCCTCGTAGTCCTTGGCGGCCACCTCGTCACACCGCTGCCGGTAGGGGCCGAGCCCGCCGATGTAGGGCATGAACACCCGCGGCTTGCCCTCCACGTTCGAGCCCATGTACCAGGAGTTCGCCGTGGGGAACAGGGTGGCGTTGCCGACCTCCTCGTTGTGCGCCACCCACTCGTTCTCGGCCTCGATCGTGGGCTCGATGGTGGGCACGCCCCGCTCGCGCAGGTGGGCGATGCAGTCGCCGATCCACTCCACGTGCTGCTCGATCGCCGTCATCATGTTCGTGAACACCGAGGGGCTCTGGGGCCCGGTGATGATGAACATGTTCGGGAAGCCGGCCACGGTGATGCCGAGGTAGCTGCGGGGCCCCGCGGCCCACTTCTCCTTCAGCGACAGGCCCTCCCGACCGCGGATGTCGATCGAGGTCAGCGCCCCCGTCTGGGCGTCGAATCCGGTGGCCAGCACGAGGGCGTCGAGGGGGTACTCCCGCTCCGTCGTCCGGATCCCACTCGGCGTGATCTCCACGAGGGGGGTCTTGCGCAGGTCGACCAGGTGCACGTTGTCGCGGTTGTAGGTCTCGTAGTAGTCGGTGGCGACGCACAGCCGCTTGGTGCAGATCGGGAAGTCCTTGGGGCACAGCGTCTCGGCGACGTCCGGGTCCCGGACGATCTGGCGGATGCGCTCCCGGACGAACTCCGAGGCGGTGTCGTTGGACGCCTGGTCCACCAGCGTGTCGTTGAAGGCCAGGTACATGTCGGCGAGGATGTTCTCCGGGTTGGACCAGGCGTTCTCGTACCGGCGCCGCCGCTCCTCCTCGTCCACCTCGAGGGCGGACTTGTCCGGCATCTCGTACGGCACGCCGAGCATCGACATCCGGGCCTGCTCCCGGTGCTCGCGGTAGCGCGCCTTCACCGCTTCCTGCTGACCGGCCGGGAAGTCGTGGTTGTTGGCCGGGATGGCGAAGTTGGGCGTCCGCTGGAAGACGTAGAGGTCGGCGGCCTGCTGGGCGATCAGCGGGATGCTCTGGATCGCCGAGGAGCCGGTGCCGATCACGCCCACCCGTTGCCCGGTGAAGTCCACGCCCTCGTGCGGCCAGCGGGCCGTGTGGTACCAGGCGCCGCGGAAGCTCTCCAGTCCGGGGACCTCCGGCTTCTTGTAGATCGACAGGCACCCGGAGGCGTGGACCAGGTACCGGGCCGCGACCTCGTCGCCCTGGTCGGTGCGGACCGTCCAGCGCTCGGCGGTCTCGTCCCAGACCGTCTCGGTGACCCTGGTCCGGAACTGGATGTCGCGGCGCAGGTCGTACCGGTCGGCCACGTGGTCGGCGTAGCGGAGGATCTCCGGCTGGGTCGGGTACTTCTCCGTCCAGTGCCACTCCTGCTCGAGCTCGGGATCGAAGGAGTAGGAGTAGTCCAGGCTGTTGATGTCGCAACGGGCGCCGGGGTAGCGGTTCCAGTACCAGGTGCCGCCGACGCCGTCACCGGCCTCGAAGACCTGCACCGAGCAGCCGAGCTGCCGCAGCCGGTGGAGCATGTACATGCCGGAGAAGCCGGCGCCGATGACGACGACGTCCACCCGGCGGGTGGGGGTGTCGGCCGCAGCGGTCTCCTGCGGGGTGGGCGCGGTCTGCGTCATGGGGTCGGGTCCTCCTCGTCGAGGCCGGGGGCGACCCGCGACCCGGCTGCCCGGGATCGCGGGAGCGGGAGTGACCGGCGCAACCGCCGGTGTGTCCTGGGTCACACAAGCTAGGAGCCGGGATCGGGGCCGGTCAAGGGCGGTGGCGGGACCCCCGGGCCGGCCGCGGGGCGGTGGTGGTGAGGGATCTCACGGCCCCGCGCCGGAAGCCTCCGGGCCGGCCGGACGTCGTCCCTGGGGTGAGCTCGCCGACCGCCACCCGCCCGACGGCCCGCGCCTACACGGTGTGGCTGGTGGCGCTGGCCGCGTACGCCGTCGCCGTCTTCCACCGCGCCTCCCTCGGTGTCGCCGGGGTGGAGGCGCAGGAGCGGTTCTCCGCGGGCGCCTCGGCGGTCTCGCTGTTCCTCGTGCTGCAACTGGTCGTCTACGCGGGCATGCAGGTCCCCGTCGGTGTCGCCCTCGACCGGTTCGGCTCGCGCCGGCTGATCCTGGCCGGCGCGCTGACCATGGCCGCCGGCCAGGCGCTGCTCGCCCTCGCCGGCGACGTCCCGACCGCCGTCGCGGCGCGGGTGCTGGTCGGGGCCGGCGACGCGATGACCTTCGTGAGCGTGCTGCGGGTGATCGGCTTCTGGTTCCCCGGCCCCACGGTCCCGCTGATCACCCAGCTGACCGGCATGCTCGGCCAGTTCGGGCAGATCGTCGCCGCCTACCCGCTGGTGACCCTGCTGCACTCGACGTCGTGGGAGACCACGTTCCTCGGCGCCGCGGCCGTCGGCGTCCTCGTCGCCGTGCTCGTCGTCGTCGCCCTGCGCGACGCGCCGCCCGGCACGCAGCTGGCCACCCCCAGCGGCCTGTCGGAGGTGCGCCGCAGCCTGGTGCTGACCTGGCGGGAGCCGGGCACCCGGATCGGCCTCTACACCCACCTGGTCACCCAGTTCTCCGGCACCGTCTTCGCGCTGCTGTGGGGCTACCCGTTCCTCGTGGTGGGGGAGGGGCGCAGCCCCGCGACGGCGGCCGGCCTGCTCACCCTGCTCGTCGTGGTCGGCATCCTCGTCGGCCCGCTGCTGGGCCGGCTGTGCGGGCGCTGGCCGCTGCGCCGGTCGGTGCTGGTGTTCTCGATCCTCGCGCTCACGGCGGCGACGTGGACCGTCGTCCTGCTGTGGCCGGGTCCGGCGCCGCTGCCGCTGCTGGTGCTGCTGGTCGTCGTCCTGGGCACCAACGGCCCGGGGTCGATGATCGGCTTCGACTTCGCCCGCACCTGGAACCCGGCCGAGCGGCAGGGCAGCGCCAGCGGCGTGGTGAACGTCGGGGGGTTCGTGGCCTCGCTGCTCACCATCCTCGCCGTCGGGGCGGTCCTGGACGTGCTCACCCCCGGCGGCTCGACCGACTACTCGCTGGACGCCTTCCGCGCCGCCTTCGCCGTCCAGTACGTGTTCTGGGCGATCGGGTTCGCCGGGGTGCTGCGGCACCGGCGGCAGCTGCGCGACCGGCTGGCCCGCGACGGCGTCGTCCTCGCGCCGCTGCACGTGGCCGTCGGCGCCCGCCTGCGGGGCGGGTCGGCCTACCGCTGACCCGGCGCCCGCCTCACCGGTCGTAGCCGTTCCGGTACGGGCAGCCGAGCTACGCCGGGGGCCCCCTCCGGCCGCGCCCGGGGGGCCCTCCGCGCGCCCGCGCGGTGGGACCGTGCGACCACCAGCACGACATCGAGCTGGCCGGGCGTGCGGCAGCCAGGCCACGGCTCCGACCGCACGTCGGGTCAGGAGGGAGGCCCCGGTGTTCGGACGGAACGAGGTCGTGGACACCGACGAGGCCCGGCCGGCCGACGCGCCGGCGTCCGCGGACGAGGTGAGGCGCCCCAACCTGGCCGGCGACCTCGACACCATCTTGGAGGGGCGGCCGCTGTTCCGGGGGGCGCTGCGCGGCTACGACCGGCTGCAGGTGGACAACTACGTCGCCTGGGCCGAGACCGAGCTGACCGCGATCCGCAGGGAGAACGACGACCTGCTGTCCCGCTACGGCACCTGCTCGGCGGAGCTGGAGATCTCCCGCCGGCTGCTGGCCTGCTCACCCGAGGGCCGCGAGCTGCTGAAGACCTCCGAGCGGATCGGCGAGATCCTGCGCCTGGCCGCCGACGAGGCCGCCGGGCTCACCGAGGCCGGGGCGGCCGAGGCCGACCGGCTGCGCGCCGAGGCCCGCGCGGAGGCCGACGCCCTGCTGCGCCGTGCCACGGAGATCAAGGAGGCCGCGCTCGCCGACTGCCAGCGGGCGGAGGAGGAGGCACGCGCCGCGCGCGCGGAGGCCGTCACCCGGCTGCAGGAGGCCGCCGCGGAGGCCGACCGGCTGATCGTCGAGGCCGCCGCCGAACGCGACCGGCTGGCCCTGGAGGCCGCCGGGGAGCGGGAGCGCCTGGCAACGGAGGCCCGCGCGGACCGGGAGCGGCTGGGCGCCGAGGCCGCCGCCGAGCGGACCCGGCTGCTCACCGAGGCCCGGGCGGAGTACGACCGGCTCACCGGTGAGGCCCGCGGGGCCGTGCGGCGGCTGGCCGAGCAGCTCGACGACGCGGTCGGCACGCTGACCGGCCTCCTGGCCGAGGCCCGGGTGCACGAGCAGCCCGACCCCGAGGAGCCCGGGGGGCCCGCGGAGCCGTCGGAGCGCTCCGAGCCGCCGGCGCCGGTGCAGCAGCTGGCCTCCTGAGCGCCCGGCTGGCGCCCGCCTCCCGCGCCGAGCACGATCGCGGCAGGGCCACGGGGCCGGTCAGGGGGTCGAGGTGGACGTCGTCGTCGGGCTCGACTCGGGCACGACGGCCACCAAGGCGGTCACCGCCGGCACCGACGGCCGGGTGCGCGACGTCGCCAGCGTCGGCTACCCGCTGCAGGTGCCCGCGCCCGGCCGCGCCGAACTCGACGCCCGGCAGCTGCAGTCGGCCGCGGTCGAGGCGCTCGCCGCCGTCGCCGCCCGCGCCCGCGAGCGCGGCGACCGCGTGGTCGGGGTCGGCCTCAGCGCCGCCATGCACGGCCTGGTGCCCATGGACGACGCCGGGGTGCCGCTCGGGCCCCTGGTGACCTGGGCCGACGACCGGGCCGCCCGGTGGGCCGGGGAGCTGGTGGCCGACGGCCGCGCCGCGGACCTGCACGCCCGCACCGGGACGCCGGTGCACGCCATGTCGCCGCTGGTGAAGCTCTCCTGGGAGCGGGCCGAGGACCCCGACCTGGTGGCCCGCACCCCGCGCTGGGGCGGGGTCAAGGAGCTCGTGGTCGCCGCCCTGCACGGCGGCCGGCACGTGCTGGACCGGTCGTGCGCCTCCTCCACCGGCCTCTACGACCTCGCCACCGGCCGGTGGGACGACGAGGCGATGACGATCGCGGGGGTACGGGCGGCCCAGCTCGGGGAGGTGCTGCCCACCACGGCGGTGCTGCCCGGGCTGCGCCCCGAGGTGGCCGCGGCGACCGGCCTGCCCGCCGACCTGCCGGTGGTCGTCGGCGCCTCCGACGGCGTGCTGGCCAACCTCGGCATCGGGGCGGTGCGGCCGGAGGTCGCGGCGGTCTCCCTCGGCACCAGCGGGGCCATGCGGGTCGTCGTCCCCCGGCCCACGGTGGACCGGGACCGTCGGCTGTTCTGCTACGCGCTCACCGACGACGCCTGGGTGGTCGGCGGCGCGGTCAACAACGGCGGCTCGGTGGTGCGGTGGGCCGCGCGGGCGCTGGCCGCCGGGTTCGACGCCCCGGACCCCGAGGGGGAGGACGCCGACGCCCTGGACGCCCGGCTGCTCGACGAGGCGGCCGGGGTGCCGGCCGGCAGCGCCGGGCTGCTCTGCTTGCCCTACCTGCTGGGGGAGCGGGCGCCGTGGTGGCGGTCGGGCCTGCGCGGGGCCTACGTCGGGCTGCGCCGTGAGCACCGCCGGCCGCACCTGGTGCGGGCAGCGGTCGAGGGGGTCTGCCAGCAGCTGGCCCTGGTCCGCGACGCGTTCGCCGCGACCGACCTGCCGGTGCGGGAGGTGCGGGCCACCGGCGGTGCCGTCGCGTCGTCCCTGTGGGTGCGCACCCTGGCCGCCGCGCTCGACCTGCCGGTGCGCGTGGCGGAGTCCCCCGAGGGGACGGGCCTGGGGGCCTGCCTGCTGGCGTGGCACGCCCTGGGCGAGCTGCCCGACCTGGACGCCGCGACCGCGCTGGTCGAGGTCGGCGACCCGGTGGTGCCCGACCCGGCGGAGGTCGCGGTCTACGCGCGGCTGCGCCCGCTGGTCGACCGCTCGACCCGGGCGCTCACCGACGTCCTGGCCACGCTCGACGCGGTCGACGACCCGCAGACCCACCCGGAGTGACCCCCGAGACCGAGGAGGAACCGTGCCCGCGAGCGATCCTGGAACCCGACCCGGAGCGGCCCGACCGAGGGGGGCCGCGTCGTGAGGCGCGGTGCCCGTGCCGCCGCCGCTGCCGCCCTGTCCGCCGTCGCGGGCGTCGCCGCCCGCGACCTGCTGCAGCGGGAGCACACGCTGCTGCGCAACTTCCCCGTGGTCGGCCACGCGCGCTACCTGATCGAGGCGATCGGCCCGGAGCTGCGCCAGTACCTCGTGGCGGGCAACAACGAGGAGCGGCCGTTCACCCGTGACCAGCGCCGCTGGGTGTACGCCTCGGCGAAGAAGGCGAACAACTACTTCGGGTTCGGCACCGACAACGACCTCGAGTACACCGCCGGCTATCCCGTGATCAACCACAAGACGTTCGGGGCCGCCGTCCCGACGTCGGCCCCCATGTCCGCGCACGACGTCGCCCTGCCGTCGGCCAAGGTGCTGGGCGGCCCGCGCGGCCGGGCGCGGGCGTTCCGCCCGCCGTCGGTCGTGAACATCTCGGCGATGAGCTTCGGCTCGCTGTCGGGCGCCGCCGTCGAGGCGCTCAACCGCGGCGCCGCGCTCGCCGGCTGCCTGCAGAACACCGGCGAGGGCGGGATCTCGGTGCACCACCGCAACGGCGGTGAGCTGGTCTACCAGATCGGCACCGCCTACTTCGGCTGCCGGGACGAGCACGGCCGCTTCGACCTCGCCCGGCTCAAGGGCCTCGTCGCCTCCGCCCCGGTGCGAGCGCTGGAGATCAAGCTCAGCCAGGGCGCCAAGCCCGGCCTCGGCGGCGTGCTGCCGGCGGCGAAGGTGTCGGCGGAGATCGCCGCCGCCCGCGGGGTCCCGGAGGGGGTGGACTGCGTGAGCCCGTCGCGGCACGCGGAGTTCTCCGACGTCGACAGCATGCTGGACTGGGTCGAGCTGCTGGCCGCCGAGACCGGGCTGCCGGTCGGCATCAAGTCCGCCGTCGGCGACATGGCGTTCTGGCACGAGCTGACCGACCAGATGAGCCGCACCGGCCGCGGCGTGGACTTCGTGACCGTCGACGGCGGCGAGGGCGGCACCGGGGCCGCGCCGCTGATCTTCACCGACTCGGTGTCGCTGCCCTTCCAGCTCGGCTTCGCCCGCGTCTACTCGGTGTTCGCCCGGGCCGGGCTGCACGAACAGGTGACCTTCATCGGCGCGGGCAAGCTCGGGCTGCCGGACAACGCGATCGTCGCCTTCGCCCTCGGCTGCGACATGGTCAACGTCGGCCGCGAGGCGATGCTGGCGATCGGCTGCATCCAGGCGCAGAAGTGCCACACCGACACCTGCCCGACCGGGGTGGCCACCCAGAACCCCTGGCTGGCCCACGGGCTGGACCCGGCGCTGAAGTCGGTGCGCGCCGCCAACTACATCGACACGCTCCGCCGGGACCTGTTCAAGGTCTCCGAGGCCTGCGGCGTGCTGCACCCGGGCCTGATCGGCCCCGACGCGGTGGAGGTCCTCGACGGGCGCACCAGCTCGACCCCGCTGGCGGAGGTGTACGACTACCGGCCGGGCTGGGGCATGCCCTCGGCGGAGGACCGCGCCGCGATCAGCGCGCTCATGGAGGGACGCGCCCCGCAGGGCGGCTCGGCCCCGGCCTCGCCCGACGCCACCGGCTGAACCCACCGGGGGTCACCCCTCCTGAGCCCGGGGTGGCGACGCGCGTGGTGCCGCGATCGGAGGGGTCGGACGGGCGTCCACCGGCTCCGCGCGACGCCAGGGGCCGCTAGCTTCCGCGTTCACCTGTGGTCCCGAGCCCCGGAGGACCTCCATGGCGGGTTACGTCTACCGGTGTCCCAGCTGCGGCCCGTGGGAGGTCCGCCGTCCCATCGGCACCGCGGACAGCACCTCCCGGTGTCCCGCCTGCGGGGCGGTGGGCCGGCGCGTCTACACCGCCCCTCTGCTCAGCCGCACGGCCGCCCCGGTGGCCGCCGCGCGGCTGAGCGAGGAGGCCAGCCGGGACGCGCCCACGGTCACGACGGAGGTCCCGCGCGCAGCCGGCCGCCCGGCGCCGCGGAACCCGCGATGGGACGCGCTGCCCCGGCCCTGACGGCTGCGGGCCCGCGTCCCCCACGGACGGCCCGTCTTCCCGCGGGCCGGCGCTCACCATCAACGCAGATCGGAGAGTGGGGACATGCCAGACGTGGTGTTCACCGTCGACCAGGCCAAGTCCATGAGGGACCAGGCCGTACCCGGCCACAACCGCTGGCACCCGGACGTCCCGGTCGCCACGATGGTGCGCCCCGGACAGAGCATCCGGGTCGAGTGCCGCGAGTGGACCGACGGCCAGATCGGCAACAACGACTCGGCCAACGACGTCCGCGACGTCGACCTGACGCACGCCCACATGCTGAGCGGGCCGATCGGGGTCGAGGGCGCCGAGCCGGGCGACCTGCTCGTCGTCGACATCCTCGACCTGGGCCCGGTGCAGGCGCCGCAGGAGTTCGGCGACGCCCCCGGGCAGGGCTGGGGCTACACGGGCATCTTCGCCAAGGTCAACGGCGGTGGCTTCCTGACCGACTACTTCCCGGACGCCTACAAGGCGATCTGGGACTTCCAGGGCCAGGTCGCGACGTCCCGGCACCTACCGGGGGTGCGCTACACCGGCCTGACCCACCCCGGGCTGTTCGGCACGGCGCCGTCGGCGGACCTGCTCGCGAAGTGGAACGAGCGCGAGCGGGCGCTGATCGCGACCGACCCCGACCGGGTCCCGCCCCTGGCCCTCCCGCCGCTGGCCGAGAACACCCTCGGCGGGACGGCGTCCGGCAACGTGCTCGACGGCATCGCCCGGGACGGCGCGCGCACGGTGCCGGCCCGGGAGAACGGCGGCAACCACGACATCAAGAACTTCTCCCGCGGTTCGCGGGTCTTCTACCCGGTGCACGTCAAGGACGCGAAGCTCTCCGGCGGCGACCTGCACTTCAGCCAGGGCGACGGCGAGATCACCTTCTGCGGCGCCATCGAGATGGGCGGGTTCATCGACTTCCACATCGACCTGATCAAGGGCGGCATGGAGACCTACGGCGTGACCACGAACCCGGTGTTCATGCCCGGCAACGTCGAGCCCCGCTACTCGGAGTTCCTGACGTTCATCGGGGTCTCGGTCGACCACGAGAGCAACACGAACAAGTACCTGGACGCGACGCTGGCCTACAAGCGGGCGTGCCTGAACGCCGTCCGGTACCTGGAGAAGTTCGGGTACTCCGGCGAGCAGGCCTACCTGCTGCTGGGCTCGGCTCCGATCGAGGGCCGGGTGAGCGGGATCGTCGACATCCCGAACGCCTGCTGCTCGCTCTACCTGCCGACGGCGATCTTCGACTTCGACATCAAGCCGTCGGCGTCGGGGCCGGTGCGCGCCGACCGCGGTCAGTGCGCCGTCAGCTCGTGACCACCCGGCGGGCGGGAGCCCGCGCCGGGTGAGCCCGTCCCGGGCCGGGCGCCGTGCTCAGGCGGCGTCCGGCTCGGAGGCGAGCCAGATGGTGGGACGGGCGGTCACGACGACCGGCCCACCGCAGTTCCAGCAGGTCGGGTCGGCATCGCCGTCCTCCTGCGCGTCCTGGCCACCCACCTCGCACGGGTGGCACGTCCACACCACCTCGACCCGGTGCTCCACCGATCGGCCCCCTCGAGTCCCCTCCGTCGTGGCCGCCGGGTGTTCGAGGCCGGGAGGGTGGTACCCCGGGGGTGCGGTCGCCGAACACGCGGCCGCGTGCGCCACCGACCCCCCTGGAGGACGCCGTGTCCGACGAGCTCCCGCCGATCGCGCGGCACGAGGCCGCCGACCGCTTCGGCAAGGCGGCCCTGCGCACCGCCGCCGACCTGACCGCGGCGGTGACCGACGACGAGGACGCCGTCCCCGACCCCGTGGTGGTGCGCACCGACGGGCCGCACCGGTCCCTCGAGGGCCTCGCCGCCCTCCTCGACGAGGCGCTCGCCGAGGACGACGCGGAGCGTTGACGCGGGAGGGGTGCGGCGCCATCGTTGCCGCTGAACGTCTGCGCACCGGCACACCTCACGGGGGACGTCCGCACCGTCGCGGGACCCGAGGAGATGACTGCACATGGGAGCCGTCGGACTGCTGTACGTCGGGGCCGTCCTGATCGTCAACGGCCTGATGCTCCTCGGCAGGGTGGACCCCCGCGCCGCGGCACCGCTGAACCTGTTCGTGGGCGCGCTGCAGGTGTTCACGCCCACCTACCTGATCCTGACCGCCGGTGGGGACCAGGCCGCGATCCTGTTCGCGGGCGGCATCTACCTGTTCGGCTTCACCTACCTGTACGTCGGGATCAACCTGCTGGGGAACCTCGACGGCACCGGGCTGGGCTGGTTCTCCGCCTTCGTCGCCGTGTGCGCGGTGGTGTACGCGGGCCTGAACTTCTTCTACTTCGAGCCGCGGGACCCGGGGTTCGGCGTCATCTGGCTCTACTGGGCCGTGCTCTGGGGGCTGTTCTGGCTGGTCCTCGGGCTCAAGCGCGAGGACTACACCCGCTACACCGGCGCGATCGCCATCGTCGCCGGCGTGCTGACCGCGGCCCTGCCGGCCTTCCTGCTGCTCACCGGCTCCTGGACGCAGTACAGCGGCGTGTGGGCGGTCATCCTGGCCGTCGTCCTGCTGGCCAGCCTCGTGCTGCCGTACTCGCGGCTGCGGGGACGGCCGGAGCCGGCCGTGCCGCCGGCGGCGCCGGTCCCGTCAGGGGCGCCGGCCGCACCGGAGGGCGTGCCCGTCGCACGGCAGACCACCGAGCGCGGCGCCGACCGGCGGACGGACACCCGCGGCACCACCTGACCCGACCCGACGGCGCCGGGAGGTCTCCCGGCGCCGTCGTCCGCGGTCAGCTGTCGCGGAGCAGTTCGTCGAACGGCGTGAAGTCGGCGAACGGGTCGGCCGGGCGGGCCGACGCCGGCCGGCCGGCCACGAGGTCGGCCAGCTCGCCGGCGGCGCGCTCGACCCGGGCGGCCAGCGCGCGGTCGACGCCCTCGCCGCCGCCCCAGTCCTCCGGGGCGGCGAAGACGCCGGTCGGGACGGCGATCGCGCGCAGGTAGGCGAACAGCGGGCGCAGTGCGTGCTCGATGACCAGCGAGTGCCGCGCGGTGCCGGCGGTGGCCCCCAGCAGCACCGGCTTCCCGGTCAGGGACTCCTTGTCGATGACGTCGAAGAACGTCTTGAACAGGCCGCTGTAGGAGCCCGAGAACACCGGCGTCACCGCGATCAGCCCGTCGGCGCCGACGACGGTGTCGATCGCCGCCTGCAGCGACTCGTTCGCGAACCCGGTGACCAGGTGGTCGGCCAGGTCGCGGGCGTGGGTGCGCAGCTCCACCACCTCGACCGTGGCGTCCTCACCGCGCGCCCGGAGGGCGTCGACGGTGGCGGCGGTGAGCCGGTCGGCCAGCAGCCGGGTGGACGACGGGGTCGACAGCCCGGCGCTGACGACGGCGAGGGTGCGGGTGCTCATCGGACCTCCACCTCCTCGGCCTCCTCGCGCGCCTGCCCCGTGACACTGTCGGCGGCCGCGTGGACGGTCGCGTCCTTCGCCCCGCCGCGGGCGGCGACCCGGGAGGCGTGGGTCGGGGCGTCGGGCACGTGCGCGGGCTTCAGCGCGGCGAACTCGCGGCGCAGGACGGGCACGACCTCCTCGCCGAGGATGTCCAGCTGCTCCAGCACCGTCTTCAGCGGCAGGCCGGCGTGGTCGATGAGGAACAGCTGCCGCTGGTAGTCGCCGACGTAGTCGCGGAAGCCGAGGGTGCGCTCGACGACCTGCTGCGGGGAGCCGACGGTCAGCGGCGTCTCACGGCTGAAGTCCTCCAGCGACGGGCCGTGCCCGTAGACCGGGGCGTTGTCGAAGTAGGGCCGGAACTCCCGGACGGCGTCCTGGCTGTTCCTGCGCATGAAGACCTGCCCGCCGAGGCCGACGATCGCCTGGTCGGCCGAGCCGTGGCCGTGGTGCTCGTAGCGCTGGCGGTAGAACTCGACCATCCGCTGGGTGTGCTGCGGCGGCCAGAAGATGTGGTTGTGGAAGAAGCCGTCGCCGTAGTAGGCGGCCTGCTCGGCGATCTGCGGCGAGCGGATGGAGCCGTGCCACACGAACGGCGCGACGCCGTCCAGCGGCCGCGGGGTCGAGGTGAAGCCCTGCAGCGGCGTGCGGTACTGCCCCGACCAGTTGACGACGTCGGTGTCCCACAGCTTGCGCAGCAGCGCGTAGTTCTCCACGGCCAGCGGGATGCCGTCACGGATGTCCTTGCCGAACCAGGGGTAGACCGGGCCGGTGTTGCCGCGGCCCATCATCAGGTCCACGCGGCCGCCGGCCAGGTGCTGCAGCATCGCGTAGTCCTCGGCGATCTTCACCGGGTCGTTGGTGGTGATCAGCGTGGTCGCCGTCGACAGCTGCAGCGTCGAGGTCTGCGCGGCGATGTAGGCCAGCGTGGTGGTGGGGGAGGACGAGAAGAACGGCGGGTTGTGGTGCTCGCCGAGGGCGAAGACGTCGAGCCCGACCTCCTCGGCCTTCTTCGCGATGGCCACGACCGCCTTGATCCGCTCCGCCTCGCTGGGCGTGCGGCCGGTCGTGGGGTCGGTCGTGAGGTCGCTGACCGAGAAGATCCCGAACTGCATCTCGTGCTCCAAGTGGTTGAGAGCGCAACTACTGCTGCGTGCAACAGCGCCGCCCCGGGCGTATTCCGGATCCGCCGAGAACTCTCCCGCGACGAGGGTCACGTGACGGATGGGGCCCACGGGATTGTCACAGGACGATAACGGCCCGTACGGTGAGTGGGTCCGGTCGGTCGTGCTTCCCCATCCGGGGAGCCTGGCCGGACGCCGCCGAGTCGTGTCCGCCTCCCGCGGACGTGAGCCGGGGACCCATCGAAGCACTGGGGTGAATCCTGCTCTCGAGCAGGTAGGGCACCTTCCCGCCCGAACCCGTCAGCTAACTCGGTAGGCGGCCATGGAAGGAACGGAGAGCATCCGCATGCCTCGCCCACGGGCCCTCCCGGCTCGCAGGGATCCCGGGCCACGCGCACCTCGCGCCTCTTCCTCGGTCCGCTGATCCCGCCTCGCCGTTGACCGGCCGCGCGCGTCACTGACCGCCGCCGGACCCCTCCCGTAGACCCTCGCGTCCCGGGCTGCCCTCCGTACGAGTCGGCAGGCCCGCGGGCGCCCTCGCGCCCCGGAGCACCCCACTCGATGAACGACCGCACCGTGCAGTTCCCCGCCGTCGACGCCGCCACGACCCCCGCCGCCGACGCCGCCACCCCCCAGACCACCTCCCGCCGCGGCTTCGGCCTGCCGGCCAAGGGCCGCCGTCCCGCGTTCTTCCTGGCCGCCGCCGCGGCCGGCGCGATCGTGGTCAACGTCCTGGCCAGCGGCGCGCCCGACGCCGAGGCCACCGCCACCCGGACCGAGTCGGTCAGCGTGGCCGAGCAGCTCGGCATCACCGCCGACGCCGCGGCCGCGGCGACCCCGGAGGCCGCCGACCTGGCCCCGCTGCAGCACCTCGCCGCCTCCCGCAGCGAGCGCCAGGCCGCCGAGGCCAGCGCCGCCCAGGCGCAGGCCGCGGCCGACCAGGCCGAGCTCGACCGCCAGGCCGCCGAGCGCGAGGCCGCCGAGCGCGCCGCCGCGGAGGCCGCCGCCGCCGAGCAGGCCGCCCGCGAGGCCGCCGAGCGTGAGGCCGCCGCCGCTGCGCAGGCCGCGGCCGCGGCCGCTGCCGCTCCTGCCGCCGCCCCGGCGCCCGCGGCCGCCGCGGCTCCCCGCGGCTCCTTCAAGGAGTACGCGATGTCCAAGGTCGGCAGCGCCCAGCAGTTCAGCTGCCTGGAGAACCTGTGGGGCAAGGAGAGCGGCTGGAACCCCAACGCGCAGAACCCCACCAGCACCGCCTACGGCATCCCGCAGTTCCTGAACTCCACCTGGGCCGGCACCGGCATCGCGAAGACCTCCGACGGCTACCGCCAGATCGACGCCGGGCTCATCTACATCGAGAACCGGTACGGCAGCCCCTGTGGCGCGTGGGCGCACTCGCAGGCCCACAACTGGTACTGATCGCCGCCCCGGTCCCGCACCGGGCACCCGTTCGAGGGGCCGCTCCTGACAGGGGCGGCCCCTCGAGCCGTCTCGGGACCGGGTGTGGGACGGTCGGGCGGTGAGGGTCGTCCCGTCCGGTTTCGTCCGTACCCACACCCAGGTCCGACGGCCGTCGTCGGTCCCGGAGGTGCGGCTGCACGTGGCCGAGGACGTCGTCGCCCTGTGGGAGGCGATGGAGACCGAGGACGGTGGCGCCGGGGAGGCGCCGCCGTTCTGGGCGGCGGCGTGGCCGGGCGGCCAGGCGCTGGCCCGCTTCGTCCTGGACCGGCCGGAGGTGGTCGCTGGACGGACGGTGCTCGACCTCGGCGCCGGCAGCGGCCTGGTCGCCCTCGCCGCCCGGCTGGCCGGTGCCCGGTGGGTGCTGGCCAGTGACGTCGACGAGTTCAGCCGCACCGCGGTCGGCGTCAACGCCGGCCTCAACGGCATCGACGGCGTGAGCGTGATCGGTGACGTCCTCGGCCGCGAGCTGCCCGGCATCGACGTCGTCCTGGCCGGGGACGTCTGCTACGACCGGGAGATGACCGAACGGGTGCTGCCGTTCCTCGACCGTGCCCGCGCCCGCGGGGTCGAGGTGTACGTGGGCGATCCGGGGCGGCCCTACCTGCCGCACGACCGGCTGGCCGCCGCCGCGGTCTACGAGATCCCGGAGACCGAGGGGCCGGGTCTGCGGCGGACGACGGTCTGGCGGCTGCCGTGAGCAGCGTGGCACCCGACCGTGGCCGCCGCGCCCGCCGTCCCTCCGGTGACGACCGGGAGCGGGCGATCCTCGCCACCGCCGAGGCGCTGCTGGCGCAGCGGTCGCCGGCGGAGATCTCCGTCGACGACCTCGCCCGCGGTGCCGGCATCTCCCGGCCCACCTTCTACTTCTACTTCGCCTCCAAGGAGGCCGTCGTCCTGGCGCTGCTGGACCGCGTGGTCGCCGAGGCCCGGGAGCTGCGCGCCGCCGCCCTGGCCGGCGCCTCCGACGACGTGCGGGAGAGCTGGCGCGCGGCGCTGGTCGCGGTCCGCGACACCTTCCGCGCACACCGGGCCCTCACCGCGGCCGCCACCCAGCTGCTGGCCGCCAGCGCCGAGGTGCGGGAGCTGTGGTCCCAGGTCATGGAGGGGTTCGTCGCCGAGACCGCCGCGGCGATCGAGGGGGAGCGGGCGCGCGGTGCGGCGCCGGGCGGGCCGGCGGCGCGCGACCTCGCCACGGCGCTGAACTGGATGAACGAGCGGGTCATCCAGGGCACCCTCGCCGGCCAGCAGCCGGCCGTGGGGGAGGACGAGCTCATCGACGTGCTGCTCACCGTCTGGCTGCGCACCATCTACGGCACCGACGAGCCGACGCGTCGTTGACGTCCTCGACGACGTGTCGACTACCGTGGCGCAGGTCACCGGCCGAGCCAGGGGGAACGACATGACCGCACCCGCCGAGCACGTGGACGTGCTCATCGTCGGCGCCGGGCTCTCCGGCATCGGCGCCGCCTGCCACCTCCAGCGGGAGTGCCCCGACCGCAGCTACGCCGTCCTCGAGGCGCGGGAGGCCATCGGCGGTACCTGGGACCTGTTCCGCTACCCCGGCGTCCGCTCGGACTCCGACATGTTCACCCTCGGCTACTCGTTCAAGCCGTGGACGCAGGCGCGGGCCATCGCCGACGGCGAGTCGATCCGCCGCTACGTGCAGGAGACCGCGCGCGAGCACGGCGTCGACCGGCACATCCGGTTCGGCACCCGGGTCGTCTCGGCCGAGTGGTCGACCGACGAGGCGCGCTGGACGGTGACCGCGCAGCGCACCGGCACCGGCGAGACCGTGCGGCTGACCTGCTCGTGGCTGTCGGTCTGCTCCGGCTACTACCGCTACGACGAGGGGTACCGCCCACGCTTCCCGGGCGAGGAGCGCTTCGCCGGCCGGATCGTGCACCCGCAGCACTGGCCCGAGGACCTCGAGCACGCCGGGAAGCGGGTCGTCGTCATCGGCAGCGGCGCCACCGCGGTCACCCTCGTCCCCACGCTGGCGCGCACCGCCGCGCACGTGACGATGCTGCAGCGCACGCCCAGCTACGTGCTCGCGCTGCCCGGTCGCGACCCGCTGGCCGACACCCTGCGCCGCCGGCTGCCGGCGCGGGCGGTCTACCCGCTGGTCCGGTGGAAGAACGTCCTGGTGTCCATGGCCTCCTACCAGTTCAGCCGGCGCCGGCCGGCCGCCATGAAGGCCCTCATCCAGAAGCTGGCCCGCAAGCAGTTGCCCGCCGGGTTCGACGTCGAGACCCACTTCGGGCCGCCCTACGACCCGTGGGACCAGCGGCTGTGCCTGGTGCCCGACGGCGACCTGTTCACCGCGATCCGCGAGGGCCAGGCCGACGTCGTCACCGACCGGGTCGCGACCTTCACCGAGACCGGCGTCGCGCTGGAGTCCGGGGCCGAGCTGCCGGCCGACGTCGTGGTGACCGCCACCGGGCTGAACCTGCTGCCGATCGGCGGCATGGCCCTCACCGTCGACGGCGAGCCGGTCGAGCTGTCGGAGCGGGTCTCCTACAAGGGGATGATGATCTCCGGGGTGCCGAACTTCGCCATGACGATCGGCTACACGAACGCCTCCTGGACGCTCAAGGCCGACCTCGTCGCCCGCTACGTCTGCCGGCTGCTGCGGCACATGGCCGCGCACGGACACGCCATCTGCACGCCGGTTGCCCCTCCGGGCGGCGGCACGGAGCCGTTCATCGGGCTCACCTCGGGCTACGTCCAGCGCAGCGTCGCCGCCCTGCCCCGGCAGGGCGCCCGCGCACCCTGGCGGCTGTACCAGAACTACGTGCGCGACGTGCTGCTCATGCGCCGCGGCCCGGTGGCCGACCAGGGCGTCCGGTTCACCGCCCGCCCGCCGGCCCGGGCCACCGAGGAGGTCGCCGCGTGAGCCTCGCCCCCTACGTCTTCGCCGGCGGGACGGCGGTCGTCACCGGCGCGGCCGGTGGCATCGGCGCCGCCCTCGCGCACGGCCTGGCCCGGCGCGGGAGCTCGCTGGTCCTGCTCGACCGGGACGCCGCCGGGCTCGCGACGGTGGCCGGGGCCATCGGCAGCGCGTACCCCGGTCTGGCGGTCACCACCCACGTCGTCGACCTCTCCGACGCCGAGGCCACCCGGCGCGCGGCCACCACCCTCGCCGAGGCCCACCCCGAGGTGACGCTGCTGGTCAACAACGCGGGGGTGGCCCTCGGCGGCCGCTTCGACCAGGTGACCCTCGAGGAGTTCGAGTGGGTGCAGGAGGTCAACCTGCGCGCCACGGTCCGGCTCACGCACGCGCTGCTGCCGGCGCTCAAGGCGCACCCCGGCTCGCACCTGGTCAACGTCTCCAGCCTGTTCGGGCTGATCGCGCCGGCCGGACAGGTGGCGTACGCGACCAGCAAGTTCGCCGTCCGCGGGTTCACCGAGGCGCTGCGGCACGAGCTGGCCGACGACGAGGTCGGCGTCACCTGCGTCCACCCCGGCGGGATCCGCACGCGGATCGCCGCGGACGCGCGGGTGGGCTCCGGCGTGCCCGTCGAGGAGGGGGAGGCGGGCAAGCGCGACTTCGCCAAGCTGCTCACGATGGACCCCGCGAAGGCCGCGGAGATCGTCCTCACCGCGGTGCAGCGGCGCCGTCCCCGCCAGCTGGTCGGCTGGAGCGCCGTCGTCCCCGACCTGCTGGTCCGGCTGGCACCGGGCTCCTACGGCCGGCTGCTGGCCGGCCTCACGTCGCTGGCCGCACGGGGCCGCCGCTGACGGGGTAGGGGCGTCCCGTGGCCGTGCACGTGGGGACGTCGGGGTGGAGCTACGACCACTGGGACGGCGTCCTCTACCCGCCGGGCACGCCGGCGCGGGACAGGCTGGCGCACTACGTGCGGCGGTTCGGCACCGTCGAGCTCAACGCCAGCTTCTACCGCTGGCCCCGAACGGCGACCTTCGCGAGCTGGCGCCGCCGCCTCCCGCCCGGCTTCCAGCTGTCGGTCAAGGCGCCGCGCGGCCTCACCCACGCCAAGCGGCTGTACGGGCCGGAGGTGTGGGTGGAGCGGCTGGTCGCCTGCTGGCACGAGCTCGGCGACCGGCGGGCGGTGCTGCTGGTCCAGCTGCACCCCGCCCACCAGCGGGACGACGAGCGGCTGCGGTACTTCCTGGGCCTGCTGCCGGACTGGATGCGGGTGGCCGTGGAGTTCCGGCACCCCAGCTGGCACACCGACGAGGTGTTCGGCCTGCTGGAGCGGTACGGCGCGGCCTACGTCGTGATGAGCGGCGCCGGCCTGCCGTGCGTGCTGCGCGCCACCGCACCGTTCGTCTACCTGCGGCTGCACGGCCCCGACGACACCCACCTCTACGCCGGCTCCTATCCCGACGCCGACCTGCGCTGGTGGGCCGACCGGGTGGGGGAGTGGGCCGGGGACGGTCGCGACGTGTACGCCTACTTCAACAACGACGGGTACGGGCACGCCGTCCGCAACGCCGAGACGCTGCGTGGGCTGGTCGATGGCTGACCGCGGGCACCCTGTGGACGTGGACCACGTCGACGCGGACACGGCGGCGGTCGTCGAGCGGGAGCGGCTGCTCCTGCGCCCGGACGTGCGAGCGGACCGCCACGAGGTGGAGGGTCTGCTGCACCCGGACTTCCAGGAGTTCGGAGCCTCGGGACGGGTCTGGGACCGGGCGACGATCATCGATGCGCTGGTCGCGGACCCCGCGGTACCCGGCGCGGCTGAGGGGTTCGCACCGGTGCGGCTCGCCGAGGACGTCGTCCTCCTCACCTACCGCGTGCGCGGGGAGCCCGGTTCCCTGCGCAGCTCGCTGTGGGTGCGTGACGTGGCGGCGGGCTGGCAGCTGCGCTTCCACCAGGGCACCCGTCTGCCGGCCTGAGGCCGGCGGGCGCGTGCCGGCCACGTCGACGCTCCGTGCCAGGTGCGTCACCGGGCCGGGCCTCCCACCGGCGCGGTCCCGCGGGAACGACCGAGCGACGCACGTCAGGTGGCTCCTCCGGTGATCCGAGCTCCCGCGCGGCGGTCACCGCCCGCCCCGGTGGCCCGCCCGGCCCGGCCGCCGGGCAGCCCGCGCCGCCGCAGTACGCGGGCGGCCAGCAGCCCGTAGCCGGCCGCGTTCGGCAGCAGCGCCACGGTGTAGATGCCGGCCTGCACGGCGGGACTCGTCGCCTCCAGGCCGAGCGGGGTGAAGACGTGGTGGCCGAGGAACCCGCCGGAGTACGGCTCCGCGCCGGCCCGCTCGCGCAGCGCCAGTTCCCACTCGGTGAGCGGGCAGGGCGCGCCGGCGAGGTGGACGGCCAGGATCGCCGCGGCGACCGGGGCGTGCACCAGCAGCACCCGGGGCCACCGCAGCGCCAGCAGCGCGCCGGTCAGCATCACGACGACGGCGAGCGCGTGCACCCCCGCGACGGCGTACGCCCAGGACACGCCGTCAGCGTGGCACGGGGCGCGGCGCCCCGGGAGGCGGGGCGCGCCGGGAGTGCCCGGGCGGGAGACTGGGCGGCATGAGCGAGCGCGAGGAGAGCAGCCGCGACCCGGGCAACCGGGTGTCCCGGTCCATCGAGGAGTTCGTCAGCCAGCTGCGCGGGTTCACCGACCGCGCCCGCGGGATGGCCGCCGGCGCCGTCCCCTTCTCCCTGCCCAAGCTGCCCTCGCCGCCGGGAGCGATGTCGGCGGCCCAGCTCCAGGCGATCGACAAGGCCGTCCGCGGTCAGCGCCAGCAGATCCAGGCCATGACCGCGCAGCTGCAGGCCTTCGACGAGCAGCTCGCCGTGTTCGAGCGGATCCTCGACCCGCTGGTCGAGTGGAGCGCCACCTGGGCGCGGCTGGAGGAGTCGGTGGCCGACCTGGTCCGCCGTCAGCCGGCGGAGCCCGACGACCCCGCACCGGACGGCGGCCCGCCGGCCGGCCGCCGGCCCTGACCGGAGCTCAGCGCAGGTCGCGGCGCAGCGGGTGGTCCGGGGGCACCTCGACCAGCACGATGCGGACGCCGTCGGGATCGGCCACCCAGCCCTCGACCAGACCCCACGGCTCGGGGGAGGCCTCCCGCAGCACCGGCACCCCGGCCGTGCGCAGCCGCCGGACCTCCGCGGCGGCGTCGCGCACCTGCAGCCACATCGCCAGGCCCCGCGGCCGCTCGTCGCTGCGCCCGGCGACCTCGAGCAGACCGTTGCCCAGGAAGAACACCAGCCCCGGGGCGTCGGGCGGGCCGAACTCGCGGTACACGGCCAGGCCCAGGACGTCGCGGTAGAACGCCCGCGACCGGGCCGGATCGGTCGGGCGCAGCAGGATCCGGCTGCTCAGCACGTCCACTCGGGCATCATCGGGGCACACCGGCGTCCCCGACAGGGCCACCGGCCGTGCCGAGACCAGGAGGACGGATGGCTCAGCGCTACGAGTACAAGGTCGTCGAGCTCCGGGAGGGCCTGCTCGGCGGCAAGATGTCGGGTGACAAGCTGGAGAAGGTGCTCAACGAGCACGCCCGCCAGGGGTGGCAGCTGAAGGCGATCACCTCGGTGGAGGTCAAGGGCCGGATCGGCCCGGGCGGTGTCGAGGGCGTGCTGGTCACCCTGGAGCGCCTCACCGCCTGACCCCGGAGGAGCCCGTGCCCGACGTCACCGACGCCCGGGCGGAGCTGCGGGCCGACTGCGCCCGGTGCGCGGGCCTGTGCTGCGTGGCGCCCGCCTTCGCCGCCTCGGCCGACTTCGCGCTCGACAAGCCGGCCGGGAGGGCGTGCCCGCACCTCCAGGGCGACTCCCGCTGCGGGATCCACGCCGAGCTGCGCGAGCGCGGTTTCCCCGGCTGCACGGTCTTCGACTGCTTCGGCGCCGGCCAGCGGACGGTGCAGGTGACCTTCGGCGGCCGCGACTGGCGCGCCGGCCCGGACGTGGCCGCGTCCGTCTTCACCGCCTTCGGCGTCCAGCGGCAGCTGCACGAGCTGCTCTGGTACCTCACCGAGGCGCTGTCCCTCCCCGCGGCCGCGCCGCTGCGGCGGGAGCTCACCGCGGCCCGGGACCGCGCCGCGGAGCTCACCGGCGCGACGCCCGAGGAGCTGGCCGACGTCGATCCCGCGGTGTTGCGCGCCGAGGCCGGTGCGCTGCTGGCCTCGGTCAGCGAGCTGGCGCGGGCCGGCGTCCGCCGCGGGGGCCGGGACCGCCGCAACGCCGACCTCGTGGGCGCCGACCTCCGGCGCACCGACCTGCGCGGGGTCAGCCTGCGTGGTGCCTACCTGATCGGCGCCGACCTTCGGGCCGCCGACCTGACCGGGACCGACCTGCTCGGCGCCGATCTGCGCGCCGCCGACCTGCGGGGCGCGGACCTGTCCGCCGCCCTCTTCCTCACCCGCCCCCAGGTGGCCGCCGCCCGGGGGGACGCCGGCACGCGGCTGCCCGCCGTCCTGGAGCACCCCGGGCACTGGGGCGCCCGGTGAGCGCGGACGACGACGTCCGCTGGCTGGCCCGGCACCGCGGCGGGACGGCGGCGGCGGACGCGCTGGCGTTCTTCGACCGGCTGCCCGCGGTCGAGCCGGACGCCGTCGTCGGCCGCTGGCGCGGTGCCGAGCTGCCCACCGGCTCGCGGCTGGACGGGCTGCTGCCCGCGCACGGCTGGTGGGGCAAGGAGGTGGTCGACGCCGACACGGTGCACCCGCTGCTGTTCCCCGACCGGGCCGGCCGGCCGCGGCCGGTGCAGCCCGCGGCGGCCCCGCTGACCCTGCTGCGCCGCGCCCCCCGGCTGGCCGCCGGCCGGCCGGCCCGGATCGGGTTCGCCGCCCTCCGCCCGCTGCTGAGCACCCGGCGCCCGGCGGCGCGCATCCGTGTGGTGTCCCACCGCGGGGTCGCCACCGCCGCGGTGGTCTACGACCGGCTGCCGGTGGTCGACGTCCTGCGCGCGGTCGGTACCGACGTCCTGCTGGGGCTCATGGACCTGCGGGGCCTGCCGGAGCCGTTCTTCTTCGTGCTGGAGCGGGACGCCGGCTGAGCCGGCTCACGGCTCGGGCGTCTCCTCGGCGGCGTACCCGGCCTCCCCTCGCCGGCCGCGGCGGCGCAGCATGCCGGTGACCGAGCCCAGCCGGTCGGTGGCCTGCCGCAGGCCGTGCACCAGGGGCAGCAGGTCCTCCGATACCTTCCGCAGGGTGTCGGGCACCGTGTCGATCGCCGGGTCGTCGAGGACCTTCCCGACCCGCTCGAGCCCGGGCTTCAGCGACCGCACCGGGTCCTCGAGCTCCTCCACGAGGGTCTCCAGCCGCTCGGCGGTCCGCTGCGCCGAGGAGATGGTCTCGGTGGCGACCCGCGTGGCCGCGATCAGCTCCCGGACGGCGGTGTTCAGGTCGGTCAGCGTGCGCGGCAGCTGGGCCAGGGCCTCGGTCTGGGCCTGCAGCGTGCTGATCAGCTCGGAGAGGCCGGGGATCCGGGGCATGCCCATGCGGAAGGGGTCCACGCCGCAACGGTCGGTGACGCGGCCCGCCGCCGCAACCGCCGGGGAGGCTCAGTGCCAGGTGGTGACGCGGACCGTCGTCCCCGCGGGGGAGGAGCGCAGCTGCACCAGGTCGCACAGCTGGTGCACCAGGTAGACCCCGCGCCCGCCGCCGGCCTGTCCGGGATCGGGCCGCCGCCGGCCGAGCAGGGGGTCGGTCACCTGGCCGCGGTCGGAGA
The DNA here is from genome assembly GCF_054050135.1 of Geodermatophilus sp. SYSU D00705. Lineage (NCBI taxonomy): Bacteria > Bacillati > Actinomycetota > Actinomycetes > Geodermatophilales > Geodermatophilaceae > Geodermatophilus > Geodermatophilus sp. SYSU D00705. The sequence goes on along the minus strand of NZ_JBJGYT010000030.1, from coordinate 20,338 downwards.
ACTCCACGACGGTCGCGCCCGGCTCGCTCCACATCGCCAGCACCCCACCGCCCCCGCCGTGGCGGACGCTGTTGGTGGCCAGCTCCGAGGCGGCCAGCTCCAGCGCCTCCACGCGCTCGGCGGGCAGGCCGGTGGTGCGGGCGAACTGCGCGACGGTGCGCCGTACCGCGTGCACGTCCGCGGCGCCGAACTCCCCGCGCAGCACGACGTCCCCGGGCGAGGGGAGCGGGGCGGCCAGCAGCCCGGCGGCCGTCAGCCCGCCGGGGCCGTCGGTGGGGTGGACGCCGTCGGCGCCGGTCCACCACGGGTGGGTGCGCAGCGCGCCGGCGCACACCGCCCCCGGGAGACCCCGCTCGTCGTAGGGGCACAGCAGCCGCCAGGCGGGGCCGCCGTCGAAGGCCTCGTTGAGCAGCAGCTCGTGCAGCTCGCACTCGACGAGCTCGGCGGGGGACCGGCCGGGGTAGGCCGGCTCGCCGACACCGCGCAGCGTCCGGCCGGCGGCGGTGTGCCGGTCGAGGACCTCGGTCCACACCCCGATGATCCGGCCGGGGTTGCCGCCGATCTCGGACATGTCGAGGAAGTCGACGGCGGCGGCGTCCGCACCCAGCGCGGTGCGCAGCTGCGCCAGCCGGTGCGGGGGCTCGGCGACCACGACGGCCTCGCCGGAGGCCAGGCCCTCCCGGACGAACGCGACGACCGTGTCGGTGAACCCGGCCTCGTCGCGGTAGGCGAACGTCTCGTGCGAGAAGCCCGGTGCCGCGGCGCCGGCGGCACGCAGGAGGGGTGTGCTCACGCGCGCTCCCGCGGGGAGACGGTCACGATGCGGTCGTACCCGAGCAGCCCCCACACCCGGGCGAACAGCGGCGGGACGCCGACGACGGCGACGTCCCCGCCGGCGGCGAGCCGGTCCTGGGCCCACCTGGCGATCGCCCGGCACCCGGCGGCGTCGGCGAACTCCAGCCGGGTGAGGTCCAGGACGGCCGTGCCGGTGCGGAGCACGGGGGAGTGGGCCAGCACGCGGCGCAGCCGGTCGGCCCCGAAGGCGTCCACGCTGCCGGCCACGGCCACGCGACCGCCGTCCACGTACACCCGGAACGGGGCCAGGACGTCGTGGGCGAGCCCGGACGGGGTGCGCACCTGGGGGTGGACTCCGGCCACGCCGGCGAGGACCTCGGGCGCCAGCGCGCCGCGCTGGTAGGCGCACATCGCCGACATGCCGGACCCGGCGGCCACGAAGTCGTCGGCCAGGTGCTCCCAGCGGACCAGCTCGGCGTGCCGGTCGGGGTCGGCGGCCAGCCGGGTCAGCTCCGCGACCACGCGCAGCCCGGTGTGGCCCGCGGCGATCGCCTGCTGGGTCAGTGCGTCGTAGAACTCCAGCTGCTGCTCCGGAGCGAAGCCGCCGTCGCCGTCGTAGGCCTCGCCCAGCGGCAGCAGGACCAGCCTGCCGTCGGAGAGCAGGTCACCCAGTGGCCCGAGGGGGCCCGGGGTCGCGTGCAGCCGCGCCACGTCGTCGTCGGAGCCCACGAAGACCAGCCGCTCGCCGCGGGCCAGGCCGGCGGCGAGGAACCGCCCGGCGGCGGCGGGGAGGGCGGCGGCGTCGTCGTAGACCCAGCAGAGGTGGTCGGCCGGACCGACCGGGACCGGCTCGGTCACCGGGCCCTGGGTGCGCATGTGCCCACCGTAGGACGGCGGCCTCCGGGATGACAGCCGCGCAGGTCAGAGGCTCTTGAGGATGTCCTCGACCCGCTCGCGGGCGTCGCCGAAGAGCATGCGGGTGTTCTCCCGGAAGAACAGCGGGTTCTGGACGCCGGCGTACCCGGTGTTCATCGAGCGCTTGAACACGATCACCCGCTCGGCCTCCCACACCGCCAGCACCGGCATGCCGGCGATCGGGCTGCCGGGGTCCTCGAGGGCCGCGGGGTTGACCGTGTCGTTGGCCCCGATCACCAGGACGACCGACGTCTTGGGGAAGTCGTCGTTGATCTCGTCCATCTCCAGGACGATGTCGTAGGGGACCTTCGCCTCGGCCAGCAGCACGTTCATGTGGCCGGGCAGCCGGCCCGCGACCGGGTGGATGCCGAACCGCACCTCGATGCCCTTGTCGGTGAGCTTGCGGGTGAGCTCGGCGACCGGGCCCTGGGCGTGCGCGACCGCCATGCCGTAGCCCGGCGTGATGACCACCGACTCCGCAGCGAGCAGCAGCTCGGCGGCCTCGTCGGCGGTGATCTCGGTGTGCACGCCGTCCTCGGACGCCGCGGCGGTGCTGCCCTCGTTGCCGAAGCCCCCGGCGATGACCGACAGGAACGACCGGTTCATGGCCCGGCACATGATGTAGGAGAGGTACGCACCCGAGGAGCCGACCAGCGCGCCGGTGATGATCAGCAGGTCGTTGTCGAGCAGGAAGCCCGACGCCGCGGCGGCCCAGCCCGAGTAGCTGTTGAGCATCGAGACGACCACCGGCATGTCCCCGCCGCCGATGGAGGCGACCAGGTGCCAGCCCAGCGCCAGGGCGATGACGGTCACCGCGGCCAGGACGCCGAGGCTCGGGGTGACCACGAAGGCGACGGTCAGCGCGAGGAAGGCGACCAGCGCGCCGAGGTTGAGCCAGTTGCGGCCCGGCAGCATCAGCGGGTTGCTCTTGATCCGCGCCGACAGCTTGAGGAAGGCGACGATCGAGCCGGTGAAGGTCACCGCGCCGACGAACACGCCGATCGCGACCTCGGCGGAGTGGATGCCCAGCAGGTCCGCGGGCACCTCGGTCTGCGCGGCGCCCTCGCGCTCCACCGACAGGTAGCCGTTCCAGCCGACCAGCACCGCGGCCAGGCCGACGAAGCTGTGCAGCACCGCGATCAGCTCGGGCATGCCGGTCATCGGCACCCGGCGCGCCCGCCACAGCCCGATCGCGGCGCCGACGAGCATCGCGACCACGATCGCCGCGACGGCGGCCGCGGAGATGCTGCGGGCGGCCAGCCCGATGGTGGCGACCAGGGCGATCGCCATGCCGGCGATGCCGTACGCGTTGCCGGCCCGCGCCGTCTCGTGCCGGGACAGCCCGGCCAGGCTGAGGACGAACAGCAGCCCGGCCACGATGTAGGCGGCCGCGGAGGCCGAGGCCGCGCTCACCGGGAGGTCCGGGTGGGGGAGCCGGCGGCGAACATCCCCAGCATCCGCCGGGTGACGGCGAACCCGCCGAAGACGTTGATCGAGGCGACCAGCACCGCGACGAACGCCAGCACGGTGACCAGCGTGCTCGTGTGGCCCAGTTGCAGCAGCGCGCCGACCAGGATGATCCCGGAGATCGCGTTGGTGACGCTCATCAGCGGCGTGTGCAGCGCGTGGTGCACGTTCCCGATGACGTAAAAGCCGACCACGATGGCCAGCGCGAACACCGTGAGGTTGCCGATGAGCTGGTTCGGCGAGAACGCGGTGGCCAGGAACAGCAGCGCGGCCGCCGTCCCGACCAGCGCGGCGGTGCGGGCCGGCGAGGGTGGCCGGCGCTGCGCCGGCGGGGGGACGGCGGTCCGCGGGACGGGTTCGGCGGTACCGGCCCCCGGCCCGCCCGCGGACACCTGGACCGGCGGAGGTGGCCACAGCACCTCGCCGTCCCGGACGACGGTCATCGACCGCTGGACGACGTCGTCGAGGTCGAGGACCAGTTGCCCGTCCTTGCCCGGGGTCAGCAGCTTCACCAGGTTGACCAGGTTGGTGCCGAACAGCTGCGAGGCCTGCCCCGGCAGCCGGCCCGGGAGGTCGGTGTAGCCGATGATCGACACCCCGTCGGGAGTGGTGACCACCTCGTCGGGCACCGAACCCGCGACGTTGCCGCCCTGGGCGGCGGCCATGTCCACGACCACGCTGCCCGGCCGCATGCCCGCGACCATCTCCTCGGTGATCAGCCGCGGCGCCGGCCGGCCGGGGATGAGGGCGGTCGTGATCACGATGTCGACGTCCCGGGTCTGCTCGGCGTACATGACCGCGGCCCGGCGGTCGTAGTCCTCCGAGGTCACGGTGGCGTACCCCGTGCCGCCGCCCTGCTGCTCGTCGGCCGGCACGCCCACGTACTCCCCGCCGAGGGAGGCGATCTGCTCGGCCACCTCCGGGCGGACGTCGGTGGCGCGCACGACCGCCCCGAGGCTGCTGGCCGTGCCGATCGCGGCCAGCCCGGCCACGCCGGCGCCGACCACCAGGACCGTGGCCGGCGGCACCTTCCCGGCCGCGGTCACCTGCCCGGTGAACGACCGGCCGAACACGTGCGCGGCCTCGATCACCGCCCGGTAGCCGGCGATGTTGGCCATGGAGCTGAGCACGTCCAGCGACTGGGCCCGCGAGATGCGGGGGACGGCGTCCATCGCCAGCGCGGTGACCGGCCGCGCGGCGAGGGTCTGCACGAGCTCGGGGTCGAGCGCGGGGGCCAGCGTGCTGACCAGCACCGCGCCGTCGCGCAGCAGCCCGACCTCCGCGGCCGACGGCTTCGCGACGTGCAGCACCAGGTCGGCGGCCCACGCATCGGCCGCCGACCCGATCCCGGCGCCGGCCTCGGCGTAGGCGGCGTCGGGGAAGCTGCCGGCCTGCCCGGCCCCGCTCTCCACCACCACCGCGTAGCCGAGGCCGATCAGCTGCCGCACCGTGGCCGGTGTGGCGGCCACCCGTGTCTCGCCGGGGCGGGTCTCCCTGGGCACTCCGATGAGCACGTCGGCTCCTTCCTGACCGTGGTGCAGCCGCGGCCCGATCATGCCGCCCCCCGCCACCCCGGCGCCCCTCGACGGCCATCACGCCGGTCCCTCCCCCGGGAGGGTGAGGTGCGCGGCCGCTCGGGTGCAGACACCCGCCCGGGCTGCCGTACTGGCAAGTGAGCCGGGAACGCCCGGACCACGTCCGGTGGGAGCCGGCACGGCCACGTTGGGGGGAGCGTGTCAGCGCCGACCGTGCCTGCCGAACCGCTGGTGCCACCGGAGATCGTCTCGTCGATCTTCTACGGCGCCGCCGTCAGCGACACCCTGGTCCTGCTGGTCGCCGAGATGGTCGGGGGCGCCGCGCGGATCACCTGGTGCAACGAGGGCGCCACCCAGCTGCTCGGCTACGGCCTCGAGGACCTGCGCACCCTGCCGGTGTCCGCGCTGGTGCCCACGCTGCGCGGGGCCGAGGTGAAGCTGCTGCTGCGCCGGGAGCGCAGCGCGCGGATGAGCCTGCCGGTGCGGACCGCCAGCGGCGCCATGGTCGAGGCGGTGGTGCTGTGCACCCCGGCGCCGTCGGGCCGGATGTGGACGCTGCGCCTGGTGCCCGCCGCCAACGAGCAGGAGCGTGCCCTGCGCGCGACCGCCGACGCCCACGAGCAGCGCTTCGCGACCCTCACCGAGCGCTCGCCGGTCCCGACCCTGCTCTCGGAGCAGGGCATGCGGCTGGCACACGTCAACGACGCGTTCTGCAGCCTCGTCGGCCTGCAGGCCGAGCAGCTCCTCGGCACCGGCTGGATGGCCACCGTCCACCCCGAGGACCTCGACGGCGTGATCGAGCAGGTCGTCGCCGTCCTCGGCGGTGGGGACGGCGAGGCGCAGGCCCGGCTGCTCCGCGAGGACGGCACCGAGCGGACGACGGTCATCCGCTTCGCCCACCTGTTCACCCCGGGCGTGGGCGCGGGCTTCGTCGGCACGATCGAGGACATCACCGACCGGCTGGCCTTCGAGGCCCGGCTGGCGCACCAGGCCAACCACGACCCGCTGACCGGCCTGCCCAACCGGACCCTGCTGGCCGAGCACGTGGCCGAGCGGTTCACCCCCGGCGGCGGCGGGCTGGCCTGCCTGTTCCTCGACCTCGACAACTTCAAGGTCGTCAACGACTCCCTCGGCCACGCGGCCGGCGACGAGCTGCTGGTCGAGATCGCCGGCCGGCTGCGGTCGACCGTGCGCCCGGGTGACCTGGTGGCCCGCTTCGGGGGCGACGAGTTCGTCGTCGTCTGCGAGGGCGTGGACGAAGCCGACGCGGTCACCCTCGCCGAGCGGATCGGGGCGGCGCTGGCCGAGCCGGTCCGGCTGGGCGGGGTCGACGTGCGCCCGCACGCCAGCGTCGGCGTCACCGTGCAGACCGACGAGCACACCGCGGCCGAGGAGCTCATCCGCGACTGCGACATCGCGATGTACCAGGCCAAGGCCGGCGGCAAGGGTCGCATCACCGTGCTCGACCAGGCCGCCCGCGCCGAGGCCCGGGACAAGCTGCGGCTGGTCGCCGAGCTGCGCACGGCCATCGAGCGCCGCGACGTCACGCTGCTGTACCAGCCGATCTTCAGCACCGCCGACGGCACCTCGACCGCGGTGGAGTCGCTGGCCCGCTGGGAGCACCCCGAGCGGGGCGCGATCAGCCCGGCGACCTTCGTCGCCCTGGCCGAGGAGAGCGGCCTGATCGGTCCGCTGGGCCTGCTGGTGCTCGACGAGACGTGCCGCCAGCTGGCCGAGTGGGACCGCCTCCTGGGGGACGCCGCACCGCAGCGGGCCAACGTCAACGTCTCCGCCCTCCAGCTCGACGGCAACCTGCACCCGCAGGTGGTGGCCGCCCTGCAGCGGCACCGGCTGCACCCGTCGCGGCTGTCGATCGAGATCACCGAGTCGGCGCTGATGAAGGACCCGTCCTCGGCGCGGGAGGTCCTCACCCAACTGCGCGACCTCGGCGTCCAGCTGGCCATCGACGACTTCGGCACCGGCTACTCGTCGCTGGCCTACCTGCGGCACCTGCCCGTCGACTGCCTCAAGGTCGACCGCTCCTTCGTCGCCGAGCTCGGCGACGGGCACACCGAGATCGCCTCGGCGGTCATCGCCCTGGCCAAGAACCTCGGCCTGACCACCGTCGCCGAGGGCGTGGAGACCGCCGAGCAGGCCGAGCAGCTGGCCCGCCTCGGGGCCGGCTTCCTGCAGGGCTTCAGCCTGGCCCAGCCGATGACCGGCCACCGCACCGCGGCGTGGTTCGCCGCGCACTCCGCCCGATGACCCCCACCCCACTCGCCCGACCGGGAGCCGACGTGCCCACCAACCTGGCCCCCGCGCCCACCTTCGACCTCGAGGGCGTGCTCGCCAGCATCGACACCATGGCCACCCAGAAGCCGGTGGCCGCGCAGATCGTGTCGGTGGCCAACTCCGACGACACCTCCGCCAAGGCGCTGGCGCAGATCCTCGCCGGGGACGTCGCGCTGGCCAGCCGCGTGATGAAGCTGGCCAACTCCGCCTACTTCGGCATGCGCGGGCGGGTGACCTCCCTGCAGTTCGCGGTGACCGTCGTCGGCTTCACCACCGTGCGCACGATGGCGACCGTCGCCCTCACCGACCTCGACGACGAGGCGCGCCTGCCCGCCGACTTCTGGCGGACCAGCACCAGCGTCGCGCTCGCCGCCTCGACCCTGGCGCCCCGGTTCGGGGACCGCCCGCAGGACGCGCTGTGCCTCGGGCTGCTCGCCCCGCTGGGCATCGCCCTGCTGCACCACAACGACCAGGAGGGCTACGCCGCGCTGGCCGCGTCGGAGCCGACCAACGTCGGCCGCCGCGCCGCGGAGGTGCACCGCTACGGCATCCACGCCTACCGGCTCAGCGCGGTCGCCCTGGAGCAGTGGGGCTTCGCGCACAGCATGGTGGCCCCGCTGGCCGCCGTCGACGACCTGTCCGACCCCGACGCGAGCCTGCTGCGCTGCGCGCTGGAGGTGGCCTCCCGGCTCACCGTCGAGGACTACGAGCCGGTGCCGGTGGAGCGGCTCACCGACGGCGCCCTGCGGGAGGACGCCGTCCCGCCGGTCATGGACAAGGTGCGCGCGGAGGCCGAGGAGCTGCGCCTGGCGATGCTCGGCTGAACCGACGGCAGCGGCCGGCGTCCCACGGGGGGACACCGGCCGCTGCCGTGTCGATCAGCTGGTGTAGGGCGCGCCCAGCGGGTCGACGGTCTCGTACGCGGTGACCCCCGACGCCAGGCGGCCCAGGGCCCAGTCGCCGTCGCCGAGCAGGTGGTCGATGGCGGTGAGCCGGCTGGTGTGGTGGCCGACCTTGTACTCGGCGGTCACGCCGATGCCGCCGTGCAGCTGGATGGCCTCCTTGCCGATGTGCCGGCCGGCGCGGCTGGTCTGCAGCCGGGCGCGGTCGGCCGCGGAGACGACGTCACCGCCGGCGTCGGCGACCATCGACGCCCACAGCACGGTGCTGCGGGCCAGCTCGAGGGCGATGTACATGTCGGCGGCCCGGAAGGTCAGCGCCTGGAACTTGCTCAGCGTCACGCCGAACTGCTTGCGGGTCTTCAGGTACTCGGCAGTGGTCCGCAGCGCGGTCTCCATCGCCCCGATCGCCTCGTGGCCGTAGGCGATGCGGGCGTGCGCGAGCACCTTCTCGACGTCGGCGGTGCGATCGGCCGTTCCGGTGCCGAGCAGCTCGGCCGGCGTGCCGTCGAGGCGGACGTGGGCCGCCCGGCCGCCGTCGTGGGTGCGGTAGCCGGTGCGGGTCAGGCCCTCGGCGTCCCCGCGGACGAGGAACAGCGCGGTGCCGCCCTCGACCACCGCGGAGACGACCAGCACGTCGGCCCGCGCGCCGTTCGGTACCGGCTCCTTGACGCCGGTCAGCCGCCACGCGCCGCCGTCGTCGGTCGCGGTGACCGCGGCGGCCGCGGGGCTCCAGCGGGTGCCGGGCTCGGCGAGCGCCGCCGCGAGCACGCTCGTGCCCTCGGCCAGCGGGCCGAGCACCGCGGCGCGCTGGTCGTCGGTGCCGACGGCGGCCACCAGGCCACCGGCCAGGACGACGGCCTCGACGAACGGCTCCGGCGCGAGTACGCGGCCGACCTCCTCGGCGACGATGCCGACCTCGATCGGGCCGGCGCCCATGCCGCCGTCCTCCTCGGCGAAGGGCAGGCCGAGCAGGCCCATCTCCGCCATGCGCGACCACGTCTTCTCGTCGAAGCCCGGGTCCTGCGCGGTCACCTTCCGGCGCTGCTCGCTGTCGCCGTAGGCCCGCTCCAGCAGGCCGCGCACGGCCTCCCGGAGGTCGTTCTGCTCGCTGTCGTAGTCGAAGTCCACGGCTACCTCACAACCCCAGGATCGTGCCGGCGATGATGGTGCGCTGCACCTCGTTGGAGCCTCCGTAGATGGAGACCTTGCGGTAGTTCAGGTACTCCGGGGTCGCCACCCGGGCCCAGTCGGGGACGTCGGAGCCCCCGTCGGCGAACGAGGCCACCGACAGCGGGCCGGCGATGTCGACGATGAGCTCGGTGGCGGCCTGCTGCAGCTCCGAGCCGCGCAGCTTGAGCACCGAGGACGCCGGGTGCGGCCGGCCGTCGGCGGAGTTGGCGACCACGCGCAGCGCGGTCAGCTCCAGGGCGAGCAGCTCGTTCTCCACCTCGGCGATGCGGCCCGCGGTGCGCGGGTCCTCGGCCAGCGGGCGGCCGTCGACGGTGATGGCCCGCGCGTACTCCTTGGCCTGGGCCAGCAGTCGCTTGGTGGCCCCGACCCGGGCGATGCCCACGCGCTCGTTGCCGAGGAGGAACTTCGCGTAGTCCCAGCCGCGGTTCTCCTCGCCGATGAGGTTCTCCGCGGGCACGCGGACGTCCTCGAAGAAGACCTCGTTGACCTCGAAGCTGCCGTCGAGCAGCTCGATCGGCCGCAGCGTGACCCCCGGGGAGTCCATGCGGAACACCAGCATCGAGATGCCGCGCTGCCGCTTCTCCGCGGTCGGGTCGGTGCGGACCAGGCAGAAGATCCAGTCGGCGTGCTGCCCGAGCGTCGTCCACGTCTTCTGGCCGTTGACCACCCAGTCGTCGCCGTCGCGCACCGCGGTGGTGCGCAGGCTGGCCAGGTCGGAGCCGGCGTCGGGCTCGGAGAAGCCCTGGCACCACCAGATGTCGAGGTTCGCCGTGGCCGGCAGGAACCGCTCCTTCTGCTCCTGGTTGCCGAAGGCCGCGATGACCGGGCCGATCATGCTGGCGTTGAACGCGAGCGGCTCCGGCACGTTGGCCAGCTGCATCTCCTCACGCCAGATGTGGCGCTGCAGCGGTGTCCAGTCCCGGCCGCCCCACTCCACCGGCCAGTGCGGCACGGCGAGCCCGGCGGCGTTGAGGACGCGCTGGGTCGTGACGTAGTGCTCCTTGGACACGTGCCGCCGGGCCGCGACGGTGTCGCGGATCTCCTGCGGGACCTGGGTGGTGAAGAACGTCCGCATCTCCTCCCGGAAGGTCTCCAGCTCCGGGGACAGCTGCAACCGCATCGGACCTCTCTCCTGACGGCTGCGTCGCCGTCTCGCAGGTTGGGACCCCGACGATCCCACAAGAGCTACCCGCCGGTAGATCCGGCCTCCGCGCGTGTCCGCGCGCCGGTCGGGGGACGCTGGGGAGCGTGTTCGACGTCGACTGGATGGGGCAGCTGACCCGTGAGGTGCTGCGGGAACGGGTGCCCGCGCTGATCGCCGAGGCGTGCGCCTGGAGCGTCGGGATCTCCGACCGCCGGCACGTCGAGCGGCGACGGGGGCGGCTGGTGGAGACCGGGGGCACCAACGCCGACCGGCTGGCCCGCGGGCAGTCCCTCAGCGGCGAGGAGGACGGCCGCCTCGACCTGGGCGACGCCCGGCCGGGCAGCTTCCGCGACGCGCTCAACGCCGTGGACGGCGACGGGGTCGTCTACGCCGACCGCTTCGACCGCGAGGTGATCGAGCCGTTCGTGCTGGCCACCTGCGTGCTCGCCGCCGAGCGGGCGCGCAGCACCCGCCGCGCCGACTGGGCCGACCTGCTCGACGACCTCGGGGAGGACGGCCGCGATCTGGTCGGCGTCGTCCGGGCGGGGGAGTGGGAGGCGCCGCTGCGCACCGAGGCCGAGCACCTCGTGCTCGCCGCGCTGGCCGACGTCCCCCTGCTGGACGTCGAGGCCGAGGGGCTGCCGCTGTCGCTGGTCCGGGCCGCCGAGGCGCTGACCCGGGACGCCGCCGGTCCTCCGCCGCCGGCCCCGGCGGGGGAGGACCCGGCCGCCTCCGGTGCGGTGTTCCTCGCCCGCGCCGCGCTGGCCGCCGAGCAGCTGCCCGAACCGGTGGCCCCGCGGTACGCCGAGCGGCTGCTCACCGCGCTGCTGGCCGAGGGCCTGGAGCCCGACGAGCTGCGCGACGTCCTGCCGCACCTGCCGCTGGCGCCGGGGACCGCCGAGGCCGTCCTCACCCTGCTCGACGGGGGCCGCTGACCCGCGGGTCAGACCTCCAGCGGCAGGCCGGTGTAGTTCTCCGCGAGCTCGCGGGCGGCCGGCTCGGAGGCGGCGATCCGGCGCAGCTGCGACAGCTGCAGCTCGGCGTCGAAGTCGTCGCCGGAGCGGTGCAGCATCGAGGTCATGAACCACGAGAAGTGCGTGCACCGCCAGACGCGGGCCAGCGCGCGGTCGGAGTAGGTGTCGACCAGGTCGGTCTGCTTCTCCTGCAGCAGCCGCACCAGCGCCTGGGCCAGCAGCGTGACGTCGGCGACGGCGAGGTTGAGGCCCTTGGCGCCGGTCGGCGGGACGATGTGCGCCGCGTCCCCGGCGAGGAAGAGCCGGCCGCGGCGCATCGGGGCGCTGACGAACGAGCGCATCGGCAGGACCGACTTCTCGGTGATCGTGCCGGTGTTGATCTGCCAGCCCTCGAGCGCGAACCGCGTGGCGAGGTTCTCCCAGATCCGGTCGTCGGACCAGTCCTCGATCTTCTCGCCGGGGTCGACCTGCAGGTACAGGCGGGACACCGACGGGGAGCGCATGGAGTACAGCGCGAAGCCGTCGGGGTGCCAGGAGTAGATGAGCTCGTCGGTCGCGGGCGCGGCGTCGGCCAGGATGCCCAGCCACGCGTAGGGGTAGGTGCGCTCCCACACCGTCCCGCCGGCGGCCTGCACCACCTGGCGCGAGGGGCCGTGGAAGCCGTCGGTGCCGGCGATGACGTCGCACTCGAGCACCTGCTCGGTGCCGTCGGCGTCGGTGAACCGGATGCGGGGGCTGTCGCCGTCGACGTCCTCGGGGCGGACGTCGGAGACCTCGAACAGCAGTGGCGGGCCGCCGTCGAGCTGGGCCTTGATGAGGTCCTTGGTGACCTCGGTCTGGCCGTAGACCCACACGGTGCGCCCGCACAGCTCGGGGAAGTCCAGCGTGAAGCGGTTGCCCGGGTACTGGAGGTGGATGCCGCGGTGCTCGAGGCCCTCGCGCTGCAGCCGGTCGCCGACGCCGGCGGCGGTCAGCGTGTCGACGGTGTGCTGCTCGAGGATGCCGGCGCGGATGCGGGCCTCCACGTAGTCGCGCGACCGGTTCTCCAGGACGACGGAGTCGATCCCCTGGAGGTGCAGCAGCCGCGACAGCAGCAGGCCGGCCGGGCCGGCTCCGATGATCCCCACCTGAGTACGCACGGGCCGAGTGTGACCGCCGGTACGTTCCCGTGGGAACCGCGCGCTCCCGCTCAGTGGAAGTGGCGCACCTGCGACAGCTGCCGGCCGATGCCCCGGGCCGCCACCTCGAGCACCGGCACCAGGCGGGTGAGGTCGCGCCGGTGGCTGGGTGCGACGACCCCCAGCGCCGCCACCACGACCGGGTCGCCGGACCGCTCGGCGCGCACCGGGACGGCCACCGACAGCGTGCCCAGCGACATCTCCTCCGCCGTCCGCGCGTACCCCCGGCGGCGCACCTCGCCCAGTTCCCGCCGCAGCCGCGCGGGGTCGACGACGGTGTGCCGGGTGGCGCGCGCGGGCCTCCGCAGCACGGCCTCGACCACGTCGTCCGGCGCGGAGGCCAGCAGCACCTTGCCGACGCCGGTCGCGTGCAGCGGCAGCCGGCTGCCGACCTGGCTCACCACCGGCACCGACTCGCGGCCGGAGATCCGCTCCACGTACAGCGCGGAGCGGCCCTCGCGGACGGCGAGGTGCACGGTGTCGCGGGTGGCGGTGTGCACGTCGAGCAGGAAGGGCGCGGCCACCTGCCGCAGCTCCAGCTGCACCGGGGCGAGCAGGCCGAGGTCCCACAGCTTGCGGCCGATCTCGTAGCGGCCGTCGTCGCGCCGGGCCAGCGCCCCCCACTCGGTGAGCTCCCCGATCAGGCGGTGCGTGGTCGACAGCGGGGTGCCCGACCGCTCGGCGATCTCCGACAGCGACAGCCGGGGCGCGCTGCTGTCGAAGGCGTCCAGCACCGCCAGCGCCCGGGAGGTGACCGACCGCCCGGGCGTCGTGCTCCCACCGGCCACGGGCACCTCTTTCCACTGGACGGGAGTCTTGGCTTGGGCAGCGTAGACCCGCGGCCGTACGGTCCCAGCATGACCGGGACCACATCGGGCAGCCGGCTGGTGCTGCCGCGCTACCTCCGCGAGGACGCCTCGCTGCGCACCCCCGTCGGCTTCCCCGACTATCGGAGCACCGGGCTGCGGGCACCGCTGCGCGAGCCCGTCGACCTCCCGCAGCGGCTGACCGAGATCACCGGCCCGGTGCTCGGCGAGGACCGCGTCCTCGCGCAGGACGCCGACCTCACGTGGCGCAACGGTGGCGAGGCGGTGGGTCAGCGCATCCTCGTCTACGGGCGGGTGCTCGACAGCGACGGCCGGCCGGTGCCGGACGCCCTGGTCGAGGTCTGGCAGGCCAACGCCGCCGGCCGCTACCGGCACGTCGTCGACAACTGGCCCGCGCCGCTGGACCCGCACTTCGACGGCCTCGGCCGGGTGGTCACCGACAGCCTGGGCCGGTACGAGTTCCTGACGATCAAGCCCGGCGCCTACCCGTGGGGCAACCACCACAACGCCTGGCGCCCGGCGCACATCCACTTCAGCCTGTTCGGCCGCGCCTTCACCCAGCGGCTGGTCACCCAGATGTACTTCCCGGACGACCCGCTGTTCGGCCAGGACCCGATCTACAACGCCATCCCGCCGGCGGCGCGGCACCGGGCGATCAGCCAGTACAGCCTCGAGCGCACCCAGGACAACTGGGCGCTGGCGTTCGAGTGGAACATCGTGCTCCGCGGCACGGACCAGACCCCGTTCGAGACCGACGACGACGGAGATGTCGCGTGAGCACCTTCAACCCGCTGGACGTCCCCGCCGACCCGGCCACGCCCTTCCAGCCCCGGTCGGGGCAGCGCGGCACCGGCTTCCTCACCGGGCCGTTCCGGCTCGGCCCCACCCCGAGCGCGACCGTCGGCCCGTACCTGGCCATCGGGCTGACCTGGCCGGACGGCGCGTGGGCCGCCGCCGAGGGCACCGAGGGCGGGATCTGGATCCGCGGGCGGGTCTTCGACGGCGCCGGTGACCTCGTCCCCGACGCGATGATCGAGACCTGGCAGGCCGACCCCGACGGCCGTTTCCCGTCGCCGGAGGACCCGCGCGGCGCCGCCACCCGCCCCGGTTTCCGTGGCTACGCCCGCGTGCAGACGATCGACCCGCCCGGGGAGTTCGCCCTGTACACGCTCAAGCCGGGCCGGGTGCCCGACGGCGAGGGTGGCCTCCAGGCGCCGCACGTCGACGTCAGCGTCTTCGCCCGCGGCCTGCTCGACCGCGTGGTCACCCGCATCTACTTCGCCGACGAGGCCGAGGCCAACGCCGAGGACGTCGTCCTGCGGAGCGTCCCGGAGGACCGGCGGGACACGCTGATCGCCACGCCCACCGGGGATGGCTACCGCTTCGACGTCCACCTGCAGGGCGACGCGGAGACGGTCTTCTTCGCGGTGTGACCGGTCACGGTAGGAAGGGGCCCGTGACAGGTCTGTTCGCCGGCACGTTCGCCCGCGGCGCGGCGGCGGCCGCGGTCTCCGACGACGCCTGGTTCCGGGCGCTGCTCGACGTCGAGGCCGCGCTCGCCCGCGCCGCGGCGCGTACCGGCCTCGTGCCGATGACGGCGGCCGACGCCGTCACCGCCGCCTGCGCCGACCCCTCGCGGCTGGACCTGGCCACCGTCGTGGCCAGGGCGGCCGACGCCGGCAACCCGGTGCCGCCGCTGGTGCGGGCGGTGCAGGACGCGGTGGGGGAGCGTGACGCGGTCGCCGTCCACGTGGGCGGCACCAGCCAGGACGTGCTCGACACCGCGCTGGTGCTGCTGGCCCGCAACGCCGTCGCGGCGATCGACGCCGACCTGGCGGCCGCCGCGGAGACCGCCGCGGCGCTGGCGCGCACCCACCGGGACGACGTCGTCATGGGCCGCACGCTCATGC
The DNA here is from genome assembly GCF_054050135.1 of Geodermatophilus sp. SYSU D00705. NCBI lineage: Bacteria > Bacillati > Actinomycetota > Actinomycetes > Geodermatophilales > Geodermatophilaceae > Geodermatophilus > Geodermatophilus sp. SYSU D00705. Next base: position 5,208 of record NZ_JBJGYT010000030.1, on the reverse strand, counting down.
AGCAGGCACTGCCCACCACCTTCGGGCTCAAGGCCGCCGGCTGGCTGGCCGGCCTCGACGGCGCCCGGCTGCGGCTGGCCGAGGTGGTCGCCTCGCTGCCGGTGCAGTACGGCGGGGCGGTCGGCACGCTGGTGGCCAGCGACGGCTCCGGCGTGGACCTGCGGGCGGCCCTGGCCGAGGAGCTGGGGCTGGCCACCACCGCCGTCCCGTGGCACACCGTCCGGCTGCCGGTCGCCGACCTCGCCGGAGCACTGGGCGCCGCCGCCGGGGCGGTCGCCACCGTGGCGGTCGACGTCGTGCTGCTCGCCCAGTCCGAGGTGGCCGAGGCCGCCGAGGTGGGGGAGGGCCGGGGCGGCTCGTCGGCGATGCCGCACAAGCGCAACCCGGTCGCGGCGATCTCCGCCCGCGCCTGCGCCCGCCGGGCCCCCGGTCTGGTCGCCACCCTGCTGGCCGCCATGGAGCAGGAGCACGAGCGCGCCGCCGGCGCCTGGCACAGCGAGTGGCCGGCGCTGACCGACCTGCTGACCACCGTCGGGTCGGCCGCGGCCTGGCTGGCCGAGAGCCTGCGCGGGCTGCGACCCGACGTCGCCCGGATGGCCGCCACCGCCGCCGCGGCCGCCGAGGGCCCGCTGGCCGGCGCCCTCGCCGACGCGCTCACGCCGTCCCTGGGCAAGGGGCCGGCGCACGACGCGGCGGCCGCCGCGGTCCGGGAGGCGCGGGACACCGGCCGGCCGCTGGCCGAGGTCGTGGCGGCGCGCACCGACGTCGACGCCGGCGCGGTCCTCGCCGCCGCGTCGCCCGACGTGGGCGAGGCCGGGGCCCAGGTGGACGCCGCCCTCGCCGAGCACGCCACGCTCATCGACGGCACGCCGTGACCGGCGCGCCGCCCACCACCCCGACCGAGGAGCCCCATGAGCGAGCTGCCCAGCACCGACGACGCCCGGCGCGAGGCCGGCATGGCCACCCGCCGGCAGGTGCTCGGCGACGAGTGGGTCGACCGCGCCGTGGCCGGCACGACGCCGTTCACCGCCGACTTCCAGGACTTCATCACCCGGGTGGCGTGGGGTGACATCTGGCAGCGGCCGGGGCTCGCCCGCCGCGACCGCAGCCTGATGACGCTCTCGATCACCATCGCGCTGCGGCACTGGGACGAGTTCGCGCTGCACGTGCGCGCGGCGGTGAACAACGGCCTCACCGACGCCGAGATCGGCGAGTGCATCCAGCACGCCGCGGTCTACGCGGGCGTGCCGGCGGCCAACCACGCGTTCAAGGTGGCCGGCCCGATCCTCGCGGAGCTGCGCGGCTGACCGCCGTCCGCCGGGGTGACCGGGCGGTGCCGCGGGCGGGGGCGTCCCGCGGCACCGCGCGGCCGGCCCGGGTGCCGGCGACCGCGCGACGGTGTCGACGCCCCTGACGGTAGGTCCGCACGGGGCCGGGTGGACCCGCCGGCACCTCTGTCCACAGGGCGGCGGCGTGGTGGACACCGGCTGTCGAGGCGGCGCCACGGCCGGTCGCGCGGTGCGGCGACCGACCCGGGCAGGGTCGTGCGGCGCCGCGGCAGGGGGTTCCCGCGGCACCGCACGACCGGTCGGGGGCGCGGTCAGGGCCGGTTGGCCCGCCGGGTGGGCGTGGCGCTGTCGTCGTCGCCCGGGACGACGGTGTCGTCGCCGGTCGTGACGCCCGGGGTGACGGCGTCGCCGGAGCCCTGGTCGGCGGTGCCGTCGTCATCGCCAGGGACCACGGTGTCGTCGCCGGCCGTGACGCCCGGGGTGCCGGTGTCGTCGCCGGCCGTGACGCCCGGGGTGCCGGTGGCCGTGTCCCCGGAGCCCTGGTCGGCGGTGCCGTCGTCGTCACCCGGGACCACGGTGTCGTCCCCGGTCGTGCCGCCGCCGGTCGTGCCGTCGTCCGGGGTGGCCGGATCGGCCGGCGTCGTGGTGGGCGGCGCCGTCACCACCGGGAGCGGGAGCTCCGCGGCGTCCTCGGGGAAGCTGAAGCGCCACACCTGGCCGCTCTCGGCGTCCCCTTCGGCCGCGTCCGGAGCGTCCCCGGGGGAGAGGCTGTAGGCCGCGACGTAGACGGTGTCGCCCCGGCCCAGGACCACGCCCGCCGGGAACGGGATGTCGACCTGGGCGTACGTGGCGTCGTCGGAGTCGTCGGTCTCGAAGCGCACCACCGTGCCGGTGCCGCCGCCCGCGGGGCCTTCGCTGCCGAAGACCTGCGAGACGTAGACGTGGTCGCCGTCGGGCTCGACGGCCAGGCCGTTGATGCCGGTGAACCCGCCCCAGCGGCCGGTCTCCTCGCCGTCGGCGTCGTAGCGCACCACCTCCGCGGCGCCCGGCACCAGCCCGCCGACGCCACCGACGTAGACGTTGCCGTCCTCGTCCTGGGCCAGCGCGCTCGGGACGAACTGCGGCTCCGCGTCGTCCGCGTCGCCCGCGGGGAAGGCGGCGAAGACGCTGACTTCGTAGTCGGGCAGCTCGTCCTCGTCCAGGTCGTCGAAGTCGGCGGTCACCTTCCACACGGCGTTGGCGCCGGCGTCGGCGACGAGGGCGTACTCGTCCCCGTCGCGGTCGTCGTCCCCGTCGCGGTCGTCGTCCGGGTCGACGACGAGGACCGCGTTCGGGTTGCTGTCGGCGATGCCGTTGCCGTCGGGGTCCTCGTCGGCCTCGTACTCGCCGAGGTCGACCCACGGGACGGCCGTGCCGTCGACGCTGACCAGCAACTGCTCCTGCGTCTCGGCGCCCTCGGTGGCCGGGTCGGCGAGCGCGTCGGGGGTGAGCTCACCCTGGGCGATCAGCAGCACGCCGGGGGTGCCGGTGGCGGCCACCCCGTCGGGGCCGACCGCGCCCTCCGCGCTCTCGACCGAGTGCAGGCCGTCGACGACCGGCTCCGCCTGGCCGCGTTCGGTCCGGCCGGGCCGCTCGATGGCGGAGATGCGGCCGGTGGGGCCCTCGCAGTCGGCCGCTGCCACGGCGGCCGCCTGGTCCGCGGTGCCGGCGACGTCGCCGCTGCCCTGGTCGGCGGTGCCGTCGTCGTCGGTGGTGTCGGGGGCCGTGCCGGCGTCGCCACTGCCCTGGTCGGCGGTCCCGTCGTCGGTGACGGGGGCTCCGGGCGTGTCGATGACGGGGGTCTCGTCCACGGGCGGGTCGGCGACGGGCGCGTCGGCCGGCGGCGCGTCGGCGACGGGGGCCGGTGCCGGGGCACAGTCCGCGCCACCCTGGCCGGCCTCGGCGACCAGGAGGCCGCGACCGGCCCAGGCGAGCTGGCGGGGGTTGTCGAGGCCGGCGGCGACGACGACGTGGTCCGGCGGGTCACTGCCCTCGGGGAGGGCGTTCGCTGCGGTGGCACTGCCCAGGAGGAGGGCGAACGAGCCGGCGGCGACGATGGTTCTGCGCATGGGGGCTCCGCTGCGGGGTCGGCGGTGGGAAGGCCCGGCTCGGGCCGGGGACGGAACGGCCGGGTCGGCCGATGCGGCGACGCTAGGTGCGCCCGGTGGGCGTCCGGAGCCCCCATCGAGGGGGACGGACCGGTCCCCCTCTGGGGAGGGCGGCGCGTGGCCGCCACCGGCTGTCAGGAGCGGCACACGGAGAGGCCGCCGGAGCGCTGGTTACCCGCAGGTAACCTGGCCGCAGGCCGCACGGGCGGCCGGAACGGGAGACGAGAGATGGCACTGCTGGACGACGGCGCGTGGCGGGGGAAGGTCTGGACGGGGGCCTGGACCGACGGGTCCGGCGGCACGTACGACGCGGTGGAGCCGGCGACCGGCGACGTGATCGCCCCGGTCGGGAAGGCCACGCCGGATGACGTGCACACCGCGGCCGAGCGCGCGGTCGCTGCGCAGCGGGCGTGGGCGGCGCTGTCCTACGAGGAGCGGGCGCGGGTGCTGCGCCGGGCCGGCGAGGTGTTCGAGGCCTCCGCCGAGGAGATCAAGGGCTGGCTGGCGCGGGAGTCCGGGGCGATCCAGCCGTTCGGGGACTTCCAGGTGCACACCACGGCTGCCGAGTGCTTCGAGGCCGCGGCCCTGCCCAGCCACCCGTACGGCGAGCTGCTGCGCACCGGCGCCCCGCGGCTGAGCTTCGCCCGGCGGGTGCCGGCCGGCGTCGTCGGGGTGATCGCGCCGTTCAACGTGCCGACCATCCTCGCCGTCCGGGCCATCGCGCCGGCGCTGGCGCTGGGCAACGCGGTGATCCTCAAGCCCGACCCGCGGACGGCGATCTCCGGCGGCGCGGTGTTCGCGCGGGTGTTCGAGGAGGCGGGCCTGCCCGCCGGCGTGCTCCAGGTGCTGCCCGGCGGCGCCGACGTCGGCGAGGCACTGGTCGTCGAGCCCGCGGTGCGGGTCATCGCCTTCACCGGCTCCACGAAGGCCGGCCGGGCCGTGGGCGCGCTGGCCGGTCAGCACCTCAAGCGGGCGCACCTGGAGCTCGGCGGGAACTCGGCGCTGATCGTCCTGCCCGACGTGGACGTGACCGCCGCGGCCTCCGTCGGCGCCTGGGGCACCTTCGCCCACTCCGGGCAGATCTGCATGGCCACCAGCCGCCACCTGGTGCACGAGTCGATCGCCGAGGAGTACACGGCGATCCTCACCGAGAAGGTGGAAAAGCTCCCCGTCGGCGACCCGTTCCGGGAGCAGGTCGCGCTCGGCCCGGTCATCGACGCCGGCCAGCGCGACCGGGTGCACGGGCTGGTGACCTCCAGCATCGACGCCGGCGCGACGGTGCGCACCGGCGGCACCTACGAGGGGCTGTTCTACCGGCCCACCGTGCTCGGCGACGTCCCGGTCGACGCCCCGGCGTACCGGGAGGAGATCTTCGGGCCGGTCGCGCCGGTGACCGCGTTCTCCAGCCTCGACGAGGTCGCCGCGCTCGCCGCCGGCACCGAGTACGGCCTGAGCCTGGGCATCCTCACCCGCGACGTCTACGCCGGGCTGCAGCTGGCCGAGCGGATCCCGTCGGGGCTGGTGCACATCAACGACCAGACGGTCAACGACGAGGCGGTGGCCCCCTTCGGCGGCGTCGGCGCCTCGGGCACCGGCTCCCGGCACGGCGGGCCGCAGGCCAACATCGAGGCCTTCACCGAGACCCAGTGGGTCACCCTGCGCGGTGACCTCCCCGCCTACCCGTTCTGAGGAAGGACCCCGTCCCCCTCACCGCTCGCAAGCTCGCGGCGAGCCTCCGGACGGGGCCAGGTGCCCGGCCGCGATGTGCGGCC
>NZ_JBJGYT010000029.1:0-54715 GCF_054050135.1 Geodermatophilus sp. SYSU D00705 | reverse complement strand
GGGGGCAGGTGGCGGGGAGCGGGGGTGCCGGACGGGGCCCCCTACCCCTGCGTAAGCTGGGGCACGCCCCAGGGGGGGGGGCAGACCACGAGCTCCCCGGAGGACACGTCCGCCACGCGGCGGGTCCCCGCGGAGGGCGGGAGATCAGGCGGTGCCGGACTCCGCGAGGAAGGCGGGGTTCTCGCACGGCGCCCCGGGCTCCGGCGTGGTCTCCGGGTTGCCCGCGAGCAGGGCGGCGAACTCCGCCAGGCGCGGGTCGTCGACGTCGTCCAGGCGCAGGGCGTGGTTCCAGGCCTGCAGCGACACCGTCGTCCCCAGGCCCGGGTAGGGGGACAGCATCAGCCCGTACGTGCCCCGCACCAGCGCGGTGAGGGTCGAGACGTCGTCGGCGCCGGCCACCGCCGGGTCGTAGGTGATCCACACCGCGCCGTGCTCGAGGGCGTGCACGGCGTTCTCCGGAGGGACGGCGGCGGCGTAGACGCTGCCGGTGCAGTCGGCCCAGGCGGCCGCGTGCGGGCCGCCGACCGGTGGGTCCTCCGCGTAGTCGACCGGGCCGGTGAGGTGCGGCTGGCCCGCGGAGTAGGCGGCCACCCGGGTGTCGTCGAGCGTGACCGGCTCCGGCGCCGGGGACCCGGAGCCCGGAACGGTGCCGGTGCACCCGGCGACCAGCGCCGAGGTCAGGACGGCGACCGGCCCGCGGACGCGGTTCACGCCACGCTGATCGACTCGATGGTGACCGGCACGCGGGGGGCGCCGCCGCCCGGGCTGGGGTCCATCGAGCCGTCGTTGCCGTTGGCCGCCACGACGTCGAGCACCGCCAGGCCGGCGTCGTCCACGGTGCCGACGACGGTGTAGTCGGGGGAGAGCTGGCTGTCGCCCCACACGAGGAAGAACTGGCTGCCGTCGACGCCCTGCCCGCTGTTGGCCATCGCGACGGTGCCGCGCGGGTAGGTCTCCTCTCCCGTGACCTCGGTGGGGGAGGTGTAGGTGGGGCCGCCCGCGCCGGTTCCGGTCGGGTCGCCGCACTGGAGCACCTTCAGGCCGGGGCTGTCGACCTCCCGGTGGCAGGGGGAGTCGTCGAAGAACCCGGTCTGCGCGAGGTGCGCCAGGCTGGCCGCCGCGCACGGCGTCGCCGACTGGTCGAGGGTGAGCCGCAGCTCGCCCAGGTTGGTGGTGACGACCAGGTCGGTGGTGCCCTCGGCGGGGACCTCCTCCGGCGGGGTGTCGACCTCGATCAGGTAGGGGTTGGCCGTGGAGCCGGCGCCCCAGTCGCAGGTCGTCGTCCCGGAGGCGGACGCCGACCCGCCCGAGCCGCCACCGGAGCCGGAGCCGCCCGACGACGCCCCGCTGGAGTCGTCGCCGGAGCAGGCGGCCAGTGCCACCAGCGCACAGGCCAGGGCGCCTGCGGCGCGCAGCCGAGCGGTCACGCGACCACGGTCATCGACTCGATGGTCACCGGGACGTTCGGGGCGCCGCCGCCGGGGCTGGGCTCCATCGAGCCGTCGTTGCCCGCGGCCGCGATCTGGTCGAGGACGGCGAGGCCGGCCTCGTCGACGGTGCCCACGACGGTGTAGTCGGGGGACAGCTGCGAGTCGGTGAACACGAGGAAGAACTGGCTGCCGGTCGAGCCGGGGGTGCCGCTGTTGGCCATGGCGATCGTGCCGCGGGGGTAGGTCGTCTCCGGCGTGACCTCCTCGGCGAACCGGTAGGTCGGGCCGCCCTGGCCGGTGCCGGACGGGTCACCGCACTGCAGGACCCCGAACGCGTCGCCGTTGACCATGCGGTGGCACGGGCTGCCGTCGAAGAACTTCTGCTGCGCCAGGTAGCTGAAGCTGGCCGCGGCGCACGGGGCCTTGGCGCGGTCCAGGGTGAGGGTGAGGTCGCCCTGCGAGGTGGTCATCATGAGGGTGCCGGTGCCCTGGGTCGGGGTGGCTTCAGGGGTGGGCGGGGTGCCGACGTCGACGAGGTTGGTGTTGCCCGAGTCGTCCGGGGCGTAGGTGCAGCTCACGGTGCCGTCGGGGTTCGTCGTGGCGGCCGCGGCGCTGCTGGTGGGGGCGGCCGTCGTCGGGTCGGCGGCGGCGTCGTCGCTGTCGTCGCCGCTGATCCCGGTGATCAGCCAGATGGCGCCGAGCACCAGCAGCACGGCGACCGTGGTCACCCCGATCAGCAGGTTGCGGCGGCGCCTGCGGGCCAGCTCGGCGCGACGCTCGAGTTGGCGCTGCAGCCGCCGCTGGGCGGCCTGCCGCCGCTGCTTGTTGCTCGGCACGGGTCGGACTCCTCGGAACGGGTGCTGCGGCGGGGCGCGGGGGCTCGGCCGCGCGCGCCCACGCACCGCTGGTCGATCCGCGAGTCTAGGCGGCGTTCCTGGGCGATCCCTGGCACCGGGAAGCGACGGAGCGCCGCGCGGGCCCCGCGTAACCTGCACGGGTGCTCATCCGCTCGTTCCCGGCCGGCGCGTTCGGCACCAACTGCTACGCGGTCGCCTCCGGGCCCCGGCAGGAGTGCGTGGTGGTCGACCCCGGCATGGACGCCGTCGAGCCGCTGGCCCGCATGCTGGCCGACGACGGCCTCAAGCCGGTCGCCGTCGTCCTCACCCACGGCCACCTCGACCACACCTTCTCCGTGCTGCCGGTCTGCGACGGCTACGACATCCCGGCCTACCTGCACCCCGAGGACAGCGGGATGCTCGCCGACCCGATCGCCTGGCACGGGCCGCAGCTGGCCCCGCTGATCAGCGGCGTCCGGCTGCCCGACCCCGCCGACGTGCTGCCCCTGGACGACGGCGCGGTCCTGTCCCTGGCCGGGGTGGAGCTGACCGTCCGCCACGCGCCGGGCCACACCCGGGGCTCGGTGGTGTTCTCCCTGGACCTGGGCGAGGCCCCGGGCCTGCTGGCCGGCGACGTCCTGTTCGCCGGCTCGGTGGGCCGGGTCGACCTGCCCGGCGGGTCGTGGGAGGCGATGCTGGGCTCGCTGCGCGACGTCGTCCTGCCCCTGGACGACGCGACGGTGGTGCTGCCCGGCCACGGCCCGGCGACGACGATCGGCCGGGAGCGGGCCACCAACCCGTACCTGGCCGAGGCCGCCGCAGGCGTGGGGCCGGCACCGAAGGGCCGGGGCCTGTGAGCGGGCTGACCGCGCCGAAGGGGACGTTCGACACCCTGCCGCCGGAGTCGGCGCGCTTCCTCGCCGTCCGCGACACGCTGACCGCGCCGCTGCGGCGGGCCGGTTACGGCTACGTCGAGACGCCGGTGTTCGAGGAGACCGCCGTCTTCTCCCGCGGGGTCGGTGAGTCCACCGACGTCGTGACCAAGGAGATGTACACCTTCGAGGACCGCGGCGGCCGCTCCCTGACCCTGCGCCCCGAGCTGACCGCCGGGCTCATGCGGGCGTTCATCGAGCACCGCCTGCACACCGGCGCGCTGCCGGTGAAGCTGTGGACCGTCGGCTCGGCGTTCCGCTACGAGCGCCCGCAGGCCGGCCGCTACCGGCACTTCACCCAGGTGGACATGGAGGCCCTCGGCACCGACGACCCGGCGCTGGACGCCGAGGTGGTGGCGCTCGGCGTGCAGGGCTTCCGCGACCTCGGGCTGACCGACTTCGAGCTGCTGCTGACCTCGCTGGGCGACGCGACGTGCCGGCCCCAGTACCGCGAGCTGCTGGTGGCCTACCTGGACAAGCTGGACCTGGACGACGACACCCGCCGCCGGGCGGAGATCAACCCGCTGCGGGTGCTCGACGACAAGCGGCCCGAGGTGCAGGCGCAGCTCGACGACGCCCCGCTGATGGTCGACCACCTCTCGGACTCCACCAGGGCGCACTACGACGCCGTCCGCCAGCACCTGACCGACCTCGGCGTCACCTGGACCGAGGCCCCCAAGCTGGTGCGCGGGCTGGACTACTACACGAAGACCACCTTCGAGTTCGTGCACAACGGCCTCGGCGCGCAGTCGGCGATCGGCGGCGGCGGGCGCTACGACGGGCTGTCGGCGGCGCTCGGCGGTCCCGACGTCTCGGGCATCGGCTACGCCGTCGGCGTGGACCGGACGCTGCTCGCGGTGGAGGCCGAGGGCCTGGACATCGGCGCCGCCCCGGGGGTGCAGGCGTTCGTCGTCCCCCTCGGCGCGGAGGCCAAGCGGCTCGCGGTGCGGCTGGTCGGGCAGCTGCGGGGCGCGGGCGTCTCCGCGGACACCGTCTACGGCGACCGCGGGCTCAAGGGCGCGATGAAGGCCGCCGACCGGTCGGGCGCCTCGCACGCGGTCGTCATCGGGGAGCGCGACCTCGCCGACGGCGTGGGCCAGCTCAAGGACCTGCGCACCGGCGAGCAGACCGCCGTCCCGGTGGCCGAGCTGTTCGAGCGGCTGCGTGCGAGTGTGGACCGATGAGCATGGAACAGCGGCCGCTGGGCCGGACGGGGGCCGACGTCAGCGTCGTCGGCCTGGGCACCTGGCAGCTGGGCGGTGACTGGGGGGACGTCGACGACGACACCGCCGCCGACGTCCTCGACGCCGCGCTCGACGCGGGGGTCACGCTGCTCGACACCGCCGACGTCTACGGCGACGGGCGCTCGGAGGAGCGGATCCGCCGGGCGCTGGTCGCCCGCTCGGAGCGGCCGTTCGTCGCCACCAAGGCCGGCCGCCGCGCGGACCCGTTCGAGGCCGCCACGTACACCCCCGAGAACCTGCGCGCCTGGGTCGACCGGTCGCGGCGCAACCTCGGCGTGGAGACCCTCGACCTGGTGCAGCTGCACTGCCCGCCGACCGCGGTCTACTCCGACCAGCGGGTCTACGACACCCTCGACGGCTTCGTGGCCGACGGGTCGATCGCCGCCTACGGCGTGTCCGTGGAGACCGTCGCCGAGGGGCTGACCGCGCTGGAGCACCCCGGCGTCGCGACCGTCCAGGTGATCCTCAACGTCTTCCGGCGCAAGCCGCTGGAGGAGCTGCTGCCGGCCGCGGCCAAGGCGCAGGTCGGCATCCTGGCCCGGGTCCCGCTGGCCAGCGGCCTGCTGTCGGGCCGGTTCACCGAGTCGACGACGTTCGCGCCCGACGACCACCGGAACTTCAACCGGCACGGCGAGGCCTTCGACGTGGGGGAGACCTTCGCCGGGGTGCCCTACGAGGTCGGCGTCGCCGCCGCCCGCGAGTTCGTCGAGATCTGCGGCGACCGGGTGCCCAGCGCCGTCGCCCTGCGCTGGGTCGTCCAGCAGCCGGGCGTCACGTCGGTGATCCCGGGCGCGCGCACCGTCGCGCAGGCACGCAGCAACGCGGAGGCGGCCGACCTGCCCCCGCTGACAGACTCCGACCTCACCGACCTCGAGCGGCTCTACGACGAGCGCATCCGCGCCCACGTCCACGGCCGCTGGTGACGACGACTCCCCGAAAGGCTCTCCAGTGCTCCGCACCCACGACGCCGGCACGCTGCGCGCGTCCGACGCCGGTTCCACCGTCACCCTCGCCGGCTGGGTCGCCCGCCGCCGCGACCACGGCGGCGTCGTCTTCGTCGACCTGCGGGACGCCTCCGGCTACGTGCAGGTCGTCGTCCGCGAGGAGGAGGCGCACGCCCTCCGCAACGAGTTCTGCGTGCTGGTGACCGGTGAGGTGCGCCGGCGGCCGGAGGGCAACGAGAACCCGGAGCTGCCCACCGGCGAGATCGAGGTGGCCGCGGCCGAGCTGCGGGTGCTGTCGGCGTCCGCGCCGCTGCCGTTCCCGATCGAGACCGACCAGGCGGCGTCCGACGACGTCCGCTACCGGTACCGCTACCTGGACCTGCGGCGCCAGGGCCCGGCCCGCACCATCCGGCTGCGCAGCGAGATCAGCCGGATCGCCCGCGGCGTCATGGCGCAGCACGGCTTCGTCGAGGTCGAGACGCCCAACCTCACCCGCTCGACGCCGGAGGGGGCTCGCGACTTCGTCGTCCCGGTGCGGCTGCAGCCGGGCAACTGGTACGCGCTGCCGCAGTCGCCGCAGCTGTTCAAGCAGCTGCTGATGATCGGCGGGCTGGAGCGCTACTACCAGATCGCCCGCTGCTTCCGGGACGAGGACTTCCGCGCCGACCGGCAGCCGGAGTTCACCCAGCTGGACTTCGAGATGAGCTTCGTCGAGCGCGACGACGTCCTGGCCGTCGCCGAGGACGTCGTCCGGGCGCTGTGGCGGGAGCTGGCCGGCTACGAGGTGCCGGAGATCCCGCGGATGAGCTACCGCGAGGCGATGGACCGGTTCGGCTCGGACAAGCCCGACCTGCGGTTCGACATCGAGCTCACCGAGCTGACGTCGTACTTCGCGCAGACGCCGTTCCGCGTCTTCCAGGCGCCGTACGTGGGAGCCGTGGTCATGCCCGGTGGCGGGTCGCAGCCGCGGCGGGCGTTCGACGCCTGGCAGGACTGGGCGAAGTCCCGCGGTGCCCGTGGGCTCGCCTACGTGACCATCGCCGAGGACGGCACCCTCGGCGGCCCGGTGGCCAAGAACATCTCCGACGCCGAGCGCGAGGGCCTCGTGGCGGCCGTGGGCGCGCAGCCCGGGGACTGCGTCTTCTTCGCCGCCGGCGCCCGCCGCCCCTCGCAGGAACTGCTGGGTGCGGCCCGCAACGAGATCGCCCGCCGGCTGGAGCTCATCGAGCCGGGCTCCTGGTCGTTCCTGTTCGTCGTCGACTTCCCGATGTTCGAGGAGACCGAGGACGGCGAGTGGACGTTCATGCACCACCCGTTCACCTCGCCCACGCCGGAGTGGCGGGAGCGGTTCGCCGAGGACAAGGCGAACGCGCTGTCCGACGCCTACGACCTGGTGGTCAACGGCAACGAGCTGGCCAGCGGGTCGGTGCGTATCCACGACGCCGAGCTGCAGGAGCGGGTGTTCGAGACCCTCGGCATGTCCCGCGAGGAGGCCCGCGAGCGCTTCGGCTTCTTCCTCGAGGCCTTCGCCTACGGCCCGCCGCCGCACGCCGGGGCCGCGCTCGGCTGGGACCGGCTGACCGCGCTGCTGGCCGGCGTCGACTCGATCCGCGAGGTGATCGCCTTCCCAAAGACCGGTGCCGGGTTCGACCCGCTCACCGGCGCGCCGACGCCGATCACCGAGGCGCAGCGCAAGGAGGCCGGCATCGACGCCGTGCCGGAGGAGTCGGCGCTGCCCGCCGAGCCGGGTGCCCCGGGGCCGACGTCGACCGGGGTCGCCATCCGGCCGTAACGCAGGTCACGGCCCGCCGGTAGGTTGCGGGCATGCCGCTGCGTGCCCGCACCCTGCTCGGTCCCGGCCCCTCCAACCCGTACCCGGAGGCGACGGTCGCCCTGGCCCAGCCGTTGCTGGGGCACCTCGACCCGGTCTTCCTGGGCATCCTCGACGAGACCTCCGACCGGCTGCGGCAGGTCTTCGGGACGACGAACCGGCGGACCCTGCCGCTGTCGGCGACCGGGTCTGCGGGCATGGAGGCCTCGTTCGTCAACACCGTGGGCCCGGGCGACGTCGTCGTCGTGGCGGTCAACGGCCTGTTCGGCGAGCGGATGGTCGACGTCGCCGCGCGGTGCGGCGCCGAGGTGGTGCGGGTGGACCACGAGTGGGGGCAGCCGGTCGACGTCGACCGGGTGCTGGCCGCCCACCCGTCGCCGAAGCTGATCGCCGCCGTCCACGCCGAGACCTCCACCGGGGTGCGCTCGGACCTGGCGCCCCTGGCCGCGGGCAAGGGTGACGCGCTGCTGCTGGCCGACTGCGTCACGTCGCTGGGCGGCATCCCCGTGCAGCTGGACGAGTGGGGCGTCGACCTCGCCTACTCCGGCTCGCAGAAGTGCCTGGGCGTCGCGCCGGGCCTGGCCCCGTTCACCATCAACGACCGCGCCTGGGAGCGGCGCATCGAGAAGCCGCGCAGCTGGTACCTCGACCTCGGCATGCTCGGCGGCTACGCGGGGGAGGCGGCCGGCTCCGGCGGGCGCACCTACCACCACACCGCGCCGACCGGCATGGTCGTGTCGCTGCACGCCGGCCTGGGCCGCATCCTCGAGGAGGGGCTGGACGCCGTCCACGCCCGGCACGCCGAGGCCGGCCGGCTGCTGCACGCGGGTCTGCAGGAGATGGGCCTGGAGCTCTTCGCCGCCGAGGGGTACCGGCTGCCAGAGCTGACCACCGTCCGCGCGCCCGAGGGCGTGGACTCCGCGGCGGTGCGCAAGGAGCTGCTGGAGCGCTACGACCTGGAGATCGGCGGCGGCGTCGGCGCCTACGCGGCATCGGTCTGGCGGATCGGCCTCATGGGCCAGAACGCCCGGCCCGACACGGTGGCCCTGGTGCTGGCCGCGCTCCGCGAGGTCCTCGGCCGCTGACGTCGGCGCCTCGCCCGCGCCCGTCCGCGGGCTGCGGCCTGCTCGCGCCGCCGAGTGAGCAGTTGTGGTCGCCCGCCGCGGCGGGTCGTCGCGGGTCGGCGACCACAACTGCTCACTCGGACTCACCACCGGGCGCCGCGGCTGCGCAGGGCGCGGGCGGCGCGGTCCACCACCACGTCCCGCTGCCGCAGGTGGAGCGCGCCGAACCGGACCACGAGCCAGCCGTCGGCGGCCATGAGCGAGTACCGGTCGATGTCGCTGCCGAACCGTCCCGGCTCGGCGTGCTGCCGGCCCTCGTACTCGACGGCGACCTTCCACTCCGGCCAGCCGAGGTCCGCGTGGGCGACGACCCGGCCGAAGTGATCCTCGATCTCCACCTGAGGTAGAGGGTGTGGGAGGCCGGCCTCGATGAACCAGCAGCGGACGAGGCTCTCGGGGGGCGACATCGCGAGGGGCGACAGGAACGGCGCCCACTCCCGGGCCCGCACGACCCCACGGACCCCGTCCGCGCGCTCGAGCCGCTGCCGCAGCGACCCGTCGTCGAGGTGCCCGGCCCGGTAGAGGGCGTCGCCCGCCGCGACGAGCCGGTCGGGCGGCAGGACCGCGGCGAGATCGAGCCACGTCTGCGGCCCACTGGTGACCGGCAGTCCGAGGTGGCGGATGACGTCTCCGGGCGCCAGGTCGCGGACGTGCACCCGCAGTCGCCGGCGGCGGGGCCGGTACGAGCCCACGGGCACGACCACCTCGAGGGGCCAGTCGGCCGGCACCGGCGCACCGAGCAGCGCTGCCGCCGTGCGGTGCGACACGGCCGTGCCCGCGGGCAGCAGGGGCAGGACGGCGGTCGATGCGGTGTACACCGACAGCCGGACGGACCGGGAGACGTACGCGCCCCGCGAGACCCGGACGCCGTCGTCCCTGAGCTGCGCGCGGGTCATTCCTGCCTCGCGGGCCTGGGTGCGGGTGTACGTCGGCGGGAGGTCGTGGTCGGCCACCCGGCCACGGTCGGGTCGTCGTCCGGCTGCGCGTGGGCGCCGGCGGCATCCGTGGACAGCCGGGTCCGCTGTGGATCCGGCCGAGTGAGCAGTCGTGGTCGCTCGGTGCGGCGTGTCTCCGCGGGTCGGCGACCACAACTGCTCACTCGGCCCGGAGCGGGAGGGAGGAGAGCGGGCGGGCAGCCGAGAGCGGTCGGAGGAAGGAGGGCGGTCGGAGGAAGGAGAGCGGGCGGAGGAAGGAGGGCGGGCGGAGGGCGGTCGGTCGGTCGGTCGGCGTAGCGGTGGCAGCCGGGGTCAGGCGTCCAGGCGGGCCAGCTGGTCGGCGGTCAACCGGAGGTCGGCGGCCGCCGCGGAGTCGACGATGGACGCCGGCCGCGACGCGCCCGGGATCGGGATGACCGCCTCGGACTGCGCGAGGTGCCACGCCACGGTCACGCGGTACACCGAGACGCCCAGCTCCTCGGCGACCTCGGCGAACGCCGGCGCGGTGGCGTCGAGCGAGCCGGCCGCCGACACCCCGCCGAAGGGGCTCCACGGCAGGAAGGCCAGCCCGTGGGCCGCGCAGTGCGCCAGCTCGTCGGCGGAGTGGCGCCAGCCGGGGGAGAACTGGTTCTGCACGCTCACCAGCGCCGGCCCGATGATCGAGCGGGCGACGTCGATCTGCGCGATGTCGGCGTTGGAGATGCCCACCATCCGCACCAGGCCGTCGTCGGCCAGCGACCGCAGCGCCCCCATCGTCTCCTCCCACGGCGTCGCCGGGTCGGGACGGTGGAACTGGTACAGCCCGATCGCGTCCACCCCCAGCCGCCGCAGCGACCCCTCGCAGGCCTTGCGCAGGTACCCCGGCGTCCCGTCGAGTTCCCAGTCGGTGCCACGGCGGGTGTGGCCGCCCTTGGTGGCCACGAGGACGTCCCCGGCGCCAGGCCCGTAGGAGGCCAGCGCCGCGGCGACCAGCGACTCGTTGTGGCCGAACTCCGCCTCGTCGCGGGCGTAGGCGTCGGCGGTGTCGATGAGGGTCACCCCGGCGTCGAGCGCGGCGTGCACCACCGCCTCCGCGTCCTCCGGTGAGGGCCGGCCCTCCTTGGTCGACAGGGGCATCGCCCCGAGCCCGATGGCGCCGACGGTGGTGTCCCCGATGCGTCGTTGCTGCACGGGGGTGTCGTGCCCCGCGGGTAGCGTTCGCAAGCGTGAGCGGACAGGGGCGGAAGCCCGAGAGGGAGCGCCGGCGACCGAGGAGCGGAGCGACCCGCGGGAGCGAACCGAGGACGCCGTGAGTTCGCTGTTCGACGAGCCCGAGGTCGAGGGTGCGGCGGCGGTCGACCCCGGTGCCCCGCTGGCGGTCCGGATGCGGCCGCGCTCGTTGGACGAGGTCGTCGGCCAGCAGCACCTGCTGGGCCCGCGCTCGCCGCTGCGCCGGCTGGTCGAGGCCGACGAGCCGATGTCGCTGGTCCTCTACGGCCCGCCCGGCACCGGCAAGACCACCCTGGCGCACGTCATCTCGCTGGCCACCAAGCGGCAGTTCGTGCAGCTGTCGGCGCTGGACGCCGGGGTCAAGGAGGTCCGCGCGGTCATCGCCGGCGCCAAGCGGGAGCTCACCTACGCCGGACGGCGCACCGTGCTGTTCATCGACGAGGTGCACCGCTTCTCCAAGACCCAGCAGGACAGCCTGCTGTCGGCCGTCGAGGACCGGATCGTCAGCCTCATCGCCGCCACCACGGAGAACCCGTTCTTCTCCGTGGTGAGCCCGCTGCTGTCCCGCTCCCTGGTCCTCGCCCTGCAGCCGCTGTCCGACGACGACGTCCGCACGCTGCTGCGCCGGGCGCTGACCAGCGACCGCGGGCTGGACGGCGCCGTCACGCTGAGCCAGGAGGCCGAGGAGCACCTGGTCCGCATCGCCGGCGGGGACGGGCGCAAGGCGCTCACCGCGCTGGAGTCCGGCGCCGGCGCCGCGGTGGCGGCGGGCGCGGCCGAGATCGACCTGCAGACGCTGGAGACGGCGGTCGCGCAGGCCGCGGTCCGCTACGACCGGCAGGGTGACCAGCACTACGACGTCGCCAGCGCGCTGATCAAGTCGATCCGCGGCAGCGACGTCGACGCCGCGATGCACTACCTGGCGCGCATGGTCGAGGCGGGGGAGGACCCCCGCTTCATCGCCCGCCGGCTGGTCATCTCCGCCAGCGAGGACATCGGCATGGCCGACCCCACGGCGCTGCTCACCGCGGTCGCCGCCGCCGACGCGGTGGCCTTCATCGGCATGCCCGAGGGGCACTTCCCGCTCTCGCAGGCCGTCGCACACCTGGCCACCGCGCCGAAGTCCAACGCCCTGACCGTCGCGATCGGCGAGTCCACGGCCGACGTGCGGGCGGGGCTGGCCGGGCCGGTGCCGCCCGGGCTGCGCGACGCCCACTACGCCGGGGCCAAGAAGCTGGGGCACGGCTCGACCTACCGCTACCCGCACGACGCGCCCGACGGGATCGTCCCGCAGCAGTACCCCCCCGACGCGCTGGTCGGCCGCGACTACTACCGCCCGACCAACCGTGGCGCCGAGGGCCCGATCGCGGCGCGGCTGGCCAAGCTGCGGGCGATCGTCCGTCGCGGCCGCTGAGGTCCCGGCGGGGGACGGACGGGCGTCGGCGCCCGCGACTACTGTGACCACGCCGGGCCGACGCCCACCGGTGCGTACCGGCGGGTGGGGGCAGGAGCCGACGAGGAACAGGAGATCCCGCGTGTCCGCAGGAGAGTGGGCCGGATTGATCGCAGCGCTGGCCCTGGTGCTGCTGGTGGTGCTGCTCGCCGTCCCGATCCTCAAGCTGGGTCGCACGCTGGACGAGGCGACGCTGACCATCCGCCAGACGCGGGAGCAGAGCGGGCCGATCCTGAGCCAGGCCTCGACCACGGTCGCGCACGTCAACAGCAACCTCGAGCGGGTCGACGACATCACCGGCAACGCCGCGAACGTCTCCAGCAACGTGGCGGCGCTGAGCAGCGTGGTCGCCGCCACCCTGGGCAGCCCGCTGATCAAGGTCGCCGCCTTCAGCTACGGCGTCCGCAGCGCCGCCAAGAAGAAGCGGGAGGGGCAGGCCCTGGCCGACGCCGCCCGCCGCGACAAGGACGAGCGCCGCGCCCGCCGCGCCGCCCGGCGGGCCGCCTGATGCGCCGGTTGTTCTGGCTGGCCATGGGCATCACCATCGGTGCGCTCGTCGTCCGCAAGCTGTCCCGGGCCGCCGAGAAGATGACCCCGCAGGGCATCGCCGGCGCGCTCGTGGAGGGGCTGCGCGACCTCGCCGACGCGATCGGCGAGTTCGGGGCCGACGTGCGCGCCGCCGCCGCCGAGCGGGAGCAGGAGCTGCGCACCGGCACCGGTCTGGACGCCCCGCTCCCCACCGGGGAGCAGGTGCAGCTGCCCGGCCGGCACGCCGTCCGCCCGACCGACCGCTGACCCCTCACCACCCGCGGGAGGACGCCGCTCCGCCCGCCTCCAGACCCACGAGTAGGACCATGCAGACCGCCGAGATCCGCCGCCGCTTCCTGGAGCACTTCGCCTCCCGCGGCCACACCGTCGTGCCCAGCGCCTCGCTGGTCTCGCCCGACCCGTCGCTGCTGTTCACGGTGGCCGGCATGGTGCCGTTCATCCCGTACCTGACCGGCCGGGAGCCCGCGCCCTACCCGCGGGCCACCAGCGTGCAGAAGTGCGTGCGCACCCTCGACATCGAGGAGGTGGGCAAGACCACCCGCCACGGCACGTTCTTCCAGATGAACGGCAACTTCTCCTTCGGCGACTACTTCAAGGAAGGGGCCATCCAGCACGCCTGGGAGCTGGTCACCGGGTCAGTGGACGCCGGTGGGCTCGGCTTCGACCCGGAGCGGATCTGGGTCACCGTCTTCCACGACGACGACGAGGCCGCCGACGCATGGCGGCGCATCGCGGGCCTGCCCGAGGAGCGGATCCAGCGCCGCGGCTACAAGGACAACTACTGGCACACCGGCCAGCCGGGTCCCGGCGGTCCGTGCAGCGAGATCTACTACGACCGCGGGCCGGAGCACGGCCAGGACGGCGGTCCGGTCGTCGACGAGGACAGGTTCCTCGAGATCTGGAACCTCGTGTTCATGCAGTACGAGCTCGCCGACGTCCGGAGCAAGGAGGAGTTCCGGATCGTCGGCGACCTGCCGCGCAAGAACATCGACACCGGCATGGGCCTGGAGCGGGTGGCCTACCTGCTCCAGGGCGTGAACAACCTGTACGAGATCGACGAGGTGTCCCCGGTGCTGCGCCGCGCCGCCGACCTCGCCGGGGTCGACTACGGGCGCGCGCACGAGGACGACGTCCGGCTGCGCGTGGTCGCCGACCACGTGCGCAGCGGCCTGATGCTCATCGGCGACGGCGTCACGCCCGGCAACGAGGGTCGCGGGTACATCCTGCGCCGCCTGCTGCGCCGCGCCGTCCGCTCGATGAAGCTGCTCGGCGTCGACGAGGCCACCCTGCCCGAGCTGCTGCCGGTCTCCCGGGACGCGATGAAGGCCAGCTACCCGGAGCTGGAGACCGACTTCGCCCGCATCTCCAGCGTCGCCTACGCCGAGGAGGAGGCGTTCCGGCGCACCCTCACCGCCGGCACCACGCTGTTCGACACCGCCGTGGCCGGCGCCAAGCGGGCCGGGGCCGCCACGCTCTCGGGTGAGCAGGCCTTCTCCCTGCACGACACCTACGGGTTCCCCATCGACGTCACCCTCGAGATGGCCGCCGAGCAGGGCGTGACCGTCGACGAGGACGGCTTCCGCGCGCTCATGCAGCAGCAGCGGGACCGCGCCCGCGCCGACGCCCGCGCCAAGAAGACCGGCTCGGTCGACGTCCTGGCCTACCGCCGGCTGCTCGCCGACCACGGCCCCACCGACTGGCGGGCCTACGACACCCTGCGGACCGACTCCCGCGTGCTCGGGGTGGTCTCCGAGCTCGCCGACGACGAGGCGGGGGAGAGCGCCCCGGCCGGGCCGGGCGAGATCACCCGCGTCGTCCTCGACCGCACGCCGTTCTACGCCGAGTCCGGCGGCCAGGTCGCCGACGCGGGCACCCTGACCTGGGACGGCGGCCGCGCCGAGGTGCTCGACGTGCAGCGCCCGGTCAAGGGCCTGGTCGCCCACCAGGTGCGGGTGCTGGAGGGCCAGCTGCGCGAGGGCGCCGAGATCGTGGCCGAGGTGGACCGCGAGTGGCGGCTGTCGGCCTGCCAGGCGCACTCGGGCACGCACGTGGTGCACGCCGCGCTGCGCCAGGTGCTCGGCCCGCAGGCGCTGCAGTCCGGCTCGTACAACCGGCCCGGCTACCTGCGGCTGGACTTCGCCTGGCAGGGCGCGCTCACCGCGCAGCAGCGGCACGACATCGAGGACGTCGCCAACGCCGCGGTGCGCGCCGACCACAAGGTGAGCGCGAACTTCATGACGCTGCCCGAGGCCCGCGCCATCGGCGCCCTGGCCCTGTTCGGGGAGACCTACGGCGAACAGGTCCGCGTGGTGGAGATCGGCGGCCCGTGGTCACGGGAGCTGTGCGGTGGCACGCACGTGCAGGGCAGCGCCCAGATCGGCACGCTCGCCCTGACCGGCGAGTCGTCGGTCGGCTCCGGCTCCCGGCGCGTGGAGGCGGTCGTGGGCCTGGAGGGCTTCCGCTACCTGGCCCGCGAGCGGGACCTCGTCCGCCAGCTCGCCGACCTGCTCAAGACCCCCACCGACGGCCTGACCGAGCGGGTCAGCGGCATGCTGGCCCGGCTGCGCGACGTCGACAAGGAGCTCGCCGAGCTGCGCGCCCAGCAGACCCTCGCCGCGGCCGGGGAGCTGGCCGCCGGTGCGCGGGACGTCGGCGGGATCGCGGTGGTCACCGGCTCGCCGGCGGGCCTGGGCGGCGGGGACCTGCGCACGCTGGCCCTCGACGTCCGTGGCCGGCTGCCCGGCGACAGGCCGGCCGTGGTGTTGCTCGCGTCGGAGTCGGGGGGCAAGGTGGCTCTCGTGGCGGCCCTCAACCCGGCCGCACAGGAGCGCGGGCTGTCGGCGAACGACGTGCTGCGCGCGGCGGCGGCCCCGGTCGGTGGCCGGGGCGGCGGCAAGACAGACGTGGCCCAGGGGGGCGGGACCGAGCCCGCCGGCATCCCCGCGGCCCTCCAGACCGGCGAACAGGCGGTCGCGACCGCCGCAGGGAGGTGACCGAGGTGCCTGAGCAGCGCCCCGACGAGACCGGTCCGGTGGGCGAGCGCCGGGTGAGCCGCCCGGCGGTGCCGCCGCCCACCCGGCAGCGCCCCGCCGCCCCGCCCCCGCCGGTCCAGCACCGCACCGAGGCGATCGACCTGTCCGCCGGGTTCCCGCCGGTGCGGCACGAGACCAGCCAGATCGACCTCTCCGGCGGCCTGCCCGGTGGGCTGCCGATCCCGCCGCGGCGCCCGAAGCAGGGCCGCCGGCTGGGCATCGACGTCGGCTCGGTGCGGGTCGGCGTGGCGCTGTCGGACCCCACCGGCACGCTGGCCAGCCCCCTGGAGACGGTGCGGCGGGCCCGCGACGAGTCCGACCTGGACCACATCGCGGCCCTCGTGGCGGAACACGAGGTGACAGAGGTGATCGTGGGGGAGCCGAGACACCTCTCGGGTGCGTCGGGCGCCTCGGCGAAGGAGGCGCGCGCCTACTCTCGGGCACTCGCCGGGCGCATCGGGCCCGTGCCCGTGCACCTCGTCGACGAAAGGCTCTCCACCGTGACTGCAGCCAGTTCCCTCCGGGCGAACGGCCTCGACAGCCGGCAGCAGCGCCCGGTGATCGACCAGGCCGCCGCCGTGGTCATCCTCCAGGCCTATCTGGACGCCCAGCGGGAGCGCCCGTGAGCGATCCGACCCCGTCCGCGCGGCGGGGTCGGCACTCGGCGGACCACCCCAGCGGGGTCCCGGCCACCGCGTGGATGGCCTCCATGCCCCGTCAGGCGACCGACCAGCACCCGGCCGGCACGCCCGCGCCGGACCCGTACCGCGTCGACGCCCGGCTCGGGTCCGCCGGCGCCGCCCCCTACGCGGGCGCCCGCGGACGCCGCGCCGACGACGGCCGCAGCACCGGGCCGCTGATGCCCCGCGCCGAGGCCGGCGGCCTCCCCACCCCGCCCGCCGGCGGCTCCCAGGGCGGCACGCACCCGTCGGCGCCGCTGCCCGGCCTCCCGCCGCGGCCCGCCGGCACCTGGTCCCGCCTCCAGCGGCGCACCGACGTCCACCCCGACGACGCCCAGACCGTGGCCCAGCCCGTGGGCAGCCAGCCCGGCGTCCCCGGTGAGCGCCCCGACGTCGACCGCGACGCCGACGCGTTCGCCTGGGACGACGACCCCGACGACAGCGAAGCCACCGGCGGCCTGGAGGTGCTCGGCGCCTCCGGTGAGGAGCCGCGCGGTTCCCGGCGCCGTGCCGACGGCGGTGACGAACCGTCCAGGCGCAGGCGTCGCCGGCGCAGCCCGGTGGCCGTCGTCCTCTCCCTGGTGGTGCTCGCCGGCCTGGTCGGCGGGATCGTCCTCGGCGGCAAGGCGCTGATCAACCTGGTGAACCCGCCCAGCGAGGACTTCGTCGGCCAGGGCAGCGGCGAGGTGCAGATCCGCATCGCCGTCGGCGACACCCTCAGCGACATCGGCCGCACGCTCGAGTCCGCGGGCGTCATCGCCTCCGTCGGGCCGTTCGTCGACGCCGCCGAGCTGGAGCCGGCCGCCACCGGGATCCAGCCCGGCGTGTACGCGATGCGCCAGCAGATGAGCGGCCAGGCCGCCCTGGACCTGCTGCTCGACCCGGCCACCCGGCTGTTCGCCCGGGTCACCATCCCCGAGGGCTTCACCGTGCAGCAGATCCTGCAGCGGCTCTCCGAGGGCACCCAGAAGCCGGTCGAGGAGCTGCAGGCCGCGGCCGCCGACCCCGCCGCGCTCGGCCTGCCGGCCTACGCCAACGGCCAGCTCGAGGGCTTCCTCTTCCCGGCCACCTACGACTTCCAGCCCGACGACACCCCGGTCACCATGCTCCGGGCCATGGTCTCGCGCTTCACCGAGACCGCCACCGCGATCCAGCTGGAGCAGCGGGCCGCCGCGGCCGGCCGGTCGGTGTACGACGTCGTCACGGTGGCCTCCATGGTGCAGTCGGAGACCCGGCTCGACCAGGAGCGGCCCGACGTGGCCCAGGTGGTCTACAACCGCCTCGGCCAGGGCATCCCGCTCGGCATCGACGCCACCTTGGCCTACGGCCTGGGCAAGAACGGCAACGACCTCACCGTCACCGACCTGCAGACCGACAGCCCGTACAACACGCGCACGCGGGCCGGGCTGCCGGCCACGGCGATCAGCTCGCCCGGCGAGGCCAGCCTCGAGGCGGCGCTGGCGCCGACCACCGGCGACCTCCTGTACTACGTGCTGGAGTCCGACGACGGACGGCACTTCTTCACCGCCGACTACTCGGAGTTCATGGCCGCCCGGGAGCGGTGCGCCGCGGCCGGCCTCGGCTGCGGTGGCTGACGGGCCCGACGCGGGCACGGCGGTCGGTCTGCGGCGGGCGGCCGTGCTCGGCCGTCCGGTGGGGCACTCGTTGTCCCCGCTGCTGCACCGGGCGGCCTACGCCGCGCTGGGCCTGACCGACTGGACCTACGACGCCCTGGACGTCGGCGCCGAGGACCTCCCGGTGCTGCTGGCCGGCCTCGGTGAGGAGTGGCGCGGCTTCTCGGTGACCATGCCGTGCAAGCAGGCCGCGGTCGAGGTCGCCGACGTCGTCGAGCCGCTGCCGCGGCTGCTGCACGCGGCCAACACGCTCGTCCGCACCGACCAGGGGTGGCGCGCGGAGAACACCGACGTCACCGGCATCGGGATGGCCCTGCAGCTGGCCGGGGTCGACGAGGTGGACCGGGCGGCGATCCTCGGCGCGGGTGGCACGGCCGCGGCCGCCGCGGTCGCGCTGTCCTCTCTCGGCGCCCGGCACGTGGACGTCGTCGTCCGCGACCCCTCCCGTGCCGCGGACCTGCTGCGGGTGCTGGACACCCTCGCCGTGCCGACGACGGTGGTGTCGCTGCGGGAGGCGGTGGTGGACGCGACCACGGTGGTGAGCACCGTCCCGGTGGGCGGGCAGCCGGACGTGGCCGCGCTGCCGTGGCAGGCCGACCAGACCGTCCTCGACGTGCTCTACGACCCGTGGCCGACGCCGCTGGCCACCGCGGTCACCGACGCCGGGGGCACCGTCGTCGGCGGCCTGGACGTCCTGTTCTGGCAGGCCACCGTGCAGGTCGAGCTGATGACCGGGCAGCCGGCGCCGATCGAGGCCATGCGCGCGGCCCTGCACGCCCGCTGACGCCGGTGCCGGCACCGCTCCCCCCGGCCGCGGTCGCCGGTGTCGCGGTCGTGGCCGCCGTCCTGCTGGGGCCGTGGCTGGCCCGCGTGTCGGTCCGGCTGGCCCGGCGCGACGATCCGGCCCCGGCGTCCGCGGCGCGGGCGCTCACGACCACCGCCGTGCTCGCGGTCGCGCTGTCCGGCGCACTGGCCCTCGGCGGGCTGCGCCCGGCCACCGTGGCGTTCGGGTGGGCCGCGGCGGCCGGGGTGGTGCTGGCCGCGGTCGACCTCGCCGTGCACCGGCTGCCCGACCGGGTCACCTTCCCGGCCGGGGTCGCCGTCGCCGGGGCACTCCTGGTGGACGCCGCGGTGCTGGGGACCTGGCCGGAGCTGCTGCGGGCGGTGCTCGCCGCCGGGGCGGCGTTCGGGCTGGCGGCGCTGGGCGCCCTGGTCTCCCCGCAGGGGCTCGGCTACGGCGACGTGAAGCTGCTGGGCCTGCTCGGGCTGGTGCTCGGCTGGGTGGGCTGGGGTGCGCTGCTGGCCGGTGTGTTCCTCGGGCTGCTCACCGGGGCGGTCCTCTCCCTCGTCCTGCTGGCCACCGGCCGGGCCGGGTGGCGCACCGCCCTGCCGTTCGGCCCGCCGTTGCTCGTGGGTGCGGTGCTCGCGCTGGCTCTGGAGGGCCCACTCCCGGTGGCGTGACGGGCCCGGGACCGGAGGCTGGCAGAATCCGGGGCATGTTGCGCTGGCTGACCGCCGGTGAGTCGCACGGCCAGCAGCTCACCGCCATCCTCGAGGGCCTGCCCGCCGGCGTGCGGGTGCAGACCTCCGACCTCGACGTCGACCTGGCCCGGCGTCGGCTCGGCCACGGCCGCGGCGCCCGGATGTCCTTCGAGCAGGACGTCGTCACCCTGACCGGCGGGGTCCGGCACGGGATCACCCAGGGCGGCCCGATCGCCGTCCAGGTGGGCAACACCGAGTGGCCGAAGTGGACGACGGTCATGTCCGCCGACCCGGTCGACCCCGAGGTGCTGGCCGGCCAGGCCCGCAACGCGCCGCTCACCCGGCCGCGCCCCGGGCACGCCGACCTCGCCGGCATGCAGAAGTACGGCTTCGACGACGCCCGCCCCGTCCTGGAGCGCGCCAGCGCCCGGGAGACCGCGGCCCGGGTCGCGCTCGGCGCCGTCGCCCGCGCGTTCCTCCGTCAGGTGCTGGACGTCGAGGTGGTCAGCCACGTCGTGGGCATCGGGCCGGTCACCGTGCCCGACGGCATCGTCCCCGGCCCGCAGGACAACCCGCGCATCGACGAGGACCCGGTGCGCTGCGCCGACCCGGCGACCAGCGAGCTCATGGTCGCCGAGGTCGACGACGCCCGGAAGAACGGCGACACCCTGGGCGGGGTCATCGAGGTCGTCGTCCACGGGCTGCCGCCGGGCCTGGGCAGCCACGTGCACTGGGACCGCCGGCTGGACTCCCGGCTGGCCGGCGCCCTCATGGGCGTGCAGTCGGTCAAGGCCGTCGAGGTCGGCGACGGGCTGGAGACCGCCCGCCGCCGCGGGTCGGTGGCCCACGACGAGATCGTCCTGGCCGACGGCCGCGTGCAGCGGACGACCGACCGCGCCGGCGGCATCGAGGGCGGCATGACCAACGGCGAGGTGCTGCGCGTCCGCGCGGCGATGAAGCCGATCTCCACGGTGCCGCGCGCGCTGGCCACCGTCGACGTCGCCACCGGCGAGCCCGCGGTCGCCATCAACCAGCGCAGCGACGCGTGCGCGGTGCCCCGCGGGGCCGTCGTCATGGAGGCGATGGTCGCCCTCGTGCTGGCCGACGCGGCCCTGGAGAAGTTCGGCGGCGACTCGGTGCCCGAGACCCGCCGCAACGCGCAGGCCTACCTCGAGAACCTGGCCATCCGATGAGCCGGCCGGTCCTGGTCCTGGTCGGGCCGCCGTCGTCGGGCAAGACGACGGTCGGCACCGCCGTCGCGGAGCTGCTCGGCGTCCCGTTCCGCGACACCGACGCCGACATCGAGGACGTCACCGGTCAGACCGTGGCCGACCTGTTCGTCGAGCGCGGCGAGCCGTTCTTCCGCTCCCTGGAGGAGCAGGCGGTGGCCCGTGCGCTGGGCGCCCACTCCGGTGTCCTGGCCCTCGGTGGCGGCGCCGTGCTCAGCGCCGCCACGCGGGCGCTGCTGGTCGACTACACCCGCTCCGGCGGCACCGTCGTCTGGCTCGACATCGACCTGGCCTCGGCCGCCCAGCGCGTCGGGCTCGGGCGCGACCGGCCGGTGCTCGGCATGAACCCGAGGGCCACGCTGCGCAACCTCCTGCTGGCGCGTGCCCCGCTGTACGCCGAGGTCGCCACGCTCACGGTGCCCACCGGCGGCCGCGAGCCCGGTGACGTGATCGCCGACGTGGCGGCGGCCCTGCGCGCCGGGACGACGCCGTGAGCGGGCACGGGCGTCGGCACCGCAGCGAGGAACGGGCGAGGAGCGGAGCGCCCCGCAGGAGCGAACGGAGGGCAACGTGAGGCGGGTGACCGTCCCCGGCGGCAAGCCCTACGAGGTGGTCATCGGGCCGGGTGCCCAGGCCGAGCTCGCCCTGGTGCTCGCCGGCACGCCGCGGGTCGCCGTCGTCCACGCCCCGCCGCTGGCCGCCCTGGCCGGTGCCGCGGTGGAGACGCTGCAGACCGCCGGCGTGGCCGCGGAGGCGGTCGTCGTCCCCGACGGGGAGGCCGCCAAGACCGCCGAGGTCGCGGCCGGGGCCTGGGAGGAGTTCGGCCGGCTGGGGCTGACCCGGTCCGACGCGGTCGTCGGCGTCGGCGGGGGAGCGGTCACCGACCTGGCCGGCTTCCTGGCCGCGACGTGGGTCCGCGGCGTGCGGGTGGTCCACCTGCCCACCAGCCTGCTCGGCATGGTCGACGCCGCGGTCGGCGGCAAGACCGGCATCAACACGGGGGCCGGCAAGAACCTCGTCGGCGCCTTCCACCCGCCGTCCGCGGTGCTGGCCGACACCGACGTCCTCGCCGGACTCCCCGACGCGGAGTTCCGCTCCGGCCTCGCCGAGGTGGTCAAGTGCGGCTTCATCGCCGACGGGAGCATCCTCGACCTGCTCGAGGCCGACCCCACCGGCCGCCGTGACACCGCCGAGCTCATCGAGCGGGCGGTGCAGGTCAAGGCGGACGCGGTGGGCGAGGACCTCTTCGACACCGGGCGCCGCGAGTTCCTCAACTACGGGCACACGCTGGGGCACGCCATCGAGCGGGTGGAGGACTTCGGCTGGCGGCACGGCGAGGCGGTCGCCGTCGGCCTGGTCTTCGCCGCCGAGCTCGCCGGTCAGGCCGGCCTGCTCACCCGCGCCGAGGTCGACCGGCACCGCGAGCTGGTCGCTGCGATGGGCCTGCCCACCCGGTACGACGGCGACTGGACGCAGCTCCAGTCGGTCATGCGGGTGGACAAGAAGGCCCGCGGTGCCTCGCTGCGGTTCGTCGTCCTCGACGGGCTGGGCGACCCGCGGATCCTGGCCGACCCGGACCAGGCGTGGCTGGACGCGGCGTGGGCCGCGGTGTCGTCCACCCGGCCCACCGACGCGACGAACGGGGAGAACGCGTGACGATCCAGGTGCTCAACGGGGCCAACCTCGGCCGGCTCGGGCTGCGCGAGCCGGAGAAGTACGGCACGACGACGTACGCCGAGCTCGTGGAGCTGCTGGAGGCCACCGGCCGGGAGCTGGGCGCCGAGGTGCGGGTGCGCCAGACCGACTCCGAGGGCGAGCTGCTCGGCTGGGTGCACGCCGCGGCCGACGCCGGTGACCCGGTGGTGATCAACCCCGGCGGCTGGTCGCACACCTCGGTCGTGCTGCACGACGCGCTGGCCACCCTCAACGGCCCGCTGGTCGAGGTGCACATCACCAACATCCACCGGCGCGAGGAGTTCCGGCACTTCTCCTACGTCTCCCGGGTGGCCGACGGCGTGATCGCCGGGCTGGGCGTGCAGGGCTACGTGCTGGCGCTGCAGTGGCTGGTCGCCCGGGGCCACCGGTGAGGCGACAGGGAGTGAGCATCGCAGCGAGCTCTGCGAGCGAGGAGCGGAGCGACCGCGGAGCCGAACGGAAGGCGCGGTGAGGCACGGGGAGCGCCGGGAGCGGCTCCGGGCGACGGCGGCCGAGCAGGGGCTGGACGCCGTCCTGGTCACCGACCTGCTCAACGTGCGGTACCTGACCGGCTTCACCGGCTCCAACGGCGCCCTGCTGCTGCGCACCGACGGCGGGGACCTGTTCGGCACCGACGGCCGCTACACCACCCAGGCCGGCACCCAGGTGCCCGACGTCGAGCTGCTGGTCGACCGCGCCACCGTGCCGGCCCTGGCGCGGGAGGCGGTCCGGCGCGGTGCGGGGCGGATCGGCTACGAGAGCCACCACCTCACCGTCGACGGGCTGCGCGCGCTGGAGTCGGTGCTGGCCGACGCCGCGGCGGGCGGCACCGTGCCCGAGCTGGCCAGCGTGCGACGGGCGGTGGAGGCGCAGCGGGCGGTCAAGGACGACGACGAGGTCGACGCGCTGCGCCGGGCGTGCGCCGTGGCCGACGCCGCGCTGGCCGAGCTGGCGGCGGAGGGCGCGCTGCGCCCGGGCCGGACCGAGCTGCAGGTCGGCCGCGAGCTGGACGCGCGGATGCTCGCCATGGGCGCCGAGGCCCCGTCGTTCGAGACGATCGTGGCCACCGGCGCCAACTCCGCCATCCCGCACCACCGCCCCGACACCACCGAGCTGCGCTCCGGGGACTTCCTCAAGCTCGACTTCGGGGCGACCGTCGACGGGTACCACTCCGACATGACCCGCACGCTGGTCCTCGGGCACGCGGCCGACTGGCAGCACGAGGTCTACGAGCTGGTCGCGGCGGCGCAGGCGGCCGGGCGGGCGGCGCTCGCCGTCGGCGCCGACGTGGTCGCGGTCGACGCGGCGGCCCGCGACGTCATCGCCGCGGCCGGCCACGGCGAGCACTTCCCCCACGGCCTCGGCCACGGGGTGGGGCTGGAGATCCACGAGGCGCCGGGCATCGGGCAGCTCGGCGCGGGTACGCTGGCCGCCGGCATGGCCGTCACCGTGGAGCCGGGCGTCTACCTGCCCGGCCACGGCGGGGTCCGGATCGAGGACACCCTGATCGTCACGGATGACACGCCCGAGTTGTTGACCCTCACGAGCAAGGAACTGCTGGTCCTCTAGATGGCTACCACCAACGACCTCAAGAACGGCATGGTCCTCAACCTCGACGGCCAGCTCTGGACCGTCACCGAGTTCCAGCACGTCAAGCCGGGCAAGGGCGGCGCGTTCGTCCGCACCACGCTGAAGAACGTGCTCTCGGGCAAGGTCGTCGACAAGACGTTCAACGCCGGCACCAAGGTCGAGACCGCCAACGTCGACAAGCGGTCGATGACCTACCTGTACAAGGACGGCGCCGACTACGTCTTCATGGACGGCGACACCTACGACCAGATCCACGTGCCGGCCGAGACCGTCGGCGGCGGCGCGGACTACCTGCTGGAGAACACCGAGGTCGTCGTCGCGGTGCACGACGGCAGCCCGCTGTACGTGGAGCTCCCGGTGACCCTCGAGCTCGTGGTCCAGCACACCGACCCGGGCCTGCAGGGCGACCGCTCCACCGGCGGCACCAAGCCGGCCACCCTGGAGACCGGCGCGCAGATCCAGGTGCCGCTGTTCGTCAACACCGGCGACAAGCTCAAGGTCGACACCCGCGACGGCCGGTACCTCGGCCGCGCCAACTGACGACCCGTCCGGCGATGGCTGCCCGGTCCAAGGCGCGCAAGCGCGCCGTCGACGTCCTCTACGAGGCCGACCTCCGCGGGTCGGACCCGCTCGCGCTGCTGCGCGAGCGGGTGGCCGACGCCCAGCCGCCGGTGCCCGACCACGCCGTCCGGCTGGTGGAGGGGGCGGTCGAGCACTCCGGCCGCATCGACGAGCTGATCGACCGGCACGCCAAGGGCTGGTCGATCGACCGGCTGCCCGACGTCGACCGCGCGATCCTGCGGATGTCGGTGTTCGAGCTGCTGTGGGCCGACGACGTGCCCGACGCCGTGGTCATCGACGAGGCGGTGGAGCTGGCCCGGGCGCTGTCGACCGACGACTCGCCGGCCTACGTCAACGGGGTGCTGGGCGCGATCCTCGACGCCGAGGTGCCCACCAGCTGACCTGCGGAGCCGGCCGGGTCACACCGGCGGGCCGGCGGCGGCCAGCATCGCGCTGATCCGGGCCGTGGCCTGCCGGCGCTGCACCCGGCGCAGGGCCGCCCGGCGGCGGGCAGCCCGTTCGAGGTGCCCGTCCAGGACGACGGTGGCCGGCTCGGTCGGCTCCATGGGGGCTCCTCGGGTGGTCGGTGCGACGGCGCCGACGCTAGGACCCCCTGCTGACAGTTCTCATCCCCCAATGCGGGGCCCCGACCGGGCCCGGACACGCGAGAGGCCCCTGACCGCACCGGTCAGGGGCCTCTCGCGTACCCGGGCCGTCCCGAGGCCGCCCGCGAGCGGTGAGGAGGGTGGGGTGCAGCCTCAGCGGGGCGTGCGGCGGCGCTCCCAGTTGGGGTTGACCTCGTCCTCGTCCTCGTCGCCGCCGAAGCCCACGACGCTCTCCATGCCGGGGGAGAGGACGCCCCACTCGATGAGCCGGGAGGTCAGCTCGTCGGGGCTCATGTCGTAGATGATCGCCAGCGACTTGAGGTCCTCGGCGCGGATGGAGAGGACCTTGCCGTTGTAGTCGTGCCGCTGGGCCTGGATGGTCGAGGCGTAGCGCGCCAGCGGGCCGGCCTCGTCGGCGGGCAGCGAGCCCAGCGACTCGAGGTTCAGCACGATCTTCGTCGTCGAGGTGACCGCGGAGCTCGGGCGGGGGTCGGGCAGCAGCTCGGAGACCGGCACGCCGTAGAAGACCGCCAGCTCGGAGAGCCGCTGCACGGTCACCGCACGGTCGCCGCGCTCGTAGGAACCGACGACGACGGCCTTCCAGCGGCCGTGCGACTTGTCCTCGACTCCCTGGAGGCTGAGACCCTGCTGGTTGCGGATGGCGCGGAGCCGGGCACCGAGGGCCCGTGAGTAGTCGGTGCTCATCGCTTCCTGCTCACTGTCCGTCGTCGTGGGCGTTCTGTCGTCACGGAGCGTACTGGTCTCGCGGGGTCGGCGACACCAGGACAGCCCTCCGGGGTGACGAGGCCCCACATCGTGGCCCCTCGGGCCGCGGTGCGGGTCACATCCGGTCGTGCAGTACCGTCGCTCCCGGTCCGACCACTCCTTTAACGACCCGTCCAGTGAGGCGGGGAAGGAGGCCTCATGGCCGATTCGCCCGAGCCTGCCCTGGACGCCGCACCGGCCCCTGCCGGTCCGTCCGCCGCAGCACTCCTCTCCGCCGCCGACGTGGCCCGCGTCCTCGACCGGATGGCCCACCAGGTCATCGAGCGCGCCGCGGCCGCGAGCCCCGAGTCCTCTGACGGCGGCCTCTCGGACGTCGTCCTCATCGGCATCCCGACCCGCGGCGCCCCGCTGGCCCGCCGGCTGGCCGCCCGGATCGAGGCCTTCTCCGGGACGCCGGTCGACGTCGGCACCGTCGACATCACCCTCTACCGCGACGACCTGCGGAGACGCGGCGTCCGCGCGCTGGAGCCGACGACGCTGCCCGAAGCCGGCGTCGACGACCGCCTCGTCGTCCTCGTCGACGACGTCCTGTACTCCGGCCGCTCGGTGCGGGCCGCGCTCGACGCGCTGCGCGACCTGGGGCGGCCGCGCGCGGTGCGGCTGGCCGTCCTCGTCGACCGCGGCCACCGCGAGCTGCCGATCCGCGCCGACTACGTGGGCAAGAACGTGCCCACCTCGCGCACCCAGCAGGTGCGCGTCCACCTGACCGAGGTGGACGGCGCCGACGAGGTGCTGCTCATCGACGAGGAGGGCGAGCAGTGAAGCGCCACCTCCTGGAGGCCGCCGACCTCGACCGCGCCGACGCGACGCTGGTGCTGGACACCGCCGCGCAGATCGAGCAGGCGCTGGCCGGCCGCGAGGTCAAGAAGCTGCCGACCCTGCGCGGCCGCACGGTGGTGAACCTCTTCTACGAGGACTCCACCCGCACCCGCATCTCCTTCGAGCTGGCGGCCAAGCGCCTGTCGGCCGACGTCATCAACTTCTCCGCCAAGGGCAGCAGCGTCTCCAAGGGCGAGAGCCTCAAGGACACCGCGCTGACCCTGGAGGCGATGGGGTCGGACGCCGTCGTCGTCCGGCACAGCGCCTCCGGGGCGCCGCACCGGCTGGCGAACTGGGTGCGCGGCAGCGTGGTCAACGCCGGCGACGGCACCCACGAGCACCCCACCCAGGCCCTGCTGGACGCCTACACGATCCGGCACCGGCTGGGCCGGCTCGAGGGCGTGCGGGTGGCCGTCGTGGGCGACGTCCTGCACAGCCGGGTGGCCCGCTCCAACGTCCGGCTGCTGTCCACCCTCGGCGCGGAGGTCACCCTGGTGGCCCCACCGACGCTGCTGCCGGTCGGCGTGGGCAGCTGGCCGGCGGAGGTCTCCTACGACCTGGACGCCGTGCTGCCGAAGTCCGACGTGGTGATGATGCTGCGGGTCCAGGCGGAGCGGATGAACGCCTCGTTCTTCCCCAGCGCCCGCGAGTACAGCCGCCGCTACGGCCTGGACGGCCGGCGGATGGCGGCCCTGGCCGACGACGCGATCGTCATGCACCCGGGCCCGATGAACCGCGGGATGGAGATCGCCGCCGAGGTGGCCGACTCCGCCCGCTCCACGATCGTCGAGCAGGTCGGCAACGGGGTCTCCGTGCGCATGGCCGTCCTGTACCTGCTGCTGGGAGGCGCCCCCTCATGACCGTTCTCATCCGCGGGGCCCGGCCCTACGGCGAGGACGCCGCCGACATCCTGGTGCAGGACGGCCGCATCGCCGCGATCGGGCAGTCGCTGTCGGTGCCCGGCGCGGACGTCGTGGAGGCGGCCGGCCTGGTCGCCCTGCCCGGCCTGGTGGACCTGCACACCCACCTGCGCGAGCCGGGCCGGGAGGACGCCGAGACCGTGGAGACCGGCAGCCGCGCCGCCGCGCTCGGCGGGTACACCGCGGTGCACGCCATGGCCAACACCGACCCGGTCGCCGACACCGCGGGCGTCGTCGAGCAGGTGTGGCGGCTGGGCCAGGAGGCCGGGCTGGTCGACGTCGTCCCGGTGGGGGCGGTGACCGTCGGGCTGGCCGGCGAGCGGCTGGCCGAGCTCGGCGCGATGGCCGACTCCGCCGCCCGCGTGCGCGTGTTCTCCGACGACGGGCACTGCGTGGCCGACCCCGCGCTCATGCGGCGCGCGCTGGAGTACGTCAAGGCGCTGGACGGCGTCGTCGCCCAGCACGCCGAGGAGCCGCGGCTGACCGCCGGCGCGCAGATGCACGAGGGCGACCGGTCGGCGCGGCTGGGCCTGACCGGCTGGCCGGCCGCCGCCGAGGAGGCGATCATCGCCCGCGACGTGCTGCTGGCCGGCCACGTCGGCGCCCGGCTGCACGTGTGCCACGTCTCCACGGCCGGGTCGGTGGAGATCATCCGCTGGGCGAAGTCCCGCGGCGTCGAGGTGACCGCGGAGGTGACCCCGCACCACCTGCTGCTCACCGACGCCTGCGCCGAGAGCTACGACCCGGTGTTCAAGGTCAACCCGCCGCTGCGCACCGACGCCGACGTCGAGGCGCTGCGGGCCGGGCTGGCCGACGGGACGATCGACGCGGTCGCCACCGACCACGCGCCGCACGCGATGGAGGACAAGGAGACCGAGTGGGCCAGCGCCCGGCCCGGCATGCTCGGACTGGAACAGGCGCTGGCGGTGGTCGTGCAGACCATGGTCGAGACCGGCCGCCTGGACTGGCGCGGCGTCGCCGACCGCATGTCGGCCCGCCCGGCCGCGATCGGCCGGCTCGACGGACACGGCCGCCCGCTGGCCCCCGGCGAGCCGGCCAACCTGCTGCTGCTGGACCCGGGTGCCCGGTCGGCCGTCGACCCGGCGGCGCTGGCCAGCCGCAGCCGCAACAGCCCCTATGCCGGCCGGGAGCTCCCCGGCCGGGTGGTCGCGACGTTCCTGCGAGGGATCGCGACCGTGCTCGACGGAAAAGCCGTTCGGTGACAGCGAGTGAGCATCGCAGCGAGCTCTGCCAGCGAGGAGCGGAGCGAGCGCGGAACCGAACAGAAAGGGCAGTCAAGTGACAGAAGCGCTCCTGGTCCTGGAGGACGGGCGCACGTTCCGTGGCGAGGCCTACGGCGCGGTGGGGACGACGCTGGGTGAGGCGGTGTTCGCCACCGGGATGACCGGCTACCAGGAGACGCTGACCGATCCCAGCTACGCCCGCCAGATCGTCGTCATGACCGCCCCGCACATCGGCAACACCGGGGTCAACGACGAGGACGACGAGAGCCGCCGCATGTGGGTGGCCGGCTTCGTCGTCCGCGACCCCGCCCGCCGGCCGGCCAACTGGCGGGCCACCGGCAGCCTGGACGACGAGCTGGTCGCGCAGGGCGTCGTCGGCATCAGCGACGTCGACACCCGGGCGCTGACCCGCCACCTGCGCGAGCGCGGCGCGATGCGCGCCGGCATCAGCAGCGAGGGCCTGTCGGCCGACGAGCTGCTCCTGCGGGTGCGGGCGTCGGAGAGCATGAGCGGCGCGGACCTCGCGCCGTCGGTGACCGCCAACGACCCCTACGTCGTCCCGGCGCAGGGGGAGCGGCGGTTGACCATCTCCGCCCTCGACCTCGGCATCAAGACCGCCACCCCGCGGCACCTGGCGGCCCTCGGCGTCGAGACCCGCGTGCTGCCGGCCACGGCGACCGCCGAGGACCTGCTGGCCGCCGGCCCCGACGGCGTGTTCCTGTCCAACGGCCCGGGCGACCCGGCCGCCGCCGACTACGCGGTCGAGGCGGTGCGCGGCGTCCTCGACGCCCGCCGGCCGCTGTTCGGCATCTGCTTCGGCAACCAGATCCTCGGCCGGGCCCTGGGCCTGGGCACCTACAAGCTGCGCTTCGGGCACCGCGGGATCAACCAGCCGGTGCTCGACCGGGTCAGCGGCACGGTGCGGGTGACCAGCCACAACCACGGCTTCGCCGTCGACGCCCCGCTGGACCGGCCCACCGACACCCCCTACGGGCGGGTCGAGGTCAGCCACGTCGGCCTCAACGACGACGTCGTCGAGGGCCTGCGCTGCCTGGACGTGCCGGCGTTCAGCGTCCAGTTCCACCCGGAGGCGGCCGCCGGGCCGCACGACGCCGCGCCGCTGTTCCAGCGGTTCGTCGACCTGATGGAGACCGCCCGCGAGACCGGGGACGCCGTCGGTCCGCCGCCGGTCGTCGAGCACACGACCGGGGAGAAGAGCGCCTGATGCCCAAGCGGACCGATCTGCAGCACGTCATGGTGATCGGCTCGGGGCCGATCATCATCGGCCAGGCGTCGGAGTTCGACTACTCCGGCACCCAGGCCTGCCGGGTGCTCAAGGCCGAGGGGCTGCGGGTCAGCCTGGTCAACAGCAACCCGGCGACGATCATGACCGACCCCGAGGTCGCCGACGCCACCTACGTCGAGCCGCTCACCCCGGAGTTCGTCGAGAAGGTGATCGCCAAGGAGCGCCCCGACGCGCTGCTGGCCACCCTCGGCGGGCAGACCGCGCTGAACATCGCGATCGGCCTGTACGAGAACGGCGTCCTGGAGCGGTACGGCGTCCAGCTCATCGGCGCCGACGTCGACGCGATCAACCGCGGCGAGGACCGGCAGATGTTCAAGGACATCGTCCGCTCCATCGGCGCCGACGCCCCGCGGTCGAAGGTCTGCGCGAGCATCGACGAGGCGATCGGCACCGCCGAGGAGGTCGGCTACCCGGTCGTCATCCGGCCCAGCTTCACGATGGGCGGGCTCGGGTCGGGCATCGCCACCGACGAGCCGATGCTGCGCCGCATGGCCGGGCACGGCCTGGCCGACTCCCCGGTGCACACCGTCCTCATCGAGGAGTCGGTGCTCGGCTGGAAGGAGTACGAGCTGGAGCTGATGCGCGACCGCAGCGACAACGTGGTCGTCATCTGCTCGATCGAGAACATCGACGCGATGGGCGTGCACACCGGCGACTCGGTGACCGTCGCCCCGGCGATGACCCTCACCGACCGCGAGTACCAGCGGATGCGCGACATCGGTATCGCCGTGCTGCGCGAGGTCGGTGTGGACACCGGCGGCTGCAACATCCAGTTCGCCGTCCACCCCGACACCGGCCGGCTGGTCGTCATCGAGATGAACCCGCGGGTCTCCCGGTCCAGCGCGCTGGCGTCCAAGGCCACCGGCTTCCCGATCGCCAAGATCGCCGCGAAGCTGGCCATCGGCTACACCCTCGACGAGATCACCAACGACATCACCGGCGTCACCCCCGCCTCCTTCGAGCCGGCGCTGGACTACGTCGTGGTGAAGATCCCGCGCTTCGCCTTCGAGAAGTTCCCCGGAGCCGACCCGCGGCTGACCACCACGATGAAGAGCGTCGGGGAGGTCATGGCCCTGGGCCGCAACTTCCCCGAGGCGCTGGGCAAGGCCATGCGGTCCACCGAGACCTCGGTGGCCGGCTTCTGGACGGGCGGGGACGACGGGTCCACCGCCGAGGAGCTGCTCGAGGCGCTGCGCACCCCCGTCGACGGGCGGCTCTACCTCGCCGAGCGGGCGCTGGCCGCCGGCGCCACCGTCGAGCAGGTGGCCGCGGCCAGCGGGTTCGACCCGTGGTTCGTCGACCAGATCGCCCTGGTGCACGAGATCGGCGAGCAGGTGCGCGAGGCGCCGTCCCTCACCCCGGAGCTGCTCCGCCGGGCCAAGCGGTACGGCCTGTCCGACCGGCAGGTCGCCGCGCTGCGGCCGGAGCTGGCCGGGGAGGACGGCGTCCGGCTGCTGCGCTGGCGCATGGGCATCCGGCCGGTCTACAAGACGGTGGACACCTGCGCCGCGGAGTTCGCCGCCCGCACGCCCTACCACTACTCCTCCTACGACGAGGAGACCGAGGTCGAGCCGCGGGAGAAGCCGGCGGTGCTGATCCTGGGCTCCGGGCCCAACCGGATCGGCCAGGGCATCGAGTTCGACTACTCCTGCGTGCACGCGGTCATGGCGCTGCAGGACGCCGGCTACGAGGCGGTGATGGTCAACTGCAACCCCGAGACCGTCTCCACCGACTACGACACCGCCGACCGGCTGTACTTCGAGCCGCTGACCTTCGAGGACGTCCTCGAGGTGGTCGAGGCCGAGCGCGCGGCCGGCCCGGTGGCCGGGGTCATCTGCACCCTGGGCGGGCAGACGCCGCTGGGCCTGGCGCAGCGGCTCAAGGACGCCGGTGTCCCGGTCCTGGGCACCTCGCCGGAGTCGATCGACGCCGCCGAGGACCGCGGCGTGTTCTCCCGGGTGCTGCACGACACCGGGCTGCTGGCCCCCAAGCACGGCACGGCGACCACCTTCGCCGAGGCCCGGGAGATCGCCGCCGCCATCGGCTACCCGGTGCTTGTGCGGCCGTCCTACGTCCTGGGCGGGCGCGGGATGGAGATCGTCTACGACGACGCCACCCTCGAGGCCTACATCGCCAAGGCCACCGACGTCAGCCCCGAGCACCCGGTGCTGGTCGACCGGTTCCTCGAGGACGCCGTCGAGGTCGACGTCGACGCGCTCTACGACGGCACCGAGCTCTACCTCGGCGGCGTCATGGAGCACATCGAGGAGGCCGGGATCCACTCCGGCGACTCCGCGTGCGCGCTGCCGCCGATCACGCTGGGCTCCACCGACCTGGTGCGGATCCGTGCCGCGACGGAGAAGCTGGCCGCCCGCATCGGCGTCCGCGGGCTCATGAACGTCCAGTACGCGGTCAAGGACGACATCCTCTACGTGCTGGAGGCCAACCCGCGGGCCAGCCGCACGGTGCCGTTCGTCTCCAAGGCCACCGCCGTCCAGTTGGCCAAGGCCGCCGCCCGCATCGCGGTCGGGGAGACGATCGCCGACCTGCGCGCCGCCGGCGTCCTGCCCGCGACCGGGGACGGCGCGGACCTGCCCGAGGACGTCCCGATCGCGGTCAAGGAGGCGGTGCTGCCGTTCCACCGCTTCCGCACCGTCGAGGGGCAGAACGTCGACACGGTGCTCGGCCCGGAGATGAAGTCCACCGGCGAGGTCATGGGCCTCGACACCGGCTTCGGGACGGCGTTCGCCAAGTCGCAGGCCGCCGCCTACGGCTCGCTGCCGGTCGAGGGCACGGTGTTCGTGTCGCTGGCCAACCGGGACAAGCGCTCGGCGATCTTCCCGGTCAAGCGGCTGGCCGCGCTCGGCTACCGGGTGCTGGCCACCGCCGGCACCGCCCAGGTGCTGCGCCGCAACGGCGTGGCCTGCGAGGTGGTCGGCAAGTTCAGCGAGGGGCCCGGCAACGTGGTCGAGCGGATCCTCGCCGGGGACGTCGACATCGTGGTCAACACCCCGTTCGGGTCGCCGGGCAACAGCGGGCCGCGGCTGGACGGCTACGAGATCCGCACCGCCGCGGTCTCCGCCGGGATCCCGTCGATCACCACCGTGCAGGGGCTGGCGGCCGCGGTGCAGGGCATCGAGGCGCTGCGCCAGGGCGACGTCGGCGTCCGCAGCCTCCAGGAGGTCCACGCGGCCCTGACCGCCCAGGCCCCGGCCGCCGCCGCGGCGCGGCCGTGACCGCGGTCGTCGCCCCCGGCGCCGTCGCCCGGGTGCGGGAGGACCTCGTGCGGCGCGGGCTGCTCGACGGCCTGCCGGAGGCCTTCCTCGCCGGGGTGACCCGCTTCGCGCGGCCGCCGCAGCCGGAGCTGGACGCGCTGGGGGAGTCGGCCCGCGCGCTGGCGGCCCGGCTCGCGTCGGGCACGGCGGGGGACGACGACCTGCCGCTGCTGACCCGGGTGCTGTTCTTCGCGCGACGGGCCGGGGTGCTGGCCGCCGCCGGGCTCCGGACGCCGGCCTACGACGTCCTCGGCTCCTACCGGGACAACCTCGCCACGCCGCTCGGGCCGCGGCTGCCCGAGCGGCCGGTCGCGGGCGGACGCCGCTGGCGGGTGCTGGGGCGGTCGGTCGGCTTCCCGATCGGGGTGCCGGCGTGCGTCCTGAACGGCGGCGAGCAGTGGGTGCGCCACTTCGCGGGCAACGGCTACAGCGTCCTGACCTACAAGACGGTGCGCAGCCGCGCTCACGAGCCCAACCCGCAGCCCAACTGGGTGTTCGCGCCGCGGCAGACGTCGAGCCTGCCGCCGGGCGCGGCCGCCGACGTCACCGCCGACCCGTGGGACTGGGTGCCGCCCGGCTCCCCGGACGTCAGCACGGTCAACTCCTTCGGCGTCCCGTCCCTGGAGCCGGAGGAGTGGATGCCCGACCTCGAGCGCTCCCTGGCCGCGGTCGGGGACGACCAGCTGCTGCTGGTCAGCGTCATGGGGGAGGGCGACGGCACCGCCCTGGTCGACGACTTCGCCCGCACCGCGCGGATGACGGAGGAGGCCGGCGCACCCGTCGTCGAGCTGAACCTGTCCTGCCCCAACACGCTCAGCCCGTCGGCCGCCGGCGTGAAGCCGCCGCTGTGCCTGGACGCCGACGCGACCGTCGCCGTCGTCGAGGGCGTGCGGCGGGCGCTGGACGACCGCACCGGCCTGGTCGCCAAGCTCTCCTGGCTCGACGAGCCGTCGCTGGCCGCGCTGGTGCCCCGCCTCGCCCCGCTGGTCGACGGCGTCGCGGGGATCAACACCCTGCAGAGCCGGGTCCGCCGCAGCGACGGGACGGCGACGTTCCCCGGCCGTGAGCTGGCCGGCCTCTCCGGCGTCGCCGTCCGCGACTCCGCCCTGGACCTCACCCGGCGCCTGGTCGACCTGCGTGCGGCGGGCGGGTGGTCCTTCGACGTCCTGGCGATGGGCGGGGTGACCGACCCCGCCTCGTTCGAGGCGCTGTTCGCCGCCGGCGCCGACGCCGTGCAGTCGGCGTCCGGGGCGTTCGCCGACCCGTACCTGGCCCGGGACTGCGTCGCCGCGCTCGGGCAGACCCTGCCGCGCTCGGTGCCGGCGTGAGCGCCCCGTTCGGGCAGCGCCTGGCCGACGCCGTCGCCACCCGCGGACCGCTGTGCGTCGGGATCGACCCGCACGTCCCGCTGCTGGAGCGCTGGGGGCTCGGCGACGACCCCGACGGGCTGGCGCGGTTCACCGACACGGTCGTCGACGCCCTGGCCGGCACCGTCGCCGTCCTCAAGCCCCAGTTGGCGTTCTACGAGCGGCACGGCTCGCGGGGCCTGGCCGTGCTGGAGGACGCCGTCGCGCGGGCCCGGGCCGCCGGCGCGCTCGTGCTGCTCGACGCCAAGCGCGGCGACATCGGCTCGACGATGGACGCCTACGCCGACTACCTGCGCCCGGAGCACCCGCTGTCGGCCGACGCCCTCACGGTCAGCCCCTACCTCGGCCCCGGCTCGCTGCAGCCGGCCGTCGACACCGCGCGGCAGTGCGGCGGGGGCCTGTTCGTGCTCGCCCGCACCTCCAACCCCGACGCGGGCACCCTGCAGCACGCGCTGGTCGGCGAGCGCAGCGTGGCCCAGGTCGTCGTCGACACCGTGCGCGGCTGGAACACCCCGGGCTGGGTCGTCGGCGACCCCCTGCCCGACGTCGCCGCCGTCCGTGACCTCGCGGGCCGGTGGGGACCCACCACCGGCTCGTGCGGGGTGGTCGTCGGCGCCACGCTGCGCGAGTTGGACGTCGACCTGACCGGTCTC
Source organism: Geodermatophilus sp. SYSU D00705 (assembly GCF_054050135.1). Classification (NCBI taxonomy): domain Bacteria; kingdom Bacillati; phylum Actinomycetota; class Actinomycetes; order Geodermatophilales; family Geodermatophilaceae; genus Geodermatophilus; species Geodermatophilus sp. SYSU D00705. The sequence goes on along the minus strand of NZ_JBJGYT010000029.1, from coordinate 19,350 downwards.
GGCGGCCCGGTACTCGCTCCCGGCCTGGGCGCCCAGGGCGGGTCCGTGGCCGACCTGCGCCGGCTGTTCGGCGCCGGCACCGCCGTCGTCCCCACCGTGTCCCGGGACGTGCTGGCCGTCGGCCCCGACCCCGCCGCGCTCCGTGCCGCCGCGGAGCGCTGGACCGCCGAGCTGGCGGGGTGAGGCGGGCGGCGCCCTGGCTGACCGCCGGGGCGGGGACGGCGCTGGTCCTCGCCGGCGTCGTCGTGTCCTGGTGGGCGAACACCGCCCGGTGGATCACCCACGGCGGCGGCCACGAGCCCCTGGTACCCGGCGGCGCCTCCGCCTACGAGAGCCGGCTCGTGCCCGGCGTCGACGGGGCCGTGCTCTGGACGTGGCGGCACACCTCGGGTGCCGGGCTGGTGGTGCTCGGTCTGCTGGTGCCGGCGGGAGTCGGCGGCTGGCTCCTGGGCCGCCAGGCGGGACGCCGCGCGGCGGGCTGACCAGCGGCGCCGGCCGGCCTCCCGGCGCGTCGACCAGCGGTTTCCGGGACGTGTCGGCGTGTCGTCCCCGGTGTGTCTGGACGGATCCGTCCGCTTTCTCCGCTGCTGCCATCGGTCCCTGTGCCCGCCTTGACCTGCGCAGATGACGGATGGTGACGATCAGCTCGTACGTAGAGTGATGGAAAAGTCACCGATTGCTGGCGAGCGGCGGTTCATCCGGGCGTGACCTGCGCATATACCGGGAACTAGGTTGGCCGGCAGGCTCAGCAGTGAGCTCTGCCCCCGACACAGCCCGAGCCCCGCCGGTCGAGAAGACGGCCGGCGACGACACGATTGGGTCGCACCATGCCCCTTCCTGACCTGACCCCCGAACAGCGCGCCGCCGCACTGGAGAAGGCCGCAGCGGCCCGCAAGACCCGTGCCGAGCTCCGCGAGCGCCTCAAGAGCAAGGGCGCCACCGTCGGCGACGTCCTCCGCCAGGGCGAGACCGACGAGGTGATCGGCAAGATGCGCGTCTCCGCGGTCCTGGAGTCCCTGCCCGGAGTCGGCAAGGCCCGGGCTGCCAAGATCATGGAGCGGCTCGAGATCTCCCCGACCCGCCGGGTGCGCGGCCTGGGTGCCAACCAGCGCAAGGCCCTGGAGGCGGAGTTCGGCGGCGAGCAGGTGGCCGCCGACCAGGTCTCCGCGGAGGGCTGACCCGCACGACCAGGCACCCGGAGGCCGAGGACGACGCGTGTCGAGTGCACCACCCCAGCGCCCCCCGGCGCGGCTGACCGTGCTGTCCGGTCCCTCCGGGGTCGGCAAGGGCACGGTCCTCGCCGAGGTCAGGCGCCGGTACCCCGAGGTCTGGGTGTCGGTCTCGGCCACCACGCGCAGGCCCCGCCCCGGGGAGGTCGACGGGGTGCACTACCACTTCGTCGACGACGCCGAGTTCGACCGGCTCATCGCCGAGGACGGACTCCTGGAGTGGGCCGAGTACGCCGGTAACCGCTACGGCACGCCGGTCGCCCCGGTGCGCGAACGACTCGCCACCGGGGCGCCGGCGCTGCTCGAGATCGAGCTGCAGGGCGCCCGGCAGGTCCGCGCCCGCGACGCCGACGCGCAACTGGTCTTCCTGGCTCCGCCGTCGTGGGCCGAGCTGGCCAGCCGGCTGGCCGGCCGCGGCTCGGAGCCGCCCGCCGTGCAGGAGCGGCGGCTGGCGATCGCGCAGGCCGAGCTGGACTCCTCCGGGGAGTTCGACGTCGTCGTGGTCAACGACGACGTGGCCAGGGCCGCGGACGAGTTGGTAGGCTTGCTGACTGCGCCGTCGCCCGGCCCCGCCCGGAGCAGCGACGCCCACGAGTAGCGGCCGCCTCCTCCGTGCCAGGAGCCCAGCCGTCCGCCACTCCCACCGAACGATCTGAGGAGCACGCCCGCCCGTGTCCGGAGTCGCACCCGCCCCCGAGGGCATCACCAACCCGCCGATCGACGAGCTGCTCGAGCGCACCAGCAGCAAGTACGGCCTGGTGATCTTCGCCGCCAAGCGCGCGCGGCAGATCAACGCCTACTACAGCCAGCTCTCCGAGGGCCTGCTCGAGTACGTCGGCCCGCTGGTCGACACCGCCCCCCAGGAGAAGCCGCTCTCGATCGCCCTGCGCGAGATCAACGAGGGCCTGCTGACCCACACCGCCGGCGAGAACTGAGGCCGGCTGCCCCCCGGGGCACCCAGAGTGATGAGAGCGCACCCGGCGGTTCCTGCCGGGTGCGCTCTCGCGTGTGGAGGATGAGGGCATGAGCCGGATCGTGCTGGGTGTCAGCGGCGGCGTGGCTGCCTACAAGGCCGCCCTGCTGCTGCGCGCGTTCACCGAGGGCGGGCACGACGTCCGCGTCGTCCCGACGCCCGCCGCCCTGCGCTTCGTGGGCGCGGCCACCTTCGAGGCGCTCTCGGGACACCCGGTCACCACCGACGTCTGGTCCGACGTCGACGAGGTGGCCCACGTGCGGATCGGGCAGACCGCCGATCTCGTCGTGGTCGCCCCGGCCACCGCCGACGTGCTGGCCCGCGCGGCCGCCGGTCGTGCCGACGACCTGCTCGCCGCCACCCTGCTCACGGCGCACTGTCCGGTCGTGTTCGCCCCGGCCATGCACACCGAGATGTGGCTGCACCCGGCCACCCAGGACAACGTGGCCACCCTGCGCCGCCGCGGCGCGATCGTGCTGCCGCCGGCGGTGGGTCGGCTGACCGGTCCGGACTCCGGGCCGGGGCGGCTGCCCGAGCCGGCCGACATCGCCGCACTGGCCTCGGTCGTGCTGACCGACGGCGTCGCCGCGCTCGCCCCCGACCTGGCCGGACGCCGGGTCGTCGTCAGCGCCGGGGGCACCCGGGAGCCGCTGGACCCGGTCCGCTACCTCGGCAACCGCTCCTCGGGGCGGCAGGGCTGGGCCCTGGCCCGGGTCGCCGCCGCCCGCGGCGCCGAGGTCGTGCTGGTCGCCGCCAACGTCGACCTCCCGGCGCCGTTCGGCGTCCGCGTCGTCCCGGTCGGGACCGCCGAGGAGCTCCGCGCGGCGATGCTGGCCGAGGCGGCGGACGCCGACGTCGTCGTCATGGCCGCCGCGGTCGCCGACTTCCGGCCGGCCGAGGTCGCCGCGACGAAGCTGAAGAAGGACAGTGCGGCCGAGCCCAGCGCGGTGCCCCTGGTGCGCAACCCCGACGTCCTGGCCGAGCTGGTCACCAAGCGGCCGCCCGGGCAGCTGGTCGTCGGGTTCGCCGCGGAGACCGGGGACGACGCCGGCGACGTCCTCTCCCACGCCCGCGCCAAGCTCGCCCGCAAGGGGTGCGACCTGCTCGTCGTCAACGACGTCTCGGGCGGGCGGGTGTTCGGCCGGCCCGACAACGCCGCCGTCGTCCTGGGCGCCGACGGCACCGCCACCGAGCTGTCCGAGGGCAGCAAGGACGCCGTCGCGGCCGGCATCTGGACCGCCGTCACCGCCCGGTTGCCCTGATCCGCCCCGCTGTCGCCGCCCGCCGGTAACGTGCACCCGGACGCACCTGCCAGCCGGCGGCACCGTCACACGCCGAACGTCCCCGACCCTAGGAGCCCCGAGTGCCACGCCGTCTCTTCACGTCCGAGTCGGTGACCGAGGGCCACCCGGACAAGATCGCGGACCAGATCAGCGACGCGATCCTCGACGCCATGCTCGCGCAGGACCCGCGCAGCCGGGTCGCCGTCGAGACGCTCATCACGACCGGTCAGGTGCACATCGCCGGCGAGGTCACCACGGCGGGCTACGTCGAGATCGCCGAGATCGTCCGCCGCACCATCCTCGGCATCGGTTACGACTCGTCCCGCAAGGGCTTCGACGGCGCCTCCTGCGGCGTCAGCGTGTCGATCGGCTCGCAGTCCCCCGACATCGCGCAGGGCGTCGACACCGGCTACGAGGCCCGCACCGGGGGCACCTCGGAGGACGAGATCGAGCGGCAGGGCGCCGGCGACCAGGGCCTGATGTTCGGCTACGCGACCGACGAGACCCCCGAGCTGATGCCGCTGCCGATCGCGCTGGCCCACCGGCTGGCCCGGCGGCTGTCCGCGGTCCGCAAGGACGGCTCGGTGCCGTACCTGCGCCCGGACGGCAAGACCCAGGTGACCGTCGTCTACGAGGACGACCGGCCGGTCGGCGTCGACACCGTGGTCGTCTCCTCCCAGCACGCGGAGGACATCTCCATCGAGCAGCTGCTCACCCCCGACGTCCAGGAGCTGGTGGTCGAGCCCGAGCTCGCCGCCCTCGGCCTGCCGACCACCGGGTACCGGCTGCTGGTGAACCCGACCGGCAAGTTCGTCATCGGCGGCCCGATGGGTGACGCCGGGCTGACCGGCCGCAAGATCATCGTCGACACCTACGGCGGGATGGCCCGCCACGGCGGCGGCGCCTTCTCCGGCAAGGACCCGTCGAAGGTGGACCGCTCCGGCGCCTACGCCATGCGCTGGGTGGCCAAGAACGTGGTCGCCGCCGGGCTCGCGCGCCGCTGCGAGGTGCAGGTCGCCTACGCGATCGGCGCCGCCCACCCCGTCGGCCTGTTCGTCGAGACCTTCGGCACCGGCACGGTGGCCGACGACGTCCTCGAGAAGGCGATCGGCTCGGTGTTCGACCTGCGCCCGGGCGCGATCGTCCGCGACCTGGACCTGCTCCGCCCGATCTACGCCCCGACGGCGGCCTACGGCCACTTCGGCCGCACCGACGTCGACCTGCCGTGGGAGCGGCTCGACCGCGTCGAGGCGCTCCGCTCGGCCACCGGGGTCTGAAAGAGGACCCCGCTGCCCCCCACGCCTCGGAGAAGGACCCTGTCCTCCCCACCCCTCGCAGGCTCAGGGCGGGACCCGGGACAGGGCCGGGGCCCCTGCAGCGGGGCCGTCGCCCGGGTCGTCGTCGACGTGCCCCTGGCCCACCTCGACCGGCCCTTCGACTACGCCGTCCCCGAGAGCATGGCCGCCGACGTGGCGCCGGGCTGCCGGGTGCGGGTGCGCTTCGCCGGCCAGCTCGTCGACGGGTTCGTCGTGGAGCTGGGCGACACCAGCGAGCACGGCGGGAAGCTCGCGCCGCTGGCCAAGCTGGTCTCCGCCGAGCCGGTGCTCACCCCGGAGGTGCTGGCGCTGGCCCGGTCGGTGGCCGAGCGCTGGGGCGGCACCGTCACCGACGTGCTGCGGCTGGCCGTCCCGCCCCGGCGGGCCGCGGCCGAGAAGCGCCCGCCGGCCGAGCGGCCGCCGGCCCCGGCTGCGCCCGACCCGGCGGGCTTCGGCCGCTACCCGACCGGTCCGGCGCTGCTGACCGCCGTCGCGGAGGGCCGGCCGGCGCGGGCGGTCTGGACGGCGCTGCCCGGCGAGGACTGGCCGGCCCGCCTGGCCGAGCTGTGCCAGGCGGCACTCTCGGGCGGCCGCGGCGCGCTGGTCGTGGTGCCCGACGGCCGGGACCTCGATCGGCTCGCCGCCGCGGCCGAGCAGCGGCTCCCCGCGGGCTCGTTCGTGGTGCTGCGCGGCGATGCCGCCCCCGATGCCCGCTACCGCCGCTTCCTCGAGGCCGCCCGCGGCAGCGCGACCGTGGTGCTGGGCACCCGCGCGGCGGCGCTGGCACCGGTGGCCGATCTCGGCCTGGTGGCCGTCTGGGACGACGGCGACGACCTGCACGCCGAGCCCCGCGCGCCCTACGCCCACGCCCGCGACGTGCTCGTCCACCGGGCGCACCTGGCCTCGTGCGCCGCCGTCGTCGCCGCCACCGCGCGCACGGCCGAGGCGCAGCTGCTCGTGGAGAGCGGGTGGGCCCACGAGCTCGTCGCCGACCGGGCCACCCTGCGGGCCGCGGCGCCCCGCGTGCAGGCCCTCGGCGCGGACGCGGAGCTCGCCCGCGATCCCGCCGCCCGGACCGCGCGGTTGCCCAGCCTCGCCCACCGCGTCGCCCGCCAGGCCCTGGCCGACGGCGCCCCGGTGCTGGTCCAGGTGCCCCGCGCCGGGTACGCGCCCGGCCTGGCGTGCGACCGCTGCCGTGCACCGGCCCGCTGCCCGGTCTGCTCCGGACCGCTGGGCATCTCACCGACCCCCGGCCCGGGCGGCTCCCGTGTGCCGGCCTGCCGGTGGTGTGCCCGCCCGGCGGCGACCTTCGACTGTCCCCACTGCCACGGCACGAAGCTGCGGGCCTCGGTGGTCGGGTCCGCGCGCACCGCCGAGGAGCTGGGGCGGGCGTTCCCGGGCGCGGCCGTGCGGGTGTCCGGCCGCGGGTCGGGGGTCCTGGCGTCGGTGCCCGCGGGACCGGCGCTGGTGGTCGCCACACCCGGCGCGGAGCCGGTCGCCGAGGGTGGGTACGGAGCCGCGCTGCTGCTGGACTCCTGGGCGCTGCTCGGCCGGGCCGACCTGCGGGCGGGGGAGGAGACGCTACGCCGCTGGATGAACGCCGCCGCGCTCGTGCGGCCCGCCTCCGCCGGCGGCCAGGTCGTCGTCGCCGCGGACGCCGCCCACGCCGTCGTCCAGGCGCTGGTGCGCTGGGACCCCGCCTGGCTGGCCGCCCGTGAGCTCGCCGACCGCCGGGAGCTGGGGTTCCCGCCCGCCACGCGCATGGCCGCGGTGGCCGGCACCCCGGCGGCCCTGGCGGAGTTCCTGGCGGCCGCCCGGCTGCCCGACGACGCCGATCTGCTCGGGCCGGTGCCCGAGCCCCCCAGGCCCGGTCAGGACGGCGAGCGGGAGCGCTATCTGGTCCGGGTGCCCCGCGCGGAGGGCGTCGCGCTGGCCACGGCGCTCGCCGAGGTGCAGGGGGTCCGCAGCGCCAAGAAGGCCGCCGAGCACGTGCGGGTGCAACTGGACCCGCTCGACCTGGTCTGAGCGCGGGGCGCCGGGCCCGGTACCGGGGGTCGTGGGCGGAGCTCCCGGTCGCCGGCCCCCGGCTCAGAGGGGGGTGTCGCAGGCGGGGGTGGCGGTCGGCTCGGGGGTGGCGGTCGGCTCGGGGGTGGCGGTCGGCTCGGGGGTGGCGGTCGGCTCGGGGGTCCGGTGTCCGTACTCCCCCCAGCCGCCGTCGCCACGGGACCCGGATCGGTGGTCCCCGTAACCGTCGCTGTCGTGCCCGTGGTGGTACCCGCCGTCGCCAGGGGGCCGGGCGTCAGGGGACGGGGTCGGGTAGCCGTGCGGGTCGTCGGGCGGGTCCCCGTCCTCACCGGGATCCGCCGGCGGCACGGACGGGGACGGCGCGGACGACGGCGGGACCGGTGAGGCCGGCGGAACCGGTGAGGCCGGCGGGGACGGGTCTGCCGGCGGGGTGGCGCGCGGCGGATCGGCCGCCCGGTCGGTCGCCGGGGGAGCGCTGGGCGCGTCCGGTGCGGGGACGGCTGGTGCGGGAGCGGCCAGACCCGGGGGGGTGGCGGGCGGCACCGCGTCGGCGGGGGTGGTGTCCGGGCCGCCGCCATCGGCGGGATCGTCGGCCGCGGCCGGTGGCGCGGCGGGAGGGGCCGGTTCGTCCTGCGACATCGGCTGCAGCGGTTCGGCCGGCTCCTGCCCGACGGCGGCGGCGTCGTCGTCGGCGACGTGCTCGGCCGGCGGGGGCGTCGGCGCCGGGTCCGCCTCGGGGACCGGCTGGGCGGGTGCCGGGCTGGGCAGCGCCGGCCCGGTGGCCGGGCCCTGCGCCAGCGGTGGACTCGCGGCGGAGCGTGGGGGTGTGCCGATCAGCGACAGGCCCGCCCAGCTCCCCGCCAGGGCCACCAGCACCAGGGCCGCGGCGACGAGGACGGCACCGGCGGCCCCGCGCACGTACGCCGTCCACCGCCGTTGCGTCGGCTCCGCCGCCGCCACGCGCCGCAACACGACCGGGCGGTGCCGCACGTCCGGGAGCTCGGGGAGGGTGCCGTGCCCGTCCCTCCGGTTGGCGCGGGCCATCAGCGGCCGCCCTCCGCGGGGCGTGGGCGGCGCAGGTGGCGTTCGGCCCAGAGGGCCGCCTGCGTCCGGTCGGCAGCGCCGACCCGATGGAGGATGTGGGTCACGTGCGTCTTCACGGTTGCCTCCGTGATCCGCAGCCGGCGGGCGATCACCTTGTTGGAATGGCCCTGCCGGAGGAGTTCGAGCACCTCGCGCTCACGCTCGGTGAGGGAGTCACCCTGGCCGCGGTCCCGCAGCGCCGAGAGCACCGCGGGCGCCACCTGGGGGTCGATCGTGGAGCCGCCGGCCGCGATCACCCGGATGGCGTCGAGGATGGCCTCGGCCGCGGCGTGCTTGAGCAGGTAGCCGTCGGCGCCCGCGTCGAGCGCCTCCAGCACCAGGGGCCGCTCGGCGTAGGAGCTGAGAACCAGCACGCGGACGCCGTTGCCGCGGCCCCGCAGACTGCGGATGACGCTGATCCCGTCCTGCCCGGGCATCGCCAGGTCGAGCATGACCACGTCGGGGGAGAGCTGGTCGATGAGCTCGACGGCGCCGTCGCCGTCGGCGGCCGTGCCCACGCACTCGAGGTCCCCGGCGGCGCCGAGGAGGCTGCGCAGCCCCTCCCGGACGACGGCGTGGTCGTCGACGACCAGCACTCGGATCACCGCAGGGCCCCCACGCGCGCGCCGACCGGCAGGGTGACGACCAGCCGGGTGCCCTGGCCGGGCGAGCTGTTCGCCGTCAGGGAGCCACCCGCACGGACGACGAGGTCGCCGAGGGTGTCCAGCCCCACGTGCCCGCCGCGGCGGCGCTCGGCCAGTTTCTCCTGGTCGAAGCCTCGGCCGTCGTCGTCGACGACCAGGGTGACCGTCGGCCCGTCTCGGGTGACGGTGACCTCCGCAGAGGTGGCCCGGCTGTGGGTGACGGCGTTGCGCAGCGCCTCGCGGGCACTGCGGTACAGCAGCCCGGCGACGGGGTCGGGCAGGCCGGCGGTCCCGGAGGCCACCACGGTGACGCTCAGGCCGGCGTCCTCCTGCTCGGCGGCCAGGCTGCGCAGCCGGCCGGCGAGGTCGGGCACCCGCTCCTGGCCCGGCCGGGGGCCGGACACCAGCCCGCGCAGGTCGTCGATGGCCCGGCGCACCGAGGTGACCACCCCGGGGGGCAGGCGCGCCTCCGAGGCGCCGGCGGCGTCGGCCCGCAGGCGGGCGGCGTCCAGCTCGATCGCCACCCCGGAGAGGACCGGCAGCACCGAGTCGTGGAGCTCCCCGGCCAGCCGCCGTCGCTCGGCCTCCGGTGCGTCGACCGCCGCCCGCAGCAGCACGGCGTCGTGGCGCTGGTGGGAGCGCACCTGGGCGGCCAGCCGCCAGGTCAGCGGCAGCACGACCACGACCAGCAGCAGCAGCGTCCCCAGCGCGGGCGGGACGAGGGCGAGCCACACCTGGCGGGGGGCGGAAGGGGCGTCGCCGGGGCGCTCGGTGAGGTCGAGGAGCACCGGCGTCCCGTGGACGTCCCGGATCCCGGCGTGGGCGACCAGCGGCGACCCCGACCCGGTCTCGTCGACGGTGCACACCACGGACCCGCTGTCGAGTGCGCGGCGGGCGTCGGCCGGCAGTGGGCTCACCTCGCCGATCCGGTCGGCGCGGTCGGACCACACCACCCGGCCGGAGGCGTCCCGGATCGACACCGCGGCGACCGGGCCGGCGCTCAGCACGCCCATGACCTGCCGGTCGAGGACGTCGGGGGCGGCGGGCGGGAGTGTGGGGTCGGCGTCCACGGCGGGGGCCAGGCCGGCGGCGGTCACGCGGGCCAGCTGCTCGAACGCGCCGACACGGAGCTCGTCGCCGACGTCGCGGGCGAGCGCCCCGCTGACGACGGCGAGGACGAAGACCAGTACGACGCCGGCGGTCGTCACCTGCGCGACCACCGTGGCCACGGAGACCGGTCGCACGCCCGGCCGTGGCCGCCGGCCCCCCGGTGTGACCCAGATCACCCCGGGAGCATAGGGCGGTTCCGGGCCGCCTTCGTCCACTTTGCTCGCGCCGCGTCCAAGGACAACAGGGACCCTTGGCGTACTCCCAGGGACGTATGGAGACTCACCGCCCCGGCGGGCCACCCTTTCCGCATGTCCTCGCACGCAGCGCACCGGCCCCCGGGCTCGCTGCGTGTCGCGGCGCCCTTCATCCGGCCGCAGGCCGGCCTCCTGGGCCTGGCGACCGGCGCCGCCGTCGTGGAGGTGGCCACGTCACTGCTGAGCCCCTGGCCGCTCGCGCTCGCGGTCGACCACGCTCTCGGTGGGAAGCCCCTGGACGGCCCCGCCGGCATCCTGTCCGGGCTCAGCCCGCTGGGCCTGCTGGTCGTCGCCGGTCTCGCGATGGTGGCGCTGGCGATCCTCGGAGCCGTGTTGGACACCGGCACCCGGATCTGGGCCGAGCGGGCCGCCGAGCGGATGGCCGGCGCCATGCGCACCGCGCTCTTCTCACGGGCGATCACCCTGTCGCTGCGCTGGCACGACCGGACGCGCACAGGGGAGATCACCTCCCGGCTCACCGCCGACGTCGGCCGGATGATGGACGCGGTGGTGGCCGTGTTCACGCAGCTGCTGCCCGAACTGCTGCTCCTGGTCGGCGCGCTGGTCCTGCTGTTCGCCCTCGACCCGGCCCTGGCCTGGCTCGGCCTGGTCGTCCTGCCCGTCCTGGCCTGGCTCACCGCCGTCCAGCGCCGCAGGGTCCGGGCCGCGACCCTCGCGGCGCGGGAGGCGGCCGGGCGGCTGTCCGGAGCGGCCACCGAGTTGCTGCGCAACGTGCGGGCCGTGCAGGCCTTCGCCCGCCAGGACCGGGCCGACCAGCTCTTCGGTGAGCCCAACGAGCGCGTCGTGGCGGCGCAGACCCGCGCGGCGGTCGTGGACGCCCGCTGGAGCCCGGTCCCCGGCATCGTGCTCACCGTCGGCTCGGGCATCGTGCTCGTCGCGGGCGGGCTCCAGGTGCGCGACGGGGTGCTGACCGTCGGCCAGCTGCTCGTCGTCCTCTCCTACCTGCGGTCGCTGCAGTCGCCCGTGCGGAGCATGGTGCGGCTGGTGGCGGTGCAGGCCAAGGCACATGCCAGCGCGCAGCGCATCGACCAGGTGCTGTCCTGCACCGAGGCGGTGCCCGAGCCCGCCGAGCCGCGGCCGGTGCCGCCGGTGCGGGAGGGCATCCGGCTGGAGTCCGTGAGCTTCTCCTACGGCCCGGACCGCCCGGTGCTGTACGACTTCGACCTCACCATCGGGGCGCGCGAGACGGTGTGCCTGTTCGGTCCCAGCGGAGCGGGCAAGAGCACGGTCCTGTCCCTGCTGCTGCGGCTGTACGACCCGGACTCCGGGCGGGTGACGCTCGACGGCGTCGACATCCGCGAGCTGGCGACGGTGGAGCTCCGACGGCAGCTGGCCTTCGTGCCGCAGGACCCGTGGCTGCTCGACGGCACGCTGGCGGAGAACATCGCCTTCGGGAACCCGGACGCCACCCGGGCCGAGGTCCTCGCCGCCGGCCGGGCCGCCTGGGTCGACGAGTTCGCGCTCTCCCTGCCGCAGGGCTACGACACCCCGCTCGGCGAGAGCGGAGCCATGCTCTCCGGCGGTCAGCGCCGCCGGGTGGCCCTGGCCCGGGCCGTGGTGTCGACCGCGCCGGTCGTGCTGCTCGACGAGCCGACGACGTCGCTGGACGCCGAGGCCGCACGGCAGGTCGTCGGCGCCATCCGCTCGGCCACCCGGGACCGCACGGTCCTGCTCGTGACGCACGACCCGGTCCTCGCGGCCATCGCCGACCGGACCGTGGCCGTCTCCGCCCACCGCCCGCCCGCGGTCCCGGCCGAGAGGACACCCGCCGGGACCGGCCCGTCCGACGGCACCCCCCGCGAGTCGGGTGCCCACCGGGACGGCGCCGCGGCCGGCACATCACACTCCGGAGGCCGTCGGCGCGGTCGTGCCCTCGCCTCCACCGCGCACCACGAGCCGGTCGAGAGGAGGTGAAACGCCATGACCACTTTCCGTCGCATCGTCGGTGAGGTTTCCGCCCCTGGGTACCGCAGGCGGAAGCGCCGCCACTGGTGGTGGAGCAGCACCACCAGCAAGACGTGGAAGAGCCACAGCCGCAGTCACTCCCACTCCAAGTGGTGACACGGCACGGGAAGGTCGCCGTCCCGCCGGCCGACATCCGGCGGGGCGGCGACGCCGTTCGCGGCCCCTGAGCGCCAGCTGGTACCCCGATCGATGCCGTCCAACCGCCGAGGAGCAGAAGTGGAACCGAGCGTGACCGGCGTGGCCCTCGCCGAGGAGGACGGCCGCCCCCGATGGGATCCTGAACCCGGCGGGCCGCTCGTCCCGGGACACCTCGCCTGGGACCTCCTCATGGTCGGGCACCACCGGGAGACCTGGCTGTGCTGGTCGGTGGACCTGTGGGCGCCGGCCGTGGTGAAGGTCGTCCGCCCGGACTGGAAGCCCCAGTACGTCACCGCGCTCGGCCGCGAGGTGCAGGCGCTCACCGCGCTGCACCACCCGGCCCTGCCGCGGCTCCTGCACGACGGGCGCACGGAGCCCGTGCCCTTCATCGCCGTCGAGTACCTGGACGGGGACAACCTCGCCGAGTGCGTCGAGGAGGAAGGTGCGTTCCGCGCCGACGACACCGCCACCCTCGGGGTGCAGGTACTGAGTGCGGTGCGCGCGCTCCACTCCCGGGGCATCGCGCACATGGACGTCGACCCGTTCAACGTGCTGGTCGTCGACCGGCGGCCGCGGCTGGTCGACCTCGGCTCCTCCCGTCGCCTCGGAACGCAACTGCAGGAGGACGAGGGGGTCGGCACGCAGGGGTTCGCCCCGCCGGAGGCGGATCGCACCCGGGTGCGACCGGTGACGCCCGCGTTCGACGTCTACGGCGTCGGGGCGACCCTGCGCGCGGTGCTCGACCCCGCGGCGGAGGGCGCGGACGGGGTCCGCTCGGTCATCGACCGGATGACCGACGACGACCCGGACCGCCGGCCGTCCGTCGAGGAGGCCATGAGCGACCTGGTCCGGCTCGCCGGCGACGAGGACGAGCGGCCCTGGCCGGACTGGGCCGACGGGCTGCTGACGCAGCGACCCGGCGCCGACCGCCCCGCGCCCGTCGCCGTCGGCTGACCCCGCGCCCGCATCCCGACAGGCTGAGGGGAGCCGCGGGGCGCCCCCTACGATCGACCGGTGAGCGTGACCCCCATCCGCCTCTACGGCGACCCGGTGCTGCGCACGCCCGCCGCCCCCGTCGTCGACTTCGACGCCGAGCTGCGCCGGCTCGTCGACGACCTCACCGACACCATGCTGGCCGCCGGCGGCGCCGGGCTGGCCGCACCGCAGATCGGTGTCGGCGTCCGGGTGTTCACCTGGCACGTCGACGGTCAGCTCGGTCACCTGGTCAACCCCGAGGTCGTGCTGGTGGGGGAGGAGACCGAGGAGGGGCCCGAGGGCTGCCTGTCCATCCCCGGCCTCGCCTACGACTGCCGCCGGCACCTCTACGTGGCCGCCACCGGCTTCGACGTGCACGGCGAGCCGGTCCGGGTGGAGGGCTCGCACCTCCTGGCCCGCGCGGTGCAGCACGAGGTCGACCACCTCGACGGCGTCCTGTTCGTCGACCGCCTCGCGCCGGGGGCCAAGGAGGCCGCGCTGGCCGCCATCGCCGAGGCCGAGTGGGCCGGCATGGGGGCCTGGGTCCCGCGCGTGGAGGTGAGCCCCCACTGAGGCTGCTGTTCGCCGGGACGCCCGAGGTCGCCGTCCCCTCGCTGGACCTGCTGCTGGACTCCGGGCACGAGGTGGCCGCCGTCCTGACCCGTCCCGACGCCCGCTCCGGCCGCGGCCGCCGGGTGAGCCGCTCGCCGGTCGCCGAGCGGGCCGATGCCGCCGGCGTGCCGGTGCTGCAGCCGCGGTCGCCGCGCGAGCCGGAGTTCCTGGCGCAGCTGGCCGACCTCGCCGTCGACTGCGCCCCGGTGGTCGCCTACGGCGCGCTGCTGCCGCAGGCGGCGCTCGACCTGCCCCGGCACGGCTGGGTCAACCTGCACTTCTCGCTGCTGCCGGCCTGGCGCGGGGCCGCCCCGGTGCAGCACGCGGTCATGGCCGGTGACGAGGTGACCGGCGCGTCCACCTTCCGGCTGGAGGCCGGGATGGACACCGGCCCGGTCTTCGGTGTGGTCACCGAGCCGATCGCCCCCCGCGACACCGCCGGGGACCTGCTGGGCCGGCTGGCCCGGAGCGGTGCCCGGCTGCTGCTGGCCACGCTCGACGGCATCGCGGCCGGCACCGTCGTCCCCGAGCCACAGCCGGCCGAGGGGGTCAGCCTCGCGCCGCGGATCGAGCCAGCCGACGCCCGCGTCGACTGGGCCCTGCCCGCGCACGTCGTCGACCGGCGCGTGCGGGGGGTGACCCCGGCCCCGGGCGCGTGGACCACCTGGCGCGGTGACCGGCTGCGCCTGGGCCCGGTCGAGCCGCTGCCGACGTCCCTGGGCCTGACGCCCGGGGAGCTGTCGGTGGGGCCGACCGGGGTGCTCGTCGGCACCGGCCGCGGCGCGGTCCGGCTCGGCGAGGTGCAGCCGGCGGGCAAGCGCGTGCTGCCCGCCGCCGACTGGGCCCGCGGCGCCCGCCCGGCGCCGGGAGAGAGGCTCGGGGAGCCGTGACCCGCCCGCCCCGCCGGCCCGGCCGGCCCCGGCCCGGACACCGGAGCGGACGCCGTCCGGCCCGCCCGCGGCTCGACGGTGCCCGGCTGACCGCCTATGACGTCCTGGACGCCGTCTCCTCCCGCGCCGCCTACGCCAACCTGCTGCTGCCGCAGCTGCTGCGCGAGCGCGAGCTGGACCAGCGCGACGCGGCGTTCACCACCCAGCTCGCCTACGGCACGCTGCGCGCGCAGGGCACCCTCGACGCGGTGCTGGCCGGGCTGGTCGACCGTCCGCTGAGCGAGCTGGACCCCCGGGTCCTCGACCTGCTCCGGCTGGGCACCCACCAGCTGCTGGACCTGCGAGTGCCGGCCCACGCGGCGGTGGACACCACCGTCGACCTCACGCGCGCGATCGTCGGCGCCGGTGCCTCCGGGCTGGTCAACGCCGTCCTGCGCAAGGTCGCCGCGGGCGGGGACCGCGCCGCCTGGCTGGACCGGCTCGACGCCGAGGGCGACCGGCGGCTGGCCCTCGCCACCGACCACCCCGGCTGGATCGTCGAGGCCTGGCGCGAGGCGCTGGGCGGTGACGCCGAGCTGGAGGCCGCGCTGCTCGCCGACGACGCCGCGCCGGAGGTGCACCTGGTGGCCCGGCGGGTGACCCGCGAGCGGCTGGCCGAGGAGTCCGGCGGGACGCCGGGCCCCTGGTCGCCGTACGCGGTGCGGCTCGGCGGCGGCGACCCGGGGCGCGTGCCCGCGGTCCGGGACGGCGCCGCCGCCGTGCAGGACGAGGGCAGCCAGCTGGCCGCGCTCCTGCTGACCCGCGCCCCGCTCGAGGGCCCGGACACCGCCTGGCTCGACGTGTGCGCGGGGCCGGGCGGGAAGGCCGGCCTGCTGGCCGCGGTACGTCCCGACGGCGTCGCGCTGACCGCGGCCGACCGCTCCCCGCACCGCGCCGAGCTGGTGCGGTCGGCGCTGGCCGGGCAGGCCGGCACCGAGGTGCTCGTCGCCGACGGCCGGCAGCCGCCGTGGGCGCCCGGGTCGTTCGACCGGGTGCTGCTGGACGCCCCGTGCACCGGCCTGGGGGCGCTGCGCCGCCGGCCCGAGGTCCGCTGGCGGCGCACCCCCGAGGACGTCCCCCCGCTGGTGGAGCTGCAGACCGCACTGCTCGAGGGGGCGCTGGCCTCGGTGCGGCCCGGGGGAGTGGTCGCCTACGTGACCTGCTCCCCGCACGCCGCGGAGACCGTCGCGGTGGCCGACGCCGCCGCCGCGCGCGACGACGTCGAGGTGCTGCCGGTCGCCCCGCTGTTCCCGGAGGTCCCCGGGCTGGCCCGCGGCCGGTACGGGCAGCTGTGGCCGCACCGGCACGGCACCGACGCGATGTTCATGGCGCTGCTGCGCCGCACCCGCTGACGGCGGGCGGTCGGCGAGGCCGGCGACCCCGTGACGGCGCGGTCACGCCCGGGTGCCGCGTCGGGGGTCCGGGGAACCCGACAGCCCGCCGGAGCGACTACAGGGACGTGACCTCCCGCAGCGCGGCCCTGCGCCGATCCCTGGCCACCGGCGTGCTGGCCGCCGTCCTCGTCGGCGCCGTCCCCGGGGCGGCCGCCGCACACGTCGAGGTGAGCGCTCCGGGCGCGACGGCCGGCACCGGGCCGGTCACCCTCACGTTCTCCGCCGAGTCGGAGGCGCCGACCGGGATCGTCGCGATGCGCACCCAGCTGCCCGCCGGGCTCGCCCCCGCGGACGTGGCGCTGGCCTCCGGCCCGGCCGGCTGGACGCTCGCGCCCACCGCCGACGGCTTCGAGGTGGGTGGCCCGGCGCTCCCGGCGGGTGGGGACGCCGAGTACGCGGTGACCGTGGCGCAACTCCCGGCCGGGACCACCGAGCTGGTGTTCAAGACCCTGCAGCGCTACGCCGACGGCCGCGAGGACGCCTGGATCGAGCTGCCGGCCGCCGGTGCTCCCGAGCCCGAGCGGCCCGCACCGGTGCTGACCGTCGCCCCGGGCGCGCCGGCACCGGCCGCCACCGCCGCGTCCGGCCCGCCGTCCGGCGCACCGCAGTCGGGGCCCGCGACCGACGCGGCCCCGGCGACCACCCCGGCCGCCGTCCCGGCCGACGAGGAGGGCGGGGTCAGCGGCGGCTGGCTGGCCGCGCTGGGGGTGCTCGCGGCCGCCGCGGTCGCCGCCGGCCTGTGGTTCCGCCGCGCCCGCGCCGGGCGGCCCGGAGGGCCTGCCTAGACTCGGCAGCCGTGCCCCGGACCCCGATGATCGCGCCCAGCCTGCTGTCGGCGGACTTCGCCCGGCTGGCGGAGGAGTCGCGACGGGTGGCCGACGCCGACTGGCTGCACTTCGACGTCATGGACGCGCACTTCGTGCCGAACCTGACCTTCGGCCTCCCGGTGATGCAGGCCGTGCAGGCGGTCAGCCCCGTGCCGCTGGACTGCCACCTGATGATCGAGGCCCCCGAGCGCTGGGCGCCGGGCTACGCCGAGGCCGGGGCGCGCAACGTCACCGTGCACGCCGAGGCCTGCGCCGATCCCCGCGCCGTCGCCCGCGACCTGCGCGCCGCCGGGGCCCTGGCGGGGCTGGCGCTCAAGCCGGGGACCCCGCTGGAGGAGTACCTCGACGTCCTGCCCGCCTTCGACACCCTGCTGGTCATGACCGTCGAGCCCGGGTTCGGTGGGCAGGAGTTCATGGCCGAGGTGCTGCCCAAGGTGCGCCGGGCCCGGGAGCTGGTCGACACCGGCCACCTGCACCTGGTCGTCGAGGTCGACGGCGGCATCAACGCCGACACCATCGAGGCCGCCGCCGAGGCGGGAGCCGACGTCTTCGTGGCCGGCTCGGCGGTCTACGGCGCCGACGACCCCGCCCGCGCCATCGCCGGCCTGCGGGCGCAGGCCGCCGCGGCGCTGGTCGGGTGAGCCCCGGCCCGGCCGGGGAGCGGGTCGCCGGCCCCGCCGCCGACGGCGAGGCGACGGCACCGGAACGGCGCGCGATGGCCCGCGCCCGGGAACTCGGCGCCGGCGTGCTCGGCGCCACCAGCCCCAACCCGCCGGTCGGTGCCGTCGTGCTCGCCGCCGACGGGACGCCGGTGGGGGAGGGCGCGACCGCCCCGCCCGGCGGGCCGCACGCGGAGGTCCGCGCGCTGGCCGAGGCCGGGGACCGCGCCCGCGGCGGCACCGTCGTCGTCACCCTCGAGCCGTGCGCGCACACCGGCCGCACCGGTCCCTGCACCGACGCCCTGCTGGCGGCCGGGGTGGCGCGGGTCGTCGTCGCCGTCCCCGAGCCCACCGAGCTCGCCGGTGGCGGGGTCGCCCGGCTGCGGGCGGCCGGGGTCGAGGTGGTGCTCGGCGTGGAGCAGGCCGAGGCCGAGGACGGCGCCCTGGGTGCCTGGCTGACCGGCGTCCGTGAGCACCGGCCGCAGGTGGTGTGGAAGGTCGCCGGCACGCTGGACGGCCGCGTGGCCGCCGCGGACGGCAGCAGCCGCTGGGTCACCGGCCCCGAGGCGCGCGCCGCCGTCCACCGGCTGCGCGCCACCTGCGACGCGGTCCTCGTCGGCTCGGGCACGGTCCTGGCCGACGACCCCCAGCTCACCGTCCGTGACGCCGAGGGGCGGGACGCCGAGCGTCAGCCCCTGCGGGTCGTGCTCGACCGCCGCGGCCGGCTGCCGCGCGCGGCGCGCGTCCTCGACGACGCGGCTCCCACGCTGGTCAGCGCCGCCCCCGGACCCCGCCAGCTGCTGGCCGAGCTGTTCACCCGCGACGTCCGCCGGGTGCTGCTCGAGGGCGGCCCGACCCTCGCCGCCGCGTTCCTGCGCGAGGGGCTGGTCGACGAGGTGGTGGTGCACCTGGCGCCCAAGCTCCTGGGCGCCGGTGCACCACTCGTCGGTGACCTGGGAATCACCGGGATCGGCGACGCGCTGACCCTGTCGGTCGCCGACGTCACCCGCTTGGGCGGGGACGTCGGCATCCGCCTGCGTCCGAACCGGCACACTGGTGGCAGTCGGTCTGCGGTCAGCCCGGCCGCGACCGGAGGGAGTTGATCGTGTTCACCGGGATCGTCGAGGAGATCGGCACCCTGCTCGTCCGCGAGGACCTCGCGGACGCCGCCCGGCTGCGCATCCGCGCGCACCGTGCGCTGGAGGGTGTGGCGCTGGGTGACTCCATCTCCGTCAACGGGGTCTGCCTCACCGTGACCGACGTCGACGGCGACGTCTGGGCCACCGACGTGATGGCCGAGACCCTGCGCCGCAGCAGCCTCGGCGCCCTCCAGGACGACGACCCGGTCAACCTCGAGCGCGCCGTCACCCCGCACACCCGGCTCGGCGGCCACCTGGTGCAGGGGCACGTCGACGGTGTCGGCACCGTGCTCACCCGCACCCCGGGCGAGCACTGGGAGGTCGTGCGGATCGCGCTGCCCCGCGAGCTGGCCCGCTACGTGGTCGAGAAGGGGTCGGTCGCGGTGGACGGCGTCTCGCTGACGGTGAGCGCCGTCAGCGCGGTCGGCGACCCCGAGCCCTGGTTCGAGATCAGCCTCATCCCCACCACCCTGCGCGAGACGACGCTCGGCGCGGTGCCTCCGGGGAGCCCGGTCAACCTGGAGGTGGACGTGATCGCGAAGTACGTGGAACGGCTGTTGGGAGAGCGCTCGTGAGCACCTCGACCCGGCTCGACACCATCGAGGACGCCATCGCGGCCATCAAGCGTGGCCGTCCGGTCGTCGTCATGGACGACGAGGACCGGGAGAACGAGGGCGATCTGATCTTCGCCTCGGAGCTGGCCACGCCGGAGCTGGTGGCGTTCATGGTGCGCTACACCTCGGGCTACATCTGCGTGGCCGTGACCGAGGAGGA
>NZ_JBJGYT010000028.1:0-56594 GCF_054050135.1 Geodermatophilus sp. SYSU D00705 | reverse complement strand
CCCCCCCCCCCGTTGAGGCCACGCCCAAGGTCCCAACACGGCCCCCCCCGGGGGGGGCGTTGGGGGCCACTTCGGCCGCGGTCAGCCGGCGAGGGCTGCGAGCACGCGCGCGACGACGCCGTCGAGGTCGCGGAGGTCGGTC
The DNA here is from genome assembly GCF_054050135.1 of Geodermatophilus sp. SYSU D00705. Lineage (NCBI taxonomy): Bacteria > Bacillati > Actinomycetota > Actinomycetes > Geodermatophilales > Geodermatophilaceae > Geodermatophilus > Geodermatophilus sp. SYSU D00705. Next base: position 56,452 of record NZ_JBJGYT010000028.1, on the reverse strand, counting down.
GCGCTGAGCCGGATGACCCGCCAGCCGGCCGCGTCCAGGCGACGGATGCGGGCGTCGTCTCGCACGAGGTGTCCGTCCGCGAAGTGGTGCGCGCCTTCGTACTCGACGGCCAACTGCGCCTCCGGGAAGGCCAGGTCGACGCGCGCCAGGAACTCACCCGTCGAGCGGACCTCGTACTGGGGGATCGGGGTGAGTCCCGCCAGGACGAGCGCGACCCGGACCCGCGACTCCGGCGCCGACTCGGCGCGCGCATCGACGAGGGGCACCGCGGCGCGCATCCGGGCCACTCCCCACCGACCAGCGCCGGACGAGGCGAGCTGGACCAGCGCGGGAAGGGTCACGGCCTCCGTGCGGACCATCGAGTCCAACGCGGCCACCGCGGTGCCCACGGGTTCGAGCGCCGCGAGGTCCCACGCCGTTCGCAGCGCCGACGTGACCGGAACGCCGTCGTGTACCTCGACGTCGCCGGGTCGGAGGTCGGTGCGGTGGACCCGCACGCCGCGCGGTCCCTTCCAGAGCACGGTTGCGGGGCGCAGCACCGTGACTGGGTCTGTGGGCCGGCGAAGGGGGCGCCGTGCCAGGCCGCCGCGGAGTGGCCGCCGATCGCGGTGCCTGGCGGCATGAGCAGGGCGACGGCCCGGCACCGCAGACGGTGATCGACCGTCAGTCCCGGGTCGGCATAGACGCCGTGGACGAGACGCCGGTAGCTGCGCTCACGCAGCTGCCGGCGGGTGAGGAAGCCCTCCGCGATGGCGTGGCTGCCGACGAAGACGCCGGTGAGTCGAGAACGGGACACTGCGGCAGGGTCGCCCATCGCGACCCGCCTGCGCTGTCGTCGTCCACAGGCACCGGCTCACACCCGGCCTTCGTGGGCACGAAGGCCGGGTGCCAGGGCCGAGATGGCCACAAAGGCCGTTCAGGGCGCGGCCGAAGTGGCCACAAAGGCTCGCGCGGGGGCTCAGCGCAGGTCGGTCAGGCGCGGCGCGGGCAGCCGCTTCTCCGGGGCGTAGATCGTGTGCCCGGTCAGGAACGGGATCGCCGCGGCCCGCTCCTCGTTGATCGGCTCGTCCGGGAAGGCAGCCAGCGTGGTGTCGAAGCGGTCCTGCACGCCCGCCTTGAACTCGGGGTGGGTGAGGATGAACAGGTCGTTGCGGCGGACGCCGCCCAGCACCCGCTCGCCGGCCTCGACGTAGCTCATGTACGGCTGGGTCTTGGCCCGCTCGAGGAACTCGGCCGGCGGCGGGGTGTAGCCGCTCTCGCCGTACTGGGCCGGCCGGTTGGCGACCGCGCCGGCGATGTTGCTGTGCACCGGCCCGGGGCAGTAGGCCGAGACGCCGATGCCGTCGGGGGCCAGTTCGATGGCCAGGGCCTCCGACAGCGCGACGACGGCGGCCTTCGTCATCGAGTACAGGCCCGCGACGATCGGCATCAGCGCGGCCATCGACGCGGTGTTGACGACGTGCCCGCCCTGGCCGTGCGCGCGGATGCGCGGGACGAACGCGGCGATGCCGTTGCCGACACCCTTGATGTTGACGTCGATCAGCCAGTCCCAGTCGGCCGGCGTGGCCTCCATGACCGGGCCGGTCAGCCCGATGCCGGCGTTGTTCACCAGCACGTCGACCCGTCCGTGGCGGCGCTCGGTCTCCTCGGCGGCGCGCTCGACGGCCTCCCGGTCGGTGACGTCGAGGAGGACGGCGTCCACCTCGAGGCCTGCGTCGGCGAACTCCGCGCGCGTCTCGTCGATGTGCTCCTGGCGACGGCCGCTGATCACGACCGTCATGCCGGCGCGGGCGAACGCCAGCCCGATCCCGCGGCCGATGCCGCTGGACCCGCCGGTGATGAACGCGACCTTGCCGTGGACGTCCTGCATGGGCTCCTCCTCGTCTCGAAGATGGGTCGGGCCCGCACCGCTGCTCGGCGGTGCGGGCCCGGGGCCGGGTGACCGGCCGTGGTCCGACGACCGGCTCAGCCGGCCAGGTGCTCGGTGTAGGGAGCGGTGGTGCGGGCGCGCACGTCCTCGGGGCTGACGCCGGGGGCGCACTCGACCAGCCGGAGCTGGCCGTCGACGACGTGGAAGACCGCGAGGTCGGTGTAGATGCGGGTGACCACGCCCTTGCCGGTCAGCGGCATCGTGCACTCGGCCACGACCTTCGGCTGCCCCTTGCGGTCGACGTGCTCCATGGCGACCCAGACCTGCGGGGTGCCGGCGACGAGGTCCATCGCGCCACCGACGGCCGGGTTCTTGCCCGGCACGTACCAGTTGGCGAGGTCGCCGGACGCCGACACCTGCAGGGCGCCGAGGATGGTGCAGTCCAGGTGCCCGCCGCGGATGATCGCGAACGACAGCGCCGAGTCGGTGATGGCCGCGCCGCTGATCAGCGTGATCGGCTGCTTGCCGGCGTCGGTCAGGTCGGGGTCGGCCTCCTCCGGCGAGGCCTCCGCGCCGATGCCGAGGACGCCGTTCTCCGCGTGGAGCACGACCTCCTTGTCCTCGGGCAGGAAGCGCGGGACCAGCAGCGGGATGCCGACGCCGAGGTTGACGACGTAGCCGTCCTGCAGGTCCTGGGCGAGGCGCTGCGCGATGCCCTCGCGGGTGCGGCCCACGACCGTGGCCGGGGCGGGGATGGTGCCGGTCATCAGGAGGCCTTCCTCGTCGTCGCGGCGGTGTCCTCGTGGGCGGGGGCCTTGCCGGTCGTCATGACCACGTCGTCGACGAACACGCCCGGCAGGTGGACGTCGTCGGGGTGCAGCTCGTCGACCTCGACCAGCTGCTCGATCTCGGCGAAGGTGGTCCTGCCGGACATACCCGCCATCGGGTTGAAGTTGCGGGCCGACAGGCGGAACCGCAGGTTGCCCTTCCGGTCGGCCTTGTGGGCCTTCACGAAGCCGAAGTCGGCGACGATGCCCTCCTCCAGCACGTACTCCCGGCCGTTGATCAGCCGCGTCTCCTTGGCCGGCACGTGCTCGGCGACGCCGCCGTCGGGGGAGTAGCGCAGGGTGAAGGAGCCGTCGGAGAGCATCGTGCCCGCGCCGGACGGCGTGAAGAAGGCGGGGATGCCCGAGCCGCCGGCCCGCAGCCGCTCGGCGAGGGTGCCCTGGGGGACCAGCTCGAGCTCCACCTTGCCGGCGAAGTACTCGTCGTAGAACTCCTGCAGGATCGGGAAGGACGCCGTCACCCGGCGCAGGCGGCCCTCGTGCAGCAGCCGGCCGACGCCGGTGAAGTCGTGACCGACGTTGTTGACGAACACGTGCAGGTCGCGCTTGTCCAGCTCGCACAGGGCGTCGAGCAGTCCGTCGGGCCGGCCGGAGCTGCCGAAGCCGCCGACGGCGATCGAGGCGCCCGAGGGCACGGCGTCGACGACGGACAGGATGTCCTCGCGGAACTTGTCGATCACTGGCGGTCCTTCACGGGGAGGGGTCCTTCCACGGATGTGCTCGCTCGTGGACCGTTGCAGGCCACACGGGGGGCGCCGGGTGGCGCGGGGGAGATCCCGGACCGACCGGACCGATGCGGTCGACGTCGGTCGAGCACGACGAGTGCAACAGCCGCGCACGGCGGGCAGCAGCGCATCTTCCACGTCCCGGAAAAGAGACGGGGCGCACACCAGGTGCGGCGGGCCGCCGCCCGGCCCGCCACCGCGTGGTCTTCCGTGCTGGGGAAGGCGTGTGGTCCGCGCCACCCCGCGGGACGGATCGTGGACCGCGGCCGGGGAGCGCGCCCGTGCAGCTCGCGACGGTCACGAGACCTCGTCGCCGTCCTGCCGGGCACCCCGTTGCGGCCGACGTCCAGTACTGGGAAGGAGCCCCATATGAGCATGACCACGCGCGCCGCGGTCTGCCGCGAGCCGGGTCGGCCGTGGGAGATCACCGAGCTCGAACTCGACGAGCCGAAGGCCAACGAGGTCCGCGTCAAGTTCATGGCGGCCGGGATGTGCCACTCCGACGACCACATCCAGAAGGGCGACGCGATGATGCGTTTCCCGGTGGTCGGCGGCCACGAGGGCGCCGGCATCGTCGACGCCGTCGGTGAGGGCGTCACCCGGGTGAAGGTCGGCGACCACGTCGTCTGCTCCTTCATCCCCGCCTGCGGCAAGTGCCGCTACTGCTCCACCGGCCGGCAGAACCTCTGCGACGAGGGCAAGAACGCCTCCACCGGCGAGTTCCCCGACGGCACCTTCCGCTTCCACCAGAACGGTGAGGACTTCGGCGGGCTGTGCGTGCTGGGCACCTTCTCCCAGCACGCCGTGGTGAGCGAGTACTCGGTCATCCAGATCCCCGACGACATCCCGTTCGAGATCGCCGCCCTCGTCGGCTGCGGCGTGCCGACCGGCTGGGGCAGCGCGGTGCACCTCGCCGGCGTCAAGGCCGGCGACACCGTGGTCATCTACGGCGCCGGCGGCGTGGGCAGCAACGCGGTCCAGGGCGCGGCGCTGGCCGGCGCCGAGCGCGTGGTCGTCGTCGACCCGGTGGAGTTCAAGCGCGAGATGGCGACCGTCTTCGGCGCCACCCACACCTTCGCCTCGGCCAAGGAGGCCCACGACTTCGTCGTCGAGTCGACCTGGGGCGAGCTGGCCGACCACGCGATCATCACCGTCGGCAGCCTGCACGACGAGGTCATCGCCGACGCCCTGCAGGTGGTCGGCAAGACCGGGCAGGTCACCGTCACCGCCGTCGGCAACGGGTGGGTCAACGAGCACCCGGGCGTGTTCATCGGCTACCAGCGGCGCATCCAGGGCGGCATCTTCGGCGGCTGCAACCCGCTGCACGACGTCCCGCGGCTGATCAGCCTCTACCGCTCCGGGAAGCTCAAGCTCGACGAGCTGGTGACGCGGACCTACAAGCTCGAAGAGGTCAACCAGGGCTACCAGGACATGCTCGACGGCAAGAACATCCGCGGCGTCATCATCCACGAGCACTGAGGACCACAGACATGACGATTGCTCCCCCCGCGCCCTCGGCGGGTGCGTCCCTGATCATCGACAACGCGCAGCTCATTGGTGGTGACTGGGTCCCGGCCGCCAGTGGCGAGACCATCGACGTCATCAACCCGGCCACCGGCGAGGTCCTCGGCCGGGTGCCCCGCGGCACCGCCGCCGACGTCGACGCCGCCGTCCGGGCCGCCGAGGCCGCGTTCCCGGCGTGGCGCGACACCAACGCCACCGCCCGCGCCGCGCTGCTGTTCCGCTGGGCCGCGCTGATCGACGAGAACATCGCCGAGCTCGACGCCCTGGAGTCCCAGGAGGTCGGCCGCCCGCACTGGGGCCCGCCGCCCATGGCCGGTCAGCTGCGCTTCACCGCCGGCCAGGCCGACAAGGTGCAGGGCCTGTCCCTGCCGACCTACACGCCCGACGCCCTCGGCCTCACCCTCCGCGAGCCCTACGGCGTCGTCGGCGCGATCATCCCGTGGAACGCCCCCGGCCCGATGTTCGTCACCGACGTCGGCCCGGCGATCGCCGCCGGCAACACCATCGTGATCAAGCCGGCCGAGGACGCGCCGCTCACCGGCCTGGCCCTGGCCAAGCTGGCGCTCGAGGCGGGCATCCCGCCGGGCGTGGTCAACGTCGTCACCGGCTACGGCCACGAGGCCGGCGCGGCGATCCCGGCGCACCCGCGGATCCGCCGGATCAGCTTCACCGGCTCCCCGCAGACCGGGGAGATCATCATGGCCGCCTGCGCCACGAACCTCACCCCGCTGCACCTGGAGCTGGGCGGCAAGTCGCCGCAGGTCATCCTCGCCGACGCCGACCTCGACGCCGCCATCCCGGCGATCGCCCGCGGCATCACCCTCAACACCGGCCAGATCTGCGCGGCCGGCTCGCGGGTCGTCGTCGCCCGCTCCATCCACTCCGAGGTCGTGCAGCGCCTGGCGCAGCACATGTCCGAGGTCAAGGTCGGCCCCTGGCACGAGCAGGTCAACATGGGCCCGCTCATCAACGCCAAGCAGCACGAGCGGGTGCTCAAGTACATGCAGCTGGGCCAGGAGGAGGGCGCCGACCTCGTCCTCGGCGGTGGCCGCCCGTCCGGGGAGAAGTTCGAGCGCGGCTTCTTCGTCGAGCCGACCCTCTTCGACAACGTGGACCCGCAGATGCGGATCCACCAGGAGGAGATCTTCGGCCCGGTCCTCGGGGTCACCCCGGTGGACGACGACGAGCAGGCCCTCGAGGTCGCCAACGGCACCGACTACGGCCTGGTGGCCTCGGTGTGGACCCGGGACGTCGGCAAGGCCGTCAAGTTCGCCCGCGGGCTCCAGGCCGGCCAGGTCGCGGTGAACGCGGCCCTCGGCGCCGGGGTCATCGGCGGGCCGTTCGGCGGCTACAAGCGCAGCGGCTTCGGCCGGTCGATGGGTGCCGACGCGGTGCTCGACTACACGCAGGTCAAGACCGTGTCCCTCCGTGGCACCGGGAACTGAGAGGGATCGCATGAGCAGCATCACCACGCGCGCGGCCATCGCCCGGGCGCCGCACCAGGGCTGGGAGCTGGTCGACCTCCAGCTCGACGACCCCAAGGAGCACGAGGTCCGGGTCAAGTTCGCCGCCTCGGGCCTGTGCCACTCCGACGACCACATCACCCAGGGCGACGCGCCGGTGCGCATGCCCGTGGTGGGTGGCCACGAGGGCGCCGGGATCGTCGAGTCGGTCGGCCCGAACGTCACCCGGGTCAAGCCCGGTGACCGGATCGTGTGCTCCTACATCCCTGCGTGCGGGGCCTGCCGGCCCTGCTCCACCGGGCACCAGAACATGTGCGTGAAGGGCCTCAACGCCGGCACGGGCATGTTCCTCGACGGCACCTTCCGCTTCCACCTCGGCGACGAGGACCTCGGTGGCTTCTGCACCGTCGGCTCCTTCTCGCAGTACGCGGTGATCTCGGAGTGGGCCGCCATCCCGCTGGCCGACGACATCCCGTGGGAGGTCGCCTGCCTGGTCGGCTGCGGCGTCCCCACCGGCTGGGGCTCGGCGGTCAACGCCGCCGGCGTCCGCGCCGGTGACACCGTGGTCATCTTCGGGTCGGGCGGCGTCGGCAGCAACGCCGTCCAGGGCGCCCGCTACGCCGGCGCGAAGAACGTCGTCGTCGTCGACCCGGTCGCGTTCAAGCGCGAGATGGCCACCTCGGTCTTCGGCGCGACGCACGCCTTCGCCACGGCGAAGGAGGCCCACGAGTTCGTCGTCGAGACCACCTGGGGCCAGCTGGCCGACCACGCGATCCTCACCCCCGGTGTGGTGACCGAGGAGATGGTCAACAGCGCTCTCCAGATGACCGGCAAGGGCGGCAAGGTCACCATCACCGGCGTCGGCAAGCTGACCGAGAAGGCCGCGCACTTCCACGCCGGCGCGCTCATCGGCTACCAGCGGCAGGTCCGCGGCGCCCTGTTCGGCGACTGCAACCCGCTCTACGACGTGCCGCGCCTGCTCCGCCTGTACCAGGACGGCCAGCTCAAGCTCGACGAGCTGGTCACCCGCACGTACAAGCTGGACGAGGTCAACGAGGCCTACCAGGACCTCGCCGACGGCAAGAACATCCGCGGCGTCATCCTCCACGAGGGCTGAGCCCGCAACGCAGAGGCCGCCGGCACCCATCGGGTGCCGGCGGCCTCTGCCGTGTGTGCCGACGGGTGCCGGCCGGGCCCCGGAGCCCGGCCGGCACCGGGTCAGCCGGAGGAGCGGGAGGTGCGCACCGCGCCGCTGGCCTCGGGCTTGGCCGAGGGGGCGCCCAGGGCGCGCGAGATGCCGCGTGCCGTGGCGGCCAGGGCGGGCACCAGCGCGTGGCTCTGCACGGTCCCGCGCTGCACGGTGACGCCCAGGGCGGCCACGACCTCGTCGCGCCGGCCCCGGACCGGGACGGCGACGGCGAGCGCGTCGGGGGTCAGCTGGTTCTCGGCGATGGCCACGCCGGTGCGGCGCACCTCGGCCAGCACCCGCCGCAGCTCGGCGACGTTGGTGATGGTGTCCGCGGTGAACCGCTTCAGCGGGGCCTGCAGCAGCTCGTCCTGCACCTCGCGGTCGGCGAAGGCCAGCAGCACCTGGCCGGTGCCCGTGGCGTGCAGCGGCCAGCGCCCGCCCAGGCGGCTGAGCACCTGCACCGCACCCCGGGCCCGCAGCGCCTCGACGTACACGCCGTCGGAGCCGTCCCGGACGGCGAGGTGCACGTTGGCGCGGGTGGCCTGGTGCAGGTCGTCGAGGTAGGGGAGGGCCAGCTCGCGCAGCTGCAGCCCGTGGGGGGCGAGGGCGCCCAGCTCCAGCAGTCGCAGGCCGATGGCGTAGCGCCCGTCGGCGGCCCGCTCGAGGCCGCCCCACTGACGCAGCTCGCCGACCAGGCGGTGCGTGGTGGTGAGGGTCAGCCCCGACCGCCGGCTGATCTCGCTGAGGGTGAGCGAGGGGTGCGCCGGCCCGAAGGCGGACAGGACGGCGAGGACCCGGCCGGCGGCGGTGGCGGCCCCGCCGGTGGGCAGCCGGGCGGGCCGGCTCTCGGTGGCGGTCGACGGCAACGGTCTGCTGGCTGCCAAGGCACGCCCTTTCGTTTCACAGGACATCTGGTTGGCTCGTACACCCAAGTGGGCCGCGTCACTGTGCGGGGGCGAGCGGTGTGGTGTCAAGCACGCCCACCGGTCCGGGCCGTCGCGCCCGGCTTCCGCCTCGGGGAAGAGCCGTCGCTGGGGGAGTGTGGCCCCGCACACCATGGTCCGGCAAGGACGGCGTGAGCCCGGTCACCGCCTCCCGGTCGGGAGTCGGCCGGCGCGGGGCCGTCCGCCAGCCGTGATCCGCACGCCGGCCGGGGTCCCCGGGCCTCCCGGCGGCGACCATCCCGCCGAGAGGACACGAGGCCGCGTGAACCCGACCCCCACCCCGACCCGCGCGACGGGCGGCCGCGACTGATGGCCACCCTCGCCGACATCCTCGACCCCACGGGGCAGACGACCACGCGCATCGGCGCGACCGCGCAGGCGCCGCGGCGGGCCGACCTGACCGGCGTCCGGCTCGGGCTGCTGGAGAACACCAAGCACAACGCCGCACTGCTGCTCGACGAGCTCGCCGCCCTGCTGCAGAGCGAGCACGGCGCCTCGGCGACCGTGCTGCGCCGCACCAAGACCGCCTTCGCCCTGCCCCTGCCCGAGGCGCAGCTGGCCGAGTTGGTGCGCGAGTGCGACGTGGTGCTCACCGGCGTGGGCGACTGCGGCTCGTGCAGCGCCTCGGCCGTCGCCGACGGCATCGCCCTCGAGCGGGCCGGCGTGCCGGCCGCGGTCATCTGCTCGGACGCGTTCACCGCGACCGCCAGCGGCATGGCCGAGGTCCAGGGCGCCCCCGACTACGCGTACCTGACCACCGCCCACCCGGTGGCCATCCTCGACGCCGACGCCGTCCGTGAGCGCGCCCGGCAGCTGCTGCCGCAGGTCGTCGCGACGGTGACCGCGGCCGGCGCCCAGCAGAAGGCGGCGTCGTGAGCGTCGCCGAGGCCCCCGTCGTCGTCCCGGACGCCGACCCCGAGGCCGCCCAGGCGGCGATCGAGCACTGCTACGCGCAGGGCTGGTCCGACGGGCTGCCGCTGGTGCCCGCCACCCGCTCGCTGGTCGACCGGTTCCTCGCCACCGTCGACCGCACGCCCGACGAGGTCATCGGCACCCTGCCGCACCTCGACCGCAGCGTGACCGTGGAGCTCGCGGCGATCAACGCCGTGATGGCCGGCTGCCGGCCGGAGTACTTCCCGGTCGTCCTCGCGGCCTGGGAGGCGGTCCAGCGCGACCGGTCGGCGCAGGGCGGCGGCTGGCAGAGCACCAGCGGCCCCTCGCCGCTGCTGATCGTCAACGGCCCCGTCCGCCAGGAGCTCGGCCTCAACGCGGCCGGCGGCGTCTTCGGCCCCGGCTTCCGGCCCAACATGACGATCGCCCGCACGATCGGGCTGATGGTGCGCAACGCCCTCGGCGTCGTCCCGCACGGCTTCGAGCAGGCCACCCAGGGGCTGCCCGGCCGCTGGCAGGTCTGCCTCGCCGAGAACGAGGAGGAGAGCCCCTGGGAGCCGCTGTCGGTCGAGGGCGGCGTGGCCGCCGGCACCTCCGCGGTCTCCGGGATGCTCACCCGCACCGTCGAGTACGTCGACAACCGGCACACCGCCGACCCCGAGCAGCTGCTCGCCGACTTCGCCGACACGATCTCCCGCAGCGGCGCGTCGATCTTCCGCCACCACCCGGCCGGCATCGTCTTCTGCCCCGAGCACGCGCAGATGCTGGCCGAGGCCGGCATGAGCAAGGCCGACGTCCGGGCGTGGCTGGTCGAACGCTGCGGCAGGAGCAAGGCCGACCTGGCCCGCGTCGGCAAGGACGGCGTCGGTGACAACGGCGTCCGCTTCGCCGACGGCGGCACCGACCCCGAGGCCTTCGACCGGCTCTTCCCCGGCGCCGGCCCCGAGGCGCTGCCGATCGCCGTCGCCGGCGCCCGCAACGCCGGCATCTCGATGGTGGTCCGCGTCTTCTCCGGCTGGTCGGCGAGCTCGGTGCCCGTCGTCGGCCGGACCACCCCCACCACCCAGGCAGGAGCCACTGCGTGACCGAGTTCAGCGAGTCCCTCACCGACCCCTTCGGGGACGCCGGCGAGCTGTGGATGACCGGGCGGACCGCCCTGGTCACCGGCGGCGGCCAGCAGAGCACGAAGGAGCCGGGCGTCGGCTACGCCATCAGCCGGGTCCTCGCCGCCCACGGCGCCCGGGTGGCCGTGCTCGACCGGGACCTCGCCGCGGCGCAGCGCACCGTCGAGGCCATCGAGGGCGACGGCGGCAAGGCGATCGCCGTCGTCGCCGACCTGCTCGACGACGAGGCCTGCAAGCGGGCCGTCGAGGAGACCGTCGGCCAGTTCGGCGGGTTCGACACCCTGGTCAACAACGTCGCCGTCGGCGACCGCGCGGGCATCTTCGAGGTGACCCCCGAGCGGTTCCACCAGCTGATGGACCTCAACCTGACCACCGCCTGGCAGATGACCCGGCACGCGGTGGAGGTGCTGCCCAGCGGCTCGGCGATCGTCAACATCAGCTCCGTCGGCGTGCGGGCCCGCGGGCCGGGCATGGTCTACAACCTGGCCAAGGCCGGTCTGGAGAACATGACCGTCGGTGCGGCCAACACCCTCGGCGAGCGCGGCATCCGGGTGAACTGCGTGCAGGTCGGCGCGATCTGGGGGGCGTTCGCCGCGGCCAACATGTCCCCGGAGATGCGCGCCATCCGCAAGGGCTGGTCGGGGCTGGGCACCGAGGGCAGCCCCTGGGACATCGCCCAGGCGGTCCTCTTCCTCTCCAGCGACCGCGCCCGCTGGGTGTCGGGCCAGATCCTGTCGGTCGACGGCGGCCCGAGCAGCCCGAAGCCACCGAAGCCCGCCGGGGACGCCGAGTGACCGCCCAGCGGGTCGCGCTCGTCACCGGCTGCGGCAAGCCGGACGGGATGGGGCAGGCGATCGCCCGCAGGCTCGCGGAGCAGGGGCTGGCGGTCGTCGTCACCGACCTGCAGGCCACCGGCGTGCCCAACCGCCAGCAGGAGAACCGGAAGGCCGACTGGGGCGGGGTCGAGGCGCTGGTCGTCGACATCACCGCCGGCGGCGGGACGGCCTCCTTCGCGCTGGGGGACGTCGCCGTCGAGGCCGACGCCCAGCGGATGGTGGCCGAGGCCGTCGACCGGTTCGGCCGGCTCGACGTCCTGGTCAACAACGCCGCCGCGCCGCAGGGCCCGGACCGCGCGGACGTCGCCGACATCCCGATCGAGGTCTTCGACCGGGTGGTCGCGGTCAACCTGCGCGGGCCGTGGCTGATGAGCAGCGCCGCCGTCCCGGTGATGCGGGCCCAGCGCTCGGGCCGGATCGTGAACATCTCCTCGATGGCCGGCCTCACCGCGGCGCCCTTCTCCGGGCCGTACTCGGCGTCCAAGGCCGGCGTCATCGGGCTCACCCGGGCCCTGGCCATGGACCTGGGCCCCTGGGGGATCACCGTCAACGCGCTGTGCCCGGGGCTCGTGGGCACCAGCCGGGCGTTCCTCAGCTCGGGTCCGGACGTCGACGAGGCGGCGCTGCTGGCCTCGCGCGGGCGCAACATCCCGGTCGGCCGCGTAGGGCTGCCCGAGGACATCGCCGCGGCGGTGGCCTTCCTCGCCTCGCCCGAGGCCGGGTACCTCACCGCCCAGGCGATCCCGATCGACGGCGGCGGGATGAGCCCTTTCCCGCTGCGACACCCCGAGCCGGTCGCGGAGGCCGCGCTGTCCTGACCCACCCGGGTGCCCCGGCGCAGGTCTCCTGCGCCGGGGCACTCGGCTGTCGGTGGCCGGGTGCAGGGTGCCGGCATGGACTACTCGCCGCCCGACCTGTCCGGCACCGTCGTCCTCGTCGCGGGCGCCACCCGCGGGGCGGGGCGGGGCATCGCCGTCGCGCTGGGCGCGGCCGGGGCCACGGTCTGGTGCACCGGCCGCAGCACCGCCGGTCGCCGCTCGGAGTACGACCGGCCCGAGACGGTCGAGGAGACCGCCGAGCTGGCCACCGCAGCCGGCGGCCGCGGGATCCCGGTGGTGTGCGACCACCTGGACCCGGCGCAGGTGGCCGCGCTGGTGGCGCGCATCGACGCGGAGTCCGGCCGCCTCGACGTCCTGGTCAACGACGTCTGGGGCGGCGACCCGCTGTTCCAGTGGGACGTCCCGCTGTGGGAGCACGACCTCGACCGGGGGCTGCGGCTGCTCCGGCTGGCCGTGGAGACCCACCTGGTCACCAGCGCGCACGCGCTGCCGCTGCTGATCCGCCGACCGGGCGGGCTGGTCGTCGAGGTGACCGACGGGACGCTCGCCTACAACGAGGCCACCTTCCGCGTCAGCGCCTACTACGACCTGGCCAAGTGGTCGGTGCTGCGGCTGGCCTTCATCCAGGCGCACGACCTGCGTCCGCACGGCGGGACGGCCGTCGCGCTCACCCCGGGCTGGCTGCGCTCGGAGGCGATGCTGGAGCTCTTCGGGGTGGCCGAGGCGAACTGGCGCGACGCGACCGCGACCGTGCCGCACTTCTGCATCTCCGAGAGCCCGACGTTCGTCGGCCGGGCGGTCGCCGCGCTCGCCGCCGACCCCGACCGTCCCCGCTGGTCGGGGCGGTCCACCTCCAGCGGGGAGCTGGCCCGCGTCTACGGCTTCCCCGACCTCGACGGCACGCAGCCCGACGCGTGGCGCTACGTCGTCGAGGTGCAGGACGCCGGCCGACCCGCCGGTGACGAGGGCTACAGATAGACGCTCACTAACCTGGAGGCGTGCCGAAGCTGCAGCTGCTCCCCGCCGTCGACGTCGCCGACGGTCAGGCCGTCCGTCTCGTGCAGGGGGAGGCCGGCAGCGAGACCGACTACGGCGACCCGCTCGAGGCGGCACTGACGTGGCAGCGGGACGGCGCCGAGTGGGTGCACCTGGTCGACCTCGACGCCGCCTTCGGCCGCGGCAGCAACCGCGAGCTGCTGGCCCGCGTGGTCGGCGAGCTGGACGTCGACGTCGAGCTCTCCGGCGGCATCCGGGACGACGAGTCGCTGGCCGCCGCGCTCGCCACGGGCTGCCGCCGGGTCAACCTCGGCACCGCGGCGCTCGAGTCGCCGGAGTGGTGCGCCCGGGCCATCGCCGAGCACGGCGACCGGATCGCCGTCGGCCTCGACGTCCGGGGCACCCGGCTGGCCGCCCGCGGCTGGACCCGCGAGGGCGGCGAGCTCTACGAGACGCTCGCCCGCCTCGACGCCGAGGGGTGCGCCCGCTACGTCGTCACCGACATCACCAAGGACGGCACGCTGCGCGGCCCCAACCTGGAGCTGCTGCGCGAGGTCTGCGCCGCCACCTCCCGCCCGGTGGTCGCCTCCGGCGGGGTCAGCTCGCTCGACGACATCCGGGCGCTGGCCGGGCTCACCGCCGTCGGCGTGGAGGGCGCGATCGTCGGCAAGGCCCTCTACGCCGGTGCCTTCACCCTGCCCGAGGCGCTGCGGGTGGCCTCCGGGGAGAACGGCATGGAGCTCGCGTGAGTGTCGTCCGGTTCGGGTCCGACGCCCCGTGGGAGGCGGTCGTCGGCTACAGCCGGGTCGTCGTCCACGGCGACATGGCGTGGGTGAGCGGCACGACGGCGACGGTGGACGGCGAGGTCGTGTGCCCCGGGGACGCCGCAGGCCAGACCCGCCAGGCGCTGGCCAACGTCGCCGAGGCGCTGGAGCGCGCCGGGTTCACCGTCGCCGACGTCGTGCGCACCCGCATGTACGTCACCGACATCGCGCGCTGGGAGGAGGTCGGGCGGGCGCACGGCGAGGTCTTCGGCGAGGTCCGCCCGGCGACGTCGATGGTGCAGGTGGCCGCCCTGATCGACCCGGCGATGCTGGTGGAGATCGAGGCCGACGCGGTGCGGAGGGCGGGGGCGTGAGCCTGGCCGTGCGGGTCATCCCGTGCCTGGACGTCGACGCCGGCCGGGTGGTCAAGGGCGTGAACTTCGTCGACCTGCGCGACGCCGGCGACCCGGTGGAGATGGCCCGCGTGTACGACGCGGAGGGCGCCGACGAGCTCACCTTCCTCGACATCACGGCCAGCTCCGGTGACCGGGAGACCACCTACGACGTCGTCCGCCGGACCGCGGAGAGCGTCTTCATCCCGCTGACCGTCGGCGGCGGCGTCCGCAGCGTCACCGACGTCGACCGGCTGCTGCGCGCCGGCGCGGACAAGGTCGCGGTCAACACCGCCGCCGTCGCCCGGCCGGAGCTGATCAGCGAGATCACCGACCGGTTCGGCAACCAGGTGCTCGTGCTCTCGCTCGACGCCCGCCGCTGCCGGGACGGCGCGGTCACCGACTCCGGCTTCGAGATCACCACGCACGGCGGACGGCGGGGCACCGGCCGCGACGCCGTGGAGTGGGTGGTGCAGGCCGCCGAGCTCGGCGTCGGCGAGGTGCTGCTGAACTCGATGGACGCCGACGGCACCCAGGCCGGGTTCGACCTGGAGCTGATCCGGGCGGTGCGCCGGGAGGTCACCGTGCCGGTCATCGCCAGCGGGGGAGCGGGCGAGCCCGAGCACTTCCCGCCCGCGGTCGAGGCCGGGGCCGACGCGGTGCTGGCCGCGAGCGTCTTCCACTTCGGCAAGCTGCGGATCGGTGAGGTGAAGGGCGCGCTGGCCGGCGCCGGCGTCCCCGTCCGCCGCGAGGCCGACACCCCGCTCGCGTAGCGGAGGCTCACGGCGCAGGAGAGCTGCGCCGTGAGCCTCCGCTCAGGTGATCTCGACGCGGGCGACGTCCTCGCGCCCGCCGGCCCACAGCAGCAGCTCCAGCGGCTCACCCTCGACGGTGGTGGCCGGCTCGGCCCGCGAGATCCGCCGGACCATGCCGGGCACGTCGCTGCGCCGCAGCCGCAGCCCGCCGGGCACCCGCCCGACCGCGCGGCGGGCGTAGAGGACCGCCGCGCCCCACAGCTCGTCCTGGTCGGCCCGGCTCAGGGGGCGGGGGGCCCAGTCCGGCTGGGCGCGGCGGGCGTCCTCGTGGTGGACGGCGAACTCGGCGGTGTTGACCAGCCGCGCCAGCAGCGGCCAGGCCAGCGGCGACCAGACCGGCGGCCCCGACCGCACCCGGGCCACGACGTCGGCGTAGGACGTCGACGCCCGCAGCCGGTCCTCCAGCCGGTGCGCCCACGCGGTCAGCGGCCGGCCCACCCCCAGCTGCTCGACGGCGAGGCCCGGCATCGCGTCCGCGCGCCGCTCGCGGACCACGAGGTGCGCGGCGAGGTGGGCCGTGGTCCACCCCGCGCAGCAGGTCGGCGCGTCGGGCCCGAGCCGGTCGAGCAGGTCGGCCAGGCCGGCGCGCTCGCGGTCGACGAGGGACCGGGAAGAGGAGGTCACCCGGCGAAGTTACCGACGGTGCGGAGCCGGGGACACCGGTCCGCGGGAGCGAGATGTCCGAGGCCCGTCGTACGGTCGCCGACGCCGCCCGAACGACGATCGAGGAGGACCGTGCCCCGCCGCCGAGAAGCCGTGGTCCGGCGAGGGGTGCGCCACATCGGGCGCGCCATCGCCGAGCAGCCGGGCATGTTCACCCTGGCCTTCCTCGCCAGCAGCCTCTACGGCGGGATGACCGTCGCCAGCGCCTACGTCGTCGGCGAGGTCACCGGCCGCGTCGTCCTCCCGGCGTTCGAGCAGGGGGCGACGACGGCCGCGGCGCTGACCCTGGCCGCGGTCGCCATCCTCGCGGTGGCCGTGCTCAAGATCCTCGGCATCCTCGGCCGGCGGCTGTTCGCCGGCGTCATGAGCTACCGGCTGCAGGCCTCCTACCGCCGCCGGGTGACCGGCCAGTACCTGCGGCTGCCGTTGTCCTGGCACCAGCGGCACCCGACCGGGCAGCTGCTGTCCAACGCGAACGCCGACGTCGAGGCCGCCTGGTTCTTCGTCGCCCCGCTGCCCTTCGCCTGCGGTGCGCTGGTGATGATCGCGATCACCGTGGTCGCCCTGGTCGCGACCGACCCGTGGCTGGCGCTGGTCGGCCTGGTCGTCTTCCCGCTGGTGTTCCTGGCCAACGCCGTCTACTCGCAGGTGATGAGCCCGCGCATGCAGCGGGCGCAGCAGCTGCGCGCCGAGGTCAGCGAGATCGCCCACGAGAGCTTCGACGCCGCCCTGGTGGTCAAGACCCTGGGCCGGGAGGACGTCGAGACCGCCCGCTTCACCGCCCGCGCCGAGGAGTTGCGCGACGGGCTGGTCGCGGTGGGCCGGGTGCGCGGCCTGTTCGACCCCCTGATGGAGGCGCTGCCCAACCTCGGCACGCTCGCCGTCCTGCTCATCGGGGCCCAGCGGGTCGCGGCCGGGGCCACCGACGCCGGCGACCTGGTCTCCATCGCGTACCTGTTCACGCTGCTGGCGCTGCCGATCCGGGCGATCGGCTGGGTGCTGGCCGACCTGCCGCGGGCGCTGGCGGGCTTCGACCGGGTCACCCCGGTCCTCGACGCCACCGGCGAGATCCCGCACGGGGACGACGCCGCCCCGCGCGGCACCGGGGGCGCCCGCCTCGGCCTGCGCGACGTCGGCTTCACCTTCGACGGCGTCGACGCACCCACGCTGGCGGGGATCACCTTCGACGTCGCCGCCGGCAGCACCGTCGCCGTCGTCGGCCCCACCGGGTCGGGCAAGTCGACGCTGGCCGGGCTGCTCGTGCGGCTGGTCGACCCCGGCACCGGGCGGGTGCTGCTCGACGGGGTCGACCTGCGGGCGTTGCGCGAGGGCGAGGTCAGCGGGCAGGCGGCGTTCGTCCCGCAGGGCACCTTCCTCTTCGACGACACCGTGCGCGGCAACGTCACCCTCGGCGGCGACTTCTCCGACGCGGAGGTCCGGGCGGCGCTGCGGGTGGCCGCCGCCGAGGAGTTCGTGGACCGGCTCCCCGAGGGCCTCGACACCCGCGTGGGCGAGCGCGGCGCCTCGCTGTCCGGCGGCCAGCGGCAGCGCCTGGCCCTGGCCCGCGCCGTCGTCCGCCGGCCGCGCCTGCTGGTGCTCGACGACGCGACCAGCGCCGTCGACCCCGCGGTGGAGGCCCGCATCCTCGACGCCCTCCGCGCCGCCGACCGGCCCTCGACGGTGGTCGTGGTCGCCTACCGCCAGGCGACGATCGCGCTCGCCGACGAGGTGGTCTGGCTCGAGGGCGGCCGGGTGCTCGCCCGGGGCGACCACGAGCAGCTGCTCGCCGAGGTGCCCGGCTACGCGGCCCTCGTGCGGGCGTACGCGCAGACGGAGGTGGCGGCATGACCGCGCTCGCCGAGCACCGCGAGGAGGGGGCGCTGGCCACCCTCCGCCGCGGCCTGCGGATGATGCCGGAGTTCCGCCGCGGCCTGCCGGCCACCTTCGCCCTGGCCCTGGTCGCGACCGCCGGGAGGGTGGTCGTGCCGATCGCCGTCCAGCAGGTCATCGACCGCGGCCTGTCGGGTCCGGGCGGGCCGGACCTCGACCTGGTGCGCGACCTCGTGCTGCTGTGCGCGCTCGTCGTCGTGCTCACCGCGGTGGCGGTGTACCGGATGAACGTCCGGCTGTTCCGGACGACGGAGACGGCGCTGGCCGGGCTGCGCTCGCAGGCGTTCCGCCACGTCCACGACCTCTCGGTGCTCCACCAGCAGGGCCAGCGGCGCGGGTCTCTGGTCTCCCGGGTCACCAGCGACGTCGACCAGCTCTCCACGTTCATGCAGTGGGGCGGCGTGCTCGGCGTGGTGAGCGTCGGGCAGCTGCTCGTGGCCACCGTGGTGATGGCCGTCTACTCCTGGCAGCTGACCCTGCTGGTGCTCGTCTGCTTCGTGCCCCTGGCGGTCGCCGTCCGGTTCTTCGCCCGGCGGCTGGCGGTCGTCTACGGCGTGGTCCGCGAGCGGGTGGGCGACGTGCTGGCCGCGGTCTCCGAGGCCGTCGTCGGGGCGGCCACGGTGCGGGCCTACGGCATCCGCGAGCGCACCGCGGGCCGCCTCGACCGCGCCGTCGACCGGCACTACCGGGCGCAGGTCTCCGCGCAGCGCACGACGGCCGCGGTGTTCGTCAGCGGCGAGTTCGTCGCCGCGGTCGCCAACGCGGCGGTGGTCGTCGTCGGCGTGCTGCTCGGTGTGGGCGGCCACCTGACCGCCGGCACCCTCGTGGCGTTCCTCTTCCTCGTGACCCTGTTCGTCGCCCCGGTGCAGACCGCCAGCGAGGTGCTCAACGAGGCGCAGAACGCCGTCGCCGGGTTCCGCCGCGTGCTCGACGTGCTCGAGACCGAGCCCGACGTCCGCGACCCGGCGGTGGCCGACCCCGCCGGGGCGAGGGAGCTGCCGGCCGGCCCGCTGGGGGTGCGGTTCGAGCACGTCACCTTCCGGTACGCGCCCGGCGCCCGGCCGGCCCTCGACGACGTCCACCTGGACATCGCCCCGCGCCGGCGGGTGGCCATCGTGGGGGAGACCGGCTCGGGCAAGACCACCTTCGCCAAGCTGGTCACCCGCCTCATGGACCCCACCGCCGGCCGGGTCCTGCTCGGCGACGACGCCACCGGCTGGGTGCCGCTGGACCGGGTCTCGTTCGCGTCCCTGCGGCGGCGGGTCGTCATGGTGCCGCAGGACGGCTTCCTGTTCGACGCCACCATCGCCGACAACGTGCGCTACGGCCGCCCCGGGCTGTCCGACGCCGAGGTGCTGGCCGCCTTCGACGACCTCGGCCTGGGGCCCTGGGTGGCCGGGCTCGCCGGCGGCGTGGCCACCCGCGTCGGGCAGCGCGGGGAGTCGCTGTCCGCGGGGGAGCGGCAACTGGTCGCCGTCGCCCGCGCCTACGTCGCCGACCCGGACCTCCTGGTGCTCGACGAGGCGACCAGCGCGGTGGACCCGGCGACCGAGCAGCGGCTGACCCGAGCCCTGGACACCCTCACCGACGGCCGGACGACGCTGACGATCGCGCACCGGCTGTCGACCGCCGAGCGCGCCGACGAGGTGCTCGTCGTCGACGCCGGCCGGGTCGTCCAGCGCGGCACCCACGCCGACCTGGTGGACGCCGAGGGCCCCTACGCGCGGCTGCACGCCTCCTGGCGGCGCTCCTCGGCCGGGGAACCGCAGCCGACCCCCTGAGGCCGGTGCCGCGCGGCCACGGCCACGGCAGCGCCCACCGGTGGCCCGGGCGCCCTAGCCTGCGCAGCATGCCCACACCCACGGCCCGGCGCCCGGCACCCGACGTCCCGCCGTCCGACCCGCGCATGCCGGGCCTCGCACTGGCCGCGGGTGCCGTGGGCATCGTCGGGGTGCTGCCGCCGGCCTTCGTCGCGGTGCTGGCCGTGGCCCTGGGCGGGCTGGCCGCCGACACCGGCCCGGACCCGTGGACCTACCTGCTCCTCGTGGCGCCGTTCGTGCAGCTGTGGGGGGCGCTGTGGCTGCTGGCCCGCCGGGGCTGGCTGCTGCTGGTCCTGTCGGTCCTGCCGGTCGCCGTGCTCACCGGCGCCGTCATCTGGGCCGCGGCGCAGGCCGAGGAGTCCGGCGGGCTGGGCTGGCCGCTGCTGCTGCTGGTCCTCCCCGTGGTGGCGGCCGTGCTGGCGGTGACGCCGCGCGTGCGCCGGTGGATCGCCGGCCGCCCGCGCCGCGCCCGCTGAGCCCACGGCGCGCCGCCCACAGCTGACGGCCAGGCTGCGGCCCTACCCTGCCTGCATGGCGTCGTCCTCCTCGCGGAGCCGGGCGGCCACACGGCGCTCACCCCGCCCGGCGCCCCGGCCGGTCCCGGGTCCGACGGTCGCTGCGGCAGCCCGCGGGCGCCCGCTGCTCGCGCCCTTCGCCGCGGTGTTCGGGGTGCTGGTCGCCGCCGAGGACGTCTTCCTCGGGTACCTGCTGTGGGAGCCCGACCGCGGGTGGCACTGGTACGTGGTGGGCGCCGCCCTCCTGGCCGGCTGGGCCACCGTGGGCGCGGCGATGGTGTGGCTCGGCCGGGACCACGGGTGGCTGGTGCTGGCCGGCGCGAGCCTGCTGCCGCTGCTGCTCCTGATCGGGCTGGTCGTCCTCTTCGGCGTCCTCGGCGCCGGGTCGGCGATGTGGTGGGCGGTGCTGCTGCTGGTCGGGCCGATCGGCTGCCTCGTGATCACCCTGCGCCGCCCGATCCGGCAGTGGACCCGCCCCGCCCGGGCGACGATCCCCCTCCAGCGCGACCGCCGGAGCGCACGCGCCCGATAGCGTGCGCCCGTGGTCGACACTGACGTCGTCGTGGTGGGTGCGGGGCTGGCCGGGCTGGTCGCCACCGCCGAGCTGGCCGACGCCGGCAAGCGGGTGGTGCTGCTCGAGCAGGAGCCGGAGGCATCCCTCGGCGGGCAGGCCTGGTGGTCCTTCGGCGGGCTGTTCCTCGTCGACTCCCCGGAACAGCGCCGGTTGCGCGTGCGCGACTCCCTGGAGCTGGCCCGGCAGGACTGGTTCGGCACCGCCGGGTTCGACCGCGACGAGGACCACTGGCCGCGGCGGTGGGCCGAGGCCTACCTGCAGTTCGCGGCGGGGGAGAAGCGGGCCTGGCTGCGTGAGCAGGGCGTCGGGTTCTTCCCGGTCGTCGGCTGGGCCGAGCGCGGCGGGTACACCGCCACCGGCCACGGCAACTCCGTGCCGCGCTTCCACGTCGTCTGGGGCACCGGGCCCGGCCTGGTCGAGCCGTTCGCCCGCCGGGTGCGCGCCGCCGTCGACCGCGGTCTGGTGGAGCTCCGCTTCCGCCACCGGGTGGACGAGCTCGTGGTGAGCGACGGCGCCGTCACCGGCGTGCGCGGCGGGGTCCTCGAGCCCAGCGACGCCGCCCGGGGGCAGGCCAGCTCGCGGGTCGAGGTCGGCCCCTTCGAGATCGGCGCGCAGGCCGTCGTCGTCACCTCCGGCGGGATCGGCGGCAACCCCGACCTGGTCCGCCGGAACTGGCCGGCCCGGCTGGGCCCCGCGCCGCAGCGGCTGCTGGCCGGCGTCCCGGCACACGTCGACGGCCGGATGCTGGAGGCCAGCGAGGCCGCCGGCGCCAACCTGATCAACCGCGACCGCATGTGGCACTACACCGAGGGCATCGCCAACCACTCGCCGGTCTGGGAGCGGCACGGCATCCGGATCCTGCCCGGGCCGTCGTCCCTGTGGCTCGACGCCACCGGCCGGCGGCTCCCGGTGCCGCTGTTCCCCGGCTTCGACACCCTCGGCACGTTGGCCCACATCGGGCAGACGGGGTACGAGCACACCTGGTTCGTCGCGACCAAGAAGATCGTGGAGAAGGAGTTCGCCCTCTCCGGCTCCGAGCAGAACCCCGACCTGACCGGCAAGGACGTCAAGCTGCTGCTCAACCGGGTCAGGGCCGGCGTCTCCGGGCCGGTGCAGGCGTTCCTGGACCGGGGCGAGGACTTCGTCGTCGCCCCGACGCTGCCGGAGCTGGTGGCGGGGATGAACCGCATCACCGGCGGGACGCCGGAGCTGGACCTCGGCACGGTGGAGCGGGAGATCGTCTGTCGCGACCGCGCCATCGCCAACGAGTTCGGCAAGGACCTGCAGATCACCGCGGTCCGGGGTGCCCGCCAGTACCTGGGCGACAAGCTGATCCGGGTGGCCCCGCCGCACCGGCTGCTGGACCCCGACGCCGGCCCGCTGATCGCGGTGCGGCTCAACCTGCTCACCCGCAAGACCCTCGGCGGTCTGGAGACCGACCTCTCCGGGCGGGTGCTGCGGGCCGGCGGCGCGGTCTTCCCCGGTCTGTACGCGGCGGGGGAGGTGGCCGGGTTCGGGGGCGGCGGCATGCACGGCTACCGCTCGCTGGAGGGCACCTTCCTCGGCGGCTGCCTCTTCTCGGGGCGGGTCGCGGGCCGGGCCCTGGCGGCCGCGCTGTGAGAGCGACGCGCGAGGGAGCATCGCAGGGAGCGCAGCGACCGAGGAGCGGATCGAGCGCGGAGCCGAACGAGGTGCCCTGTGACCGCACCGCGTGACCCGTGGTCGGACCCGGCCACGGAGACCGAGCACGGCGCCCCCTACGCCGGCCCGCCGCCCACCGCGGCCGTCCCGCCCTGGCCCGGCCCGCCCTACGGCGCGCCCGGTCCGGCCGGCTGGCCTCCCTACGGGGCCTACGGCACGCCCTACGCCCCCTACGGTCCGCCGTGGCCGCCCCCGCCGGCCGGGCCCCGGCGCCCCGGGCAGGTGGTCGCCGCCGCCGTGCTGGCGTTCGTGCAGGCCGCCGGGGTGACGGTGGCGTCGGCCTACGTCTTCCTCGTGGCCTCGCTGTTCGCGCTGGCCGAGGGGGAGCCCGGGTTCCCCGGCGACGGCGACGCGCTGGCCAGGGAGGCGACCGCGCTGGCCGCCGTCCAGATCGCCTCGGTGATCGCCCTCGTCGTCGGCGGGGTCATGGTGCTCAACCGCCGCAGCCGGGCCGCCCGCCGGACCCTGGTCGTCGCGCTGGGCGCCCAGGTCGCGCTGGCCGCCTACTGGGCGGTGCGGCTGTTCGACATGCTCGACCAGATGCCCGGCGCCGATCCGTCGGCGGTGCTCCTGTTCGGTGTCTTCTGCTTCGCCGCCGGGCCGGCGGTCGCCCTGGGGCTGCTGGCCGGGCGCCCCTCCCGCGAGTGGTTCGCCGCCGGCCGGCAGGGAGAGCCGGCATCGAGCCGGTGACCGGCGCGGACGTCCCCGGGTGGGACGATCGGGGGCATGTCCGTCGTCCCCGCCCCCGAGTCCGCCCTGGACCCGGCCGTCGCCGCGCTGCTGCGCCGTGACGACGCCGGCCTGGTCGCCGCCGTCGTCCAGCAGCACGACACCGGTGAGGTGCTCATGGTCGCCTGGATGGACGACGAGGCGCTGCACCGCACGCTGACCACCGGGCGGGCCACCTACTGGTCACGCAGCCGGCAGGAGTACTGGGTGAAGGGCGAGACCTCCAGCCACCGCCAGTGGGTCCGCGACGTGCGCCTGGACTGCGACGGCGACGCCCTCCTGCTGCTCGTCGACCAGGAGGGCCCGGCCTGCCACACCGGCGCGCGCAGCTGCTTCTCCCACCCCCTGGAGGTGACCCGTGCGGCTCGGTGAGACCACTCCGTCGCGGGACGAGTTCGCCGCCCTCGACCAGCCGGTCGTCCCGGTCACCCGGCGGCTCCTGGCCGACGGCGAGACCGCCGTCGGCATCTACCGCAAGCTGGCCGGCAACCGGCCCGGCACCGTGCTCCTGGAGTCGGCCGAGCAGGGCAAGCGGTGGGCCCGGTACAGCTTCGTGGGGGTCCGCAGCGCCGGCGTCCTCACCGAGCGGGACGGCGTCACGCAGTGGCTCGGGCAGCCGCTGCCGGGCCTGACCGACGACCTCCCGGACGACCCGCTGGCCGCCGTCCGGACGCTGGCCCGGCGGCTCCGCTCGCCGCGCACCGAGGGCCTGCCCCCGCTGACCGGCGGCCTGGTCGGGTACCTCGGCTACGACGTCGTCCGCCGGCTGGAGCGGCTGCCGGTCCTGGCCACCGACGACCTGGGCATGCCCGAGCTCGCGATGACGCTCGTCACCGACCTGGCCGTGCTGGACCACAGCGACGGCACCGTGCTGCTGATCGCCAACGCGTTCGCCGGGGTGGCTGGGGTGGGTGGCCAGCATGGCGCGGGGGAGGACGGCACCGGGTGGGACGACGCGGTCGCCCGGCTCGACGCGATGGCCGCGGACCTGACCAAGGCCGCCCCTCCGGGGGTGGCCACCTTCGCCACCGCCGAGGCGCCGCCGGTGGTCAGCAACATGGCGCCGGGGGTGTTCGAGGACGGCGTGGAGCGGGTCCGGGAGCACATCCGGGCCGGTGACGCGTTCCAGGTCGTCCTGGCCCAGCGCTTCGAGGTGGCCACCGAGGTCGACGCGCTCGACCTCTACCGGGTGCTGCGGGCGACCAACCCCTCGCCGTACATGTACCTGCTGCGCTTCGCCGGGCGCGAGACGCCGTTCGACGTCGTCGGCTCCTCGCCGGAGGCGCTGGTGACGGTGACCGGCTCGTCGGCCGTCGTCCACCCGCCGGCCGGCACCCGCCCGCGCGGCGCGACCCCCGACGAGGACGCCCGGCTGGCCGAGGGCCTGCTGGCCGACCCCAAGGAGCGCGCCGAGCACGTCATGCTGGTCGACCTGGCCCGCAACGACCTGGGCCGGGTGTGCGTGCCGGGCACGGTCGAGGTGCCCGACTTCATGCGGGTCGAGCACTACAGCCACGTCATGCACCTGGTGTCCACCGTCGCCGGTGAGGTCGACGCCCAGTGGGACGCCCTGGACGTCTTCGACGCCACGTTCCCGGCGGGCACCGTCTCCGGTGCCCCCAAGCCGCGGGCGATGGAGATCATCGAGACGCTGGAGCCGACCCGCCGCGCGCTGTACGCGGGCACCGTCGGCTACGTCGACGCCAGCGGGGACCTCGACATGGCCATCGCCATCCGGACGGCGGTGCTGCACCAGGGGCGGGCCTACGTGCAGGCCGGCGCCGGCGTCGTCGCCGACAGCGACGCCGCCACCGAGGAGGCCGAGACCCGCCACAAGGCCCGCGCCGTCCTGTCGGCGATCGCGACGGCCGAGGGGATGCGGGAGCTGCCGTGAGCCGGCCGCGGCGGAGGTCCGACGGCGAGCGCCGGCGAGCGAGGAGCGGAGCGCTGCGCGGGAGCGGACCGTGGGCGCCGTGAGCTCCCCGCCCGGCCGGGCCCGGCGCGAGCTGACCCTGGCGGTGGCCGGTGCCGCGCTGGCCGGTGGGCTGGCCCTCTCCGCCGGCGGCCAGACCTGGACGACCGCCACGCTGCGCCGCCCGGCCCCGCTGCCGCCGACCACCACGGAGCTGACCGGCGCCACGCTCGCGCCGCTGGTGCCGGCCGGCGGGCTGCTGCTCCTGGCCGCCGCGGTGGCGCTGCTGGCCGTCCGCGGCGCCGGGCGGGCCACGCTCGGCCTCCTGGTCGCGCTCACCGGGGGCGTGCTCGGCTGGTCGGGCCTGCGGGCGCTGGCCGGCGACGCCGACGCCGCCGCGGCCGCCGCCGTCGGCCCCGGGACGCCCGGCAGCGAGCTCACCGCCCAGGTGCACGCCGCGTGGCCGGTGCTCGCGCTGCTGGCCGGCGTCGTCGCCGTGCTGGCCGGCCTGCTCACCGTGCTGCGCGGCCGCGACTGGCCGGGCATGGGCCGCCGCTACGAGCGGACGCCGGAGGCCGGCGTGTCCGCACCCGCGCGGCCCCGCACCGACGAGGACCGCGCCCTCGACGCCTGGCGGGCCCTGGACCGCGGCGAGGACCCGACCGAGCCCGGTGGACGCGAACCCTGAGCGCTACCCACGCCCGGTTGCCGCCAATCGCCTGACCGCCGTGTCGGGCGCCCCCGCGGGCGGGGGAGCCCCGCGCCGCCTCTACAGTGGGTGTGCGGGCCCGGTCGAGACCGGTCCGGACCGCCCGGCCAGACCGACGATCAGCGGGAGGACACGTGTCCGTGCTCGACGAGATCGTCGCCGGTGTACGAGAAGACCTGGCGGCGCGCGAGGCCCTCACCCCGCTGAGCGAGGTCAAGGCCGCCGCGCAGGACGCCCGGCCGGCGCTCGACGCCCTGGCCGCCCTGCGCGCCCCCGGCGTCGGGGTCATCGCCGAGGTGAAGCGGCAGAGCCCGTCGAAGGGCGCCCTCGCGGCGATCCCCGACCCGGCCGTCCTGGCCGCGCAGTACGCCGACGGCGGGGCGCGGGTGATCAGCGTGCTCACCGAGCGGCGCCGCTTCGGTGGGTCGCACGCCGACCTCGCCGCCGTGCGGGCCGCCGTCGACGTGCCGATCCTGTGCAAGGACTTCATCGTCAGCAGCTACCAGGTGCACGAGGCCCGCGCGCACGGTGCCGACGTCGTCCTGCTCATCGTCGCGGCGCTGGAGCAGAACGCGCTCGTGGGCCTGCTCGAGCGGGTCGAGTCCCTGGGCATGACCGCGCTGGTGGAGGTGCACACCGAGGCCGAGGCCGACCGGGCCCTGGCCGCCGGTGCCGCCGTCATCGGCGTCAATGCCCGCGACCTCACCACGCTCGAGGTCGACCGCTCCACCTTCGAGCGCATCGCCCCGGGGCTGCCCTCGGGCGTGGTCAAGGTCGCCGAGTCCGGCGTCCGCGGGCCGCACGACCTGATCGGCTACGCCGCCGCGGGGGCCGACGCCGTCCTCGTCGGCGAGGGTCTGGTCACCGCCGGCGACGCCCGCCAGGCGGTCGCCGACCTGGTCACCGCGGGGTCCCACCCCGCGACCCCGCGCACGAGTCGCTGAGGAGAAGGGCCCTCCTGCCCCCACCGCTCGCACGCTCGCGGCGGGCCCCTGCAGGAGGGTCAGGCCACCGCGGGAGCGGCGCCGCGTGGCGTCGCCGCGGAGGCCGGCGACACGTCCCGGCGACCCCTGCACCACCGGCGCGTCCCGGCGCGGGACACTGGGGGCATGACGACGACCAGCCCACCGCAGCCCGAGGACCAGCTCCTTCCGGCGCGCCCGGGCTGGCCCGACGCCACGGGCCACTTCGGGGCCTTCGGCGGCCGCTTCGTCCCCGAGGCGCTGATCGCCGCGCTCGACGAGCTCACCGAGGCCTACGAGGCGATGCGGGTCGACCCGGCCTTCCTCGCGGAGTTCGACCGGCTGCAGCGGGACTACACCGGCCGCCCGAGCCCGGTCACCGAGGTGCCGAAGTTCGCCGAGCACGCCGGCGGCGCCCGCGTGCTGCTCAAGCGCGAGGACCTCAACCACACCGGCTCGCACAAGATCAACAACGTGCTGGGCCAGGCCCTGCTCACCAAGCGCATCGGCAAGACCCGCGTGATCGCCGAGACCGGGGCCGGTCAGCACGGCGTGGCCACCGCCACGGCCGCCGCGCTCATGGGGCTGTCCTGCACCGTCTACATGGGCGAGGAGGACACCCGCCGGCAGGCGCTCAACGTCGCCCGGATGCGGCTGCTCGGCGCCGAGGTCATCCCGGTGAGCACCGGCTCCCGCACCCTCAAGGACGCGATCAACGAGGCGTTCCGCGACTGGGTCACCAACGTGGAGACGACGAACTACGTCTTCGGCACCGTCGCCGGCCCGCACCCGTTCCCGGCGATGGTCCGCGACTTCCAGCGGGTCATCGGCGACGAGGCGCGCGCCCAGGTGCTCGAGCGGGAGGGCCGGCTGCCCGACGCCGTCCTGGCCTGCGTGGGCGGCGGGTCCAACGCGATCGGCATCTTCACCGCGTTCGTGCCCGACGAGGGGGTGCGCCTGGTGGGCCTGGAGGCCGGTGGGGACGGCGTCGAGACCGGTCGGCACGCCGCGACGATCACCGGCGGGTCGCCGGGCGTGCTGCACGGCGCCCGCTCGTACCTGCTGCAGGACGACAACGGCCAGACGATCGAGTCGCACTCGATCAGCGCCGGCCTGGACTACCCCGGGGTCGGCCCGGAGCACTCCTTCCTGCACAGCACCGGCCGCGCCGAGTACCGGCCGGTCACCGACGCCGAGGCCATGGAGGCCTTCGCGCTGCTGTGCCGCACCGAGGGCATCATCCCGGCGATCGAGTCGGCGCACGCCCTCGCCGGCGCGCTGCAGCTCGGCAAGGAGCTGGGGTCGGACGCGCTGCTGCTGGTGAACCTCTCCGGCCGCGGCGACAAGGACGTCGAGACGGCGTCGAAGTGGTTCGGCCTCGGCGACCGCGAGGACGTCGACCCGGGACCGGGCCTGGACACCGACCAGCAGCCCACCGAGGGCGCGGTCAGCAACGACGAGGCCGTCGCCGGCCAGGACGCGGGAGAGACGGCGTGAGTCTGTTGGCAGACCGGATCGCGGCGGCACGGGGGGAGGGGCGCTCGGCGCTGGTGGCCTACCTGCCGGTCGGCTACCCCGACGTGGACGCCTCGATCGAGGCCATGGTCGCCATGGTGGAGGGCGGGGCCGACGTCGTCGAGGTCGGCGTCCCCTACAGCGACCCGGGCATGGACGGTCCGGTGATCCAGCGGGCCGTCGACCCGGCCGTCCGCGCGGGCGTCGGGATGCGCGACGCGCTGCGCGCGGTCGAGGCGGTCGCCGCCGCGGGCGCGGTGCCCGTGGTCATGAGCTACTGGAACCCGATCGAGCGCTACGGCGTCGACCGGTTCGCCACCGACCTGGCCGCCGCCGGGGGAGCGGGGGCCATCACCCCCGACCTCATCCCCGACGAGGCGACCGGGTGGATCGCCGCCGCCGAGCGCGCCGACCTCGACCGCGTGTTCCTCGTGGCGCCGTCGTCCACCGACGCCCGGCTGGTGTCCACGACCGCCGCCTGCCGGGGCTTCGTCTACGCCGCCTCCACCATGGGCGTCACCGGCACCCGCGCCACCGTCGGCGACGCGGCGGAGAAGCTGGTCGCCCGGACCCGCGCGGCCGCCCCCGACCTCGCGGTCTGCGTGGGCCTGGGGGTCTCCGACGGCGACCAGGCCGCCGAGGTGGCCGCCTTCGCCGACGGCGTCATCGTCGGGTCGGCGTTCGTGCGCACGCTGCTCGACGGCCGCGGCGCCGACGGCGTCCGGGCGCTGGCCGCCGAGCTCGCCGAGGGTGTCCGCCGCCGGGCGGGGGCGCCCGCGTGATCCCGCTGGCCGCCATCCCCAGCCCCACCCAGGGCGTCTGGGAGCTCGGCCCGCTCCCGATCCGCGCCTACGCGCTGTGCATCATCGCCGGCATCGTCGCCGCGATCTGGCTGACCGACCGGCGCTGGCGGGCCCGCGGCGGGGCGGAGGGCGACGTCCTGGACATCGCCGTCTGGGCGGTGCCCTTCGGCATCATCGGGGGCCGGCTCTACCACGTCATCACCAGTCCCCGGGCCTACTTCGGCGAGGGCGGCGACCCGCTGCGCGCCTTCGCCATCTGGGAGGGCGGCCTGGGCATCTGGGGGGCCATCGCCCTCGGCGGCGTGGGTGCCTGGATCGCCTGCCGCCGCCGCGGCATCCCGCTGCCGGCCTTCGCCGACGCGCTGGCGCCCGGGCTGCTGGTCGCCCAGGCCATCGGCCGGCTGGGCAACTGGTTCAACAACGAGCTCTACGGCGGCCCGACGGACCTGCCCTGGGCCCTGACCATCTACGACTGGGACGGCACCGGGGCGGTCGTGGGCGCCGACGGGCAGCCGGTGGTGCTGGGCACGTTCCACCCGACGTTCCTCTACGAGCTGCTGTGGAACCTCGCCGCGGCCGCCCTGGTCATCTGGGCCGACCGCCGGTTCCGGCTCGGCCACGGCCGCGCGTTCGCCCTCTACGTGGCCAGCTACTGCGCCGGCCGGCTGTGGATCGAACTGCTGCGCACCGACCCGGCGGAGCACTTCTTCGGCG
This sequence comes from Geodermatophilus sp. SYSU D00705, assembly GCF_054050135.1. Lineage (NCBI taxonomy): Bacteria > Bacillati > Actinomycetota > Actinomycetes > Geodermatophilales > Geodermatophilaceae > Geodermatophilus > Geodermatophilus sp. SYSU D00705. The sequence goes on along the minus strand of NZ_JBJGYT010000028.1, from coordinate 26,728 downwards.
TCCGGCTCAACGTCTTCACATCGGTCATCGTCGGCCTGCTCGCGGTGGCGTACATGGTGTGGCAGCGAGGGCGCCCGCGCGAGGTGATCACCCGGGGACGTGACACTTCTGACACCGCCGGCCGCGACCGCGGGCCCGACGCGGCGTCGCCGGTGGTCGCCCCCGGCGGCGGCGATCCGGTGGACGGCGAACCCGCTGGTGAGGACGATCACGGGCGTCGCACGGAGAGTTGAGCGGGACGCGCCGGGTCGATGTTTGTCGGTGTGAGGCCAGTGTTACGTCTGTGTACCCTTCTGCCCGGGCCCTCTCAGTGATCCTGGCGAGGGCGCTTGCGTCGGAACCGGGCCAGCGCCGCCCCGCGGACGACCACCTCGGGGGGCACCACCTCCGGGGCTCGTGAGCCAAGCGGGACCGGCGATCACGGATCGTCCCCGCTGCGGCTCTCCCGCAGTGCCGCACCCTCTGCCTCTGACCACCGGCCCCGGGCCTCCGCCCCCCGCCCGCTCCCCGTCATCGACGACGGCGGCGGACGGCGCGCCGACGACGGGAGTGACATGCCCGAGTTCCCCGCCCCCGCCACCGGCTCTCCCGCTCCCCGCGGGACCGCCGTCCCGTTCTCCGCGGTGCCGCCGGCCGCCGGCCTGTACGACCCGGCCAACGACAAGGACGCCTGTGGCGTGGCCTTCGTCGCCGACGTCCAGGGACGCCGGTCGCGGCGGATCGTGGCCGCCGGCCTCACCGCCCTGCACAACCTCGACCACCGCGGTGCGGCCGGCTCCGAGCCGAACTCCGGGGACGGCGCCGGCATCCTGACGCAGGTGCCCGACGCGCTGCTGCGGGCCGAGGTCGACTTCGACCTGCCGCCGCTGGGCGAGTACGCGGTCGGCGTCGCCTTCCTGCCGGTCGACGAGGCCGAGCGGGCCGCCCGCTACGAGGAGGTCGCCCGCCTCGCCGCCGAGGAGGGCCTGACCGTCCTCGGCTGGCGCGAGCTGCCGGTCGACCCCGACGGCGCCGACGTCGGCCCCACGGCGCGCGCGGTGATGCCGCACTTCGCCCAGCTGTTCGTCGCCGAGACCATGGGCGCCCGCGCGGACACCGCCGCCTTCGGCGGCAACGCGGCCCCCCACGGCGTCACCCGGCTCGAGCGGCGGGCCTTCGTGCTGCGCAAGCGCGCCGAGCGGGCGGCCGCCGAGGCCGGCAGCTCCCTGTACATCGCCTCGCTGTCGTCGCGGACGATCACCTACAAGGGCATGCTGACCACCGACCAGCTGCCGGCGTTCTTCCCCGACCTGCGCGACGAACGCTACGAGTCGGCGATCGCCCTGGTGCACAGCCGGTTCTCCACCAACACCTTCCCGAGCTGGCCGCTGGCCCACCCGTTCCGGCTGATCGCGCACAACGGCGAGATCAACACCATCAAGGGCAACCGGAACCGGATGCGGGCGCGCGAGGCCAAGCTCGAGACCGCGCTGTTCGACGGGCCGGCGGGGCCCGCCTCCGAGCTGGGGCTGGAGCGGATCTTCCCGGTCACCGCCAGCGACTTCAGCGACTCGGCGACCTTCGACGAGGTGCTGGAGCTGCTGCACCTGTCCGGCCGCTCGCTGCCGCACGCGGTGCTCATGATGATCCCGGAGGCGTGGGAGAACCACGACGAGATGGACCCGGCCCGCCGGGCCTTCTACCGGTTCCACTCCTCGATCATGGAGCCCTGGGACGGCCCCGCCGCCGTCGCGTTCACCGACGGCACGCTCATCGGCGCCGTCCTCGACCGCAACGGCCTGCGCCCCGGCCGCTGGTGGCACACCAAGGACGACCTGGTCGTCCTGGCCAGCGAGGTCGGCGTGCTGGAGATCCCCGACTCCGAGGTCGTGGCCAAGGGCCGGCTGCAGCCGGGCCGCATGTTCCTCGTGGACACCGCGGCGCGGAAGATCGTCTCCGACGAGGAGGTCAAGGGCGCGCTCGCCGGCGAGCACCCCTACGAGGACTGGCTGCACGCCGGCCTCGTGCACCTGCCCACGCTGCCCGAGCGCCGCCGCGCCCGGCCCAGCCACGAGTCCGTCGTCCGCCGGCAGCAGCTGTTCGGCTACACCGAGGAGGACCTCCGCGTCCTGCTCACGCCGATGGCGTCGACCGCCGCCGAGCCGATCGGGTCGATGGGCACCGACACGCCGGTCGCGGCGCTGTCGGACCGCTCCCGGCTGCTCTTCGACTACTTCGGGCAGCTGTTCGCCCAGGTGACCAACCCGCCGCTGGACGCCATCCGCGAGGAGCTGGTGACCAGCCTCGGGCGCACCTTCGGCCCGGAGCAGAACCTGCTGCAGGCCACCCCGGCGTCGTGCCGGCAGGTGTTCCTGCCGTTCCCGGTCATCGACAACGACGAGCTGGCCAAGATCCTGCACATCGACGACGACGGCGACCTGCCCGGGTACGCCGCCGTCCGGATCACCGGCCACTTCGACGTCAACGGCGGTGGGCCGGCGCTGGCCGAGGCGATCGAGCAGCTGCGGACCAAGGTCAGCAAGGCGATCGCCGCCGGCGCGCGGATCATCGTGCTCTCCGACCGCGACTGCGACGAGAAGCGCGCCCCGATCCCGTCGCTGCTGATGACCGCCGCGGTCCACCACCACCTCGTGCGGCAGAAGACCCGCATGGAGGTCGGCCTGGTCGTCGAGTCCGGCGACTGCCGCGAGGTGCACCACATCGCGCTGCTGCTCGGCTACGGCGCCGCCGCGGTCAACCCGTACCTGGCGTTCGAGTCGATCGAGGACCTCATCCGCGACGGCGTCCTCACCGGCGTCGAGCCCGCCCAGGCGGTCCGCAACGTGGTGAAGGCGCTGGGCAAGGGCGTCCTCAAGGTCATGAGCAAGATGGGCATCAGCACCGTCGGCTCGTACACGATGGCGCAGATCTTCGAGGCCGTCGGCCTGTCCCAGGAGGTCGTCGACGAGTACTTCACCGGCACCTCCTGCCCGCTGGGCGGTGTCGGCATCGACGTCCTCGCCGAGGAGGTGGCCATGCGCCACCGCCGCGCCTATCCGGAGAACCCGACCGAGCGCGCCCACCGCCGCCTGGAGACCGGTGGCGAGTACCAGTGGCGCCGCGAGGGCGAGGTGCACCTGTTCAACCCCGAGACGGTGTTCCTGCTCCAGCACGCCACCCGGGCGCGCCAGTACGACGTCTTCGAGAAGTACACGAAGACCGTCGACCAGCTCTCCGAGAACGCCGCGACGCTGCGCGGGCTGTTCACCCTCCGGACCGGCGTGCGCCCCGCGGTGCCGCTGGAGGAGGTCGAGCCGGTCAGCGCGATCGTCAAGCGGTTCTCCACCGGCGCGATGAGCTACGGCTCCATCTCGCAGGAGGCGCACGAGACCCTCGCGATCGCGATGAACCGGCTGGGCGGCAAGTCCAACACCGGTGAGGGCGGCGAGGACCCCGACCGCTTCGTGCCCGACCCGAACGGCGACCTGCGCCGCTCGGCGATCAAGCAGGTGGCCAGCGGCCGCTTCGGCGTCACCAGCGAGTACCTGGTCAACGCCGACGACATCCAGATCAAGATGGCGCAGGGCGCCAAGCCCGGCGAGGGCGGCCAGCTGCCCGGCCAGAAGGTCTACCCGTGGGTGGCCCGCACCCGGCACTCCACGCCGGGCGTCGGCTTGATCAGCCCGCCGCCGCACCACGACATCTACTCCATCGAGGACCTCAAGCAGCTGATCCACGACCTGAAGAACGCCAACAACGAGGCGCGGGTCCACGTCAAGCTGGTCTCCGAGGTCGGCGTCGGGACGGTCGCGGCCGGCGTGAGCAAGGCCCACGCCGACGTCGTCCTGATCTCCGGGCACGACGGCGGCACCGGCGCCGCGCCGCTGACCTCGCTCAAGCACGCCGGCTCGCCGTGGGAGCTGGGCCTGGCCGAGACGCAGCAGACGCTGCTGGCCAACGGCCTGCGCGACCGGATCGTCGTGCAGTGCGACGGGCAGATGAAGACCGGCCGGGACGTCGTCATCGCCGCGCTGCTGGGCGCCGAGGAGTACGGCTTCGCCACCGCTCCGCTGGTCGTCTCCGGCTGCGTGATGATGCGCGTCTGCCACCTGGACACCTGCCCGGTCGGCGTCGCCACGCAGAACCCCGAGCTGCGCAAGCGGTTCACCGGGCGCCCGGAGTTCGTGGTCACGTTCTTCGAGTTCCTCGCCGAGCAGGTCCGCCAGTACCTGGCCGAGCTGGGCTTCCGCTCCCTCGACGAGGCGATCGGCCACGCCGAGCTGCTCGACACCCGCAAGGCCGTCGACCACTGGAAGGCCGCCGGGCTGGACCTCACCCCGGTGCTGGCCGTGCCCGAGCTGCCCGAGGGTGCCCCCCGGCACCGCGTGCGGGAGCAGGACCACGGCCTGGACGTCGCCCTGGACCAGACCCTCATCCAGCTGTGCGAGGGGGCGCTGCTCGACGCGCGGCCGGTCAGCCTCGAGCTGCCGGTGCGCAACGTCAACCGCACCGTCGGCACGATGCTCGGCTCGATGGTCACCCGGCGCTTCGGCGGCGAGGGCCTGCCCGACGGCACGATCGACCTGACCTTCACCGGGTCGGCCGGCCAGTCCTTCGGCGCGTTCGTGCCGCGCGGCATCACCATGCGGCTGCTGGGCGACGCCAACGACTACGTCGGCAAGGGCCTGTCCGGCGGTCGGATCGTCGTCCGGCCGGCGCGGGAGGCGACCTTCGCCGCCGAGGACAACGTCATCGCCGGCAACGTCATCGGCTACGGCGCGACCGCGGGGGAGATCTTCCTGCGCGGCCGGGTGGGCGAGCGGTTCTGCGTGCGCAACTCGGGCGCGCTGGCCGTCGTCGAGGGCGTGGGCGACCACGCGCTGGAGTACATGACCGGCGGGCGCGCGGTGATCCTCGGCCCGACCGGCCGCAACATCGCGGCCGGCATGTCCGGTGGCATCGCCTACGTGCTCGACCTGGCCCGCCACCGCGTCAACGGCGAGATGGTGGACGTCGAGCCGCTGGACGGCGAGAACGCGCAGTGGCTGCGCGACGTGCTGGTCCGCTACCACGAGGACACCCAGTCGCCGGTGGCGTCCGCGCTGCTGGCCGACTGGGGCCGCTGGTCGGAGCGCTTCAGCGTGATCATGCCGCGTGACTACCGTCGCGCGGTCGAGGCCCGGCGTGCTGCCGAGGCCGCCGGAACGGATGTGGACAGGGCACTGATGGAGGCCGCACGTGGCTGACTCGACGGGTTTCCTCAAGCACGAGCGGGCGCTGCCGCCGCGGCGTCCGGTCGATGTCCGGATCCTGGACTGGAAGGACGTCTACCTCGCCCGGCAGAACGGTGAGGACGGCGTCTTCCCGGTGGCGGCGGTCCGCCAGCAGGCGGCGCGCTGCATGGACTGCGGCATCCCGTTCTGCCACCACGGCTGCCCGCTGGGCAACCTGATCCCGGAGTGGAACGACCTCGCCCGCCGCGACGACTGGACCGAGGCGATCGAGCGGCTGCACGCGACCAACAACTTCCCGGAGTTCACCGGGAAGCTGTGCCCGGCGCCGTGCGAGGGCGCCTGCGTGCTGAACCTCCAGGAGTCGCCGGTCACGATCAAGCAGATCGAGTGGGAGATCATCGACCAGGCGTTCCAGCGGGATCTCGTCAAGCCGGTGCTCCCGCAGGAGCACACCGGCAAGAAGGTCGCCGTCATCGGCTCGGGCCCCGCGGGCCTGGCCGCCGCCCAGCAGCTGACCCGCGCCGGGCACGAGGTGACCGTGTACGAGCGGGCCGACCGCGTCGGCGGGCTGCTCCGGTACGGCATCCCCGAGTTCAAGATGGAGAAGGCCGTCCTCGACCGGCGGCTGGACCAGATGCGGGCCGAGGGCACCCGGTTCGTCACCGGGGTCGAGGTCGGCGGCAGCGGTGCCGGCGACCTGTCGGCCGAGCAGCTGCGGGCCGAGTACGACGCGGTCGTGCTGGCCGGTGGCGCCACCATCGGCCGCGACCTGCCCGCCCCGGGCCGGGAGCTCTCCGGCATCCACCTGGCCATGGAGTACCTGCCCTTCGGCAACCGGCAGGCCCTCGGCGAGCTGGACGAGCCGCCGATCGACGCGCGTGGCAAGCACGTGGTGATCATCGGTGGCGGCGACACCGGCGCGGACTGCCTGGGCACCGCCCACCGGCAGGGCGCGGCGTCGGTGACGCAGCTGGAGATCATGCCGGCGCCGCCGGACCGCCGCGACCAGGCGGCCAACCCGTGGCCCACCTACCCGATGATCATGCGGGTCTCCAGCGCCCACGAGGAGGGCGGGGAGCGGCTCTACAGCGTCAACACCGAGCGCTTCCTGGGCCACGAGGACGGGCGCGTGCGCGCCCTGCTCCTGCACGAGGTGGAGCGGGTCGACGGCCGGTTCCAGAAGGTCGAGGGCACCGAGCGGGAGATCCCCGCCGACCTGGTGTTCCTCGCCATGGGCTTCACCGGTGCCCAGCGCACCGGCCTGGTCGATGCCCTCGGCGTCGAGGTCGACGGGCGCGGCAACGTCGCGCGCGACGGCGAGTTCATGTCCACCGTCCCCGGGGTCTTCGTCGCCGGTGACATGGGCCGCGGCCAGTCGCTGATCGTGTGGGCCATCGCCGAGGGCCGGGCCGCCGCCGGCGCCGTGGACACCTGGCTGACCGGGGCGTCGATGCTGCCGCGCCCGGTGACCCCCACCGCGGTCGCGCTGCGCTGAACCACCGCCCCGTCCACCGCGACGGGGCTCCCGGCCGGGGCCGGGTCCTGCGTCCCGCAGGGCCCGGCCCCGGCTGTTTCCGCACGCGGATGTGAACGCTCACAGGGGTCCTCCCCGCGAAGCGCGCGCGGGCCGGATAGCGTTTGGGCCATGTCGCGTCGCGCCAAGATCGTCTGCACCCTCGGGCCGGCGACCGGTTCGCTGGAGCAGGTCACCTCCCTCGTCGAGTCCGGGATGGACGTCGCCCGGCTGAACTTCAGTCACGGCGCACACGCCGACCACGAGAAGGCCTACCGCCTGGTCCGCGAGGCCTCGGACCGCACCGGCCACGCCGTCGCCGTCCTCGCCGACCTCCAGGGCCCCAAGATCCGGCTGGGCACCTTCACCGACGGCCCGGTCGTGTGGCCCACCGGCAGCCGGGTCTGCGTCACCGTCGACGACGTCGAGGGCACCGCCGAGCGGGTCTCCACCACCTACAAGGGCCTGGCCTCCGACGCGCGCGTCGGCGACCGGCTGCTGGTCGACGACGGCAAGCTGGCGCTGTCGGTCGTGGGCGTGGACGGCCCCGACGTCTGGTGCCTGGTCGTCGAGGGCGGCGAGGTGTCCAACAACAAGGGCCTGTCGCTGCCCGGCGTCGCGGTGAGCGTGCCCGCGCTGTCGGACAAGGACGAGGAGGACCTCCGCTTCGCCCTGCACCTGGGCGTGGACTTCATCGCCCTGTCGTTCGTGCGCTCGCCCCGCGACGTGGAGCTGGTCCGCGACATCATGCGGCAGGAGGACATCTCCGTCCCCGTCATCGCCAAGCTGGAGAAGCCCGAGGCGGTCGAGAACCTCGAGGCGATCGTCGAGGCCTTCGACGGCGTCATGGTCGCCCGCGGCGACCTCGGCGTGGAGCTGCCGCTGGAGCAGGTGCCGCTGGTGCAGAAGCGCGCCGTGCAGGCCGCCCGCGAGCGGAACAAGCCGGTCATCGTGGCCACCCAGATGCTCGAGTCGATGATCAGCTCCTCGCGGCCCACCCGCGCCGAGGCCTCCGACGTCGCCAACGCCGTCCTCGACGGGGCCGACGCGGTCATGCTGTCGGGGGAGACCTCGGTGGGCCGCTACCCGATCGCCGCGGTGCGCACGATGGAGCGGATCATCGACGCCGTCGAGAGCGCCGACACCGCCGTCCCCGACCTCGTGCGCATCTCCCGGTCCCGCTCCGGGGCCATCGTCCGCGCGGCCAAGGACGTCGGGGAGACCCTCGCGGTCAAGGCGCTGGCCACCTTCACGCAGACCGGCGACACCGCCCGCCGGCTGGCCGCGCTGCACCCGCGGCAGCCGCTGCTGGCCTTCACCGTCGACGCCCGCGTGCGCAGCCAGTTGGCGCTGTCCTGGGGCGTGGAGACCTTCCTCGTGCCCGAGGTGCAGCACACCGACGACATGGTGCGGCAGGTGGACTTCTCCCTGCTGTCCATCGGCCGCCTCAAGGAGGGCGACCGGGTCGTCGTCGTCGCGGGCAGCCCGCCCAACACCGTCGGCTCGACCAACCTCATCCGGGTCCACGAGGTGGGCACCGACTCATGAGCGGCCCGGCGGGGGACGGCGACAGCCAGGCCGCCGCGCTCCTGCACGTGCTCGACCTCGAGGAGCGGGAGCGCGACGTCTTCGTCGGCCAGACGCCGACCACGCGGCTGCAGCGCATCTTCGGCGGGCAGGTCGCGGGGCAGGCGTTGATGGCCGCCGGGCGGACGGTGCCGGCGGGCCGGGACGTGCACTCGCTGCACGCCTACTTCCTGCGGCCCGGTGACCCGCACGAGGAGATCCGCTACACCGTGGACCGCATCCGCGACGGGCGGTCGTTCACCACCCGCCGGGTCATCGGCTGCCAGCGGCGCAAGGGCGAGGACGTCGCCATCTTCGCGCTGACCGCCGACTTCCACGTCGAGGAGCCGGCCGTCGTCGAGCACTCGCTGCCGATGCCCGCCGTCCCCGCTCCGGACGAGCTGCCCTCACTGGCCGACCTCGCCGCCCGCCACGGCAAGGAGGGGTCGGGCGCGATGGAGATCAGCCGGGCGGTGGAGCAGCGGCTGCTCGAGGACCCGTTCGACGGGCAGGCCAAGGAGCCGCCGACACGGGTCTGGATGCGGGTCGCCGGGCGGCTCCCGGCCGTGCCCGCCGTGCACGCGGCCGCGCTGACCTTCGTCAGTGACCTCACGCTGCTCGGGGCCGGCCTGGTGCGGGTCGGTGGCTGGGGTGACCGGTACGCCGGCGCCAGCCTGGACCACGCGGTGTGGTTCCACGCGCCGGTCCGCGCCGACGAGTGGTTCCTGTACGAGACCGACAGCCCGGCCGCGTCCGGAGGGCGGGCGCTGTGCTTCGGCCGCATCTGGGCGGCCGACGGCACGCACGTGGCCACCGTCGCCCAGGAGGGACTGCTGCGCGCCGTCGGCCGCTGAGCCCGGCGGCTCAGGAGCCGGTGCCCCGGGCGCCCGCGGCGTCGGTCTCCGCGGCGACGGCGGCCTCCTCGGCCGGTGCCGTGGCGACGTCGGCCTCGGGCAGCGCGGGGGAGGCGTCGCCGTCCGTCGCCGGCTCCCGGAGGAGCTCCTGCTGCGCCTCCGCCTGCGCCGCCGACTCGTCCTGGGCGGCCGGGGCCTCCAGGACGTCGTCGGCCGGCGTGCCGGCGTCGGCGGCCGCCAGGGTGGCCGCGCGGCGCTCGGCCTCGGCCCGGGCCCGCTCGGCGGCGGACTCGGCGAAGTCGGCGGCCAGCCAGTCGTGCCCCTCGCACAGCAGCGCCCACGCCCGCTCGACGTGGGCCCGGGTCGTGGCGGGCGCGCCGACGGCCACCCGCAGCACCACCTGGCCGCGGACGGTGGTGTGGGTCAGGAAGACCTCGCCGCCGTCGTTGAGCCGCTCCAGGAGGGTCATGGTCGCGACGTCGGCGTCCACCTCCTCGGGCCAGCGGGGACGCAGGCACACCAGCGACAGCGGGTGCCGGGTCGCGACGTCGAAGCGCTCGTCGGCCTCGGCCCAGGCGGCCAGCTCCTGCGCCAACGCCACGCCGGAGCGGATGTGGGCGCGCAGCCCCTCGGCGCCGTACCAGCGCAGGACGAACCAGAGCTTGAGCGCGCGGAAGCGGCGGCCCAGCTCGATCTGCCAGTCGCGGTAGTCGACGACGGTGCCGGCGTCGGTGGCGGCGTTGCGGAGGTACTCCGGCAGGATCGACAGCGCCCCGGTGAGCGCGGCGCGGTCGGCGACCCAGAACAGCGTCGCGTCGAAGCCGGTGAGCAGCCACTTGTGCGCGTCGGTCGTGTAGCTGTCGGCCCACTCGACCCCGGCCTGCAGCTCCCGGAGCTCCGGCGCGACGGCGCTGACGCCCGCGTAGGCGGCGTCGACGTGCAGCCAGACGCCGTGCTCGTGGCAGATCGGGCCCAGCTCCGCGAGGGGGTCGACGGCGGTGGTGGACGTCGTCCCCACGGTGGCGCAGACCAGGACCGGGCGGAAGCCGCGGGCGGTGTCGCGCTCCAGGCGGGCGGCGAGGGCCGCCGGGCGCATCGCCAGATCGCCGTCGACCTCGACGATGCGGACGGCGTCGGTGCCCAGACCCGCGATGCGCACGGCCTTCTCCATCGAGGAGTGGGTCTCCGAGGAGACGTAGACGGTGTACTCCTCGGGCCGCACCCCGTCGCGCACGGTGGCCCCGCCGCTGGCCCGGTGCAGGGCGGCCAGCAGCGCCACCAGGTTGGCGCCCGAGCTGCTGTCCTGGACCACGCCGCCGCCGCTGCCGGTGGAGCGGAAGGACTCGGGCAGGCCGAGCAGCTCGGCGAACCAGTCCATGACGTGCTGCTCGAGCTCGGTCGCCGCGGGGCTGGTCACCCACGACATCCCCTGGACGCCGAGGCCCGAGGAGACGAGGTCGCCGAGGACCGACGGGCCGGAGGTGTTGGCCGGGAAGTAGCCGAGGAAGCCGGGGTGCTGCCAGTGCGTGACGCCGGGCAGCACGACGCGCTCCAGGTCGCCGAGGACCGCCGCGAACGGCTCACCCTGCTCCGGTGGCGAGGCGGGCAGGGACTCGCGGACGTCGCCGGGCGCCACGGGGGAGCGGACCGGGAAGGTGGCGATGCGGGTCCAGTAGTCGGCGATCCAGTCGACGACCTCGTGCCCGTGCTGCCGGAACTGCTCGGGGGTCATGTGCGGCGGCGTCGGCGAGCTCACCGGGTCACCGTAGTGCGCGGCGATCGGCTCGGCCCCAGCGCCGCCGGGGACGGCACCTGGCCGTGGGTGGACCGGTCGCGGGGGGGGGGGGGGGGGGGGGGGGGGGGGCGGGGGGGGGGGGGGGGGGGGGGCCGGGGGGCCCCCCCGGCCGGGACACGGGTGCGCTCAGCGTCCTGCTCTTCCGAACGTGCCCCCGGTGCGACTCGAACGCACACTGCGCGGGTTTTGAATCCGCTCCCTCTGCCGATTGGGGTACGGGGGCGTGCCGGGGACGGGGCCCCGGCTGCCCGAGCAGCCTAGCCGTCCGTCGCCGACCCTCCGGCATCGCTAGGCTCCCGCGCGTGAGCAGCGAGTCGATCCGGGTCCTCATCGCGGAGGACGAGGCGCTCATCCGCCTCGACCTCAAGGAGATGCTCGAGGAGGAGGGGTACACCGTCGTCGCCGAGGTCGGCGACGGGCAGCAGGCAGTCGACCGCGCCACGGAGCTGCGTCCCGACCTCGTCATCCTCGACATCCAGATGCCGGTCCTCGACGGGCTGTCGGCCGCCGAGCAGATCGCCGCCGCCCGGGTGGCGCCGGTCATCGTGCTCACCGCGTTCAGCCAGCGGGAGCTGGTCGAGCGGGCACGGGACGCCGGCGCGATGGCCTACCTGGTGAAGCCGTTCTCCAAGAACGACCTGGTGCCGGCGATCGAGGTCGCCCGGGCGCGGTTCGCCGAGATGTCCGCCCTCGACGGCGAGGTGCGGACGCTGGAGGAGCGGCTGGAGGCCCGCAAGGTCGTCGAGAAGGCCAAGGGCCGGCTGATGGCCGAGCAGGGCATGACGGAGTCGGAGGCGTTCCGCTTCATCCAGCGGACGGCGATGAACGAGCGGACGTCGATGAAGGCCCTGGCGCAGCGCATCCTCGACCCGCAGGAGGCCGAGGCCCCCGCGGAGTGATCCGCGTCTCCGGGTGAGGAGCCCGGCCCGTGCTGTGTGTCGGGCCGGGATCCGGGAGGTCACGACCTCATCACGGTCCGGGCGACCCCCGGTCCGGGCCCGGATCCGGCAGTTACCTTCCCCCCACTGACCAGGCCACCCGGCCAGGGCTGGCCGAGTGCACGACCGACAGCACAGTGGGAGTTGTTTGATGCGCACAGGCATCCTCGCCCGGAGCGCCGCGATCAGCGCGGCGGCCCTGCTCGTCCTGACCGCCTGCGGTGGCGGCGGCGACGACGAGGGCGGCAGCGGTGGCGGGGGCGACGCCGCCAGCGGTGAGAAGCAGGTCAACGTCTACGGGTCCGACGGCAACATGGGCAACGCGCTCGGTGAGCGGCTCTCCGGCGAGGGCGCGCTGGCGGGGATGAAGGGCACGCTTCCCCTCACCGAGCTGTCCGGCGACTTCCGCGACCGGCTGCTCGAGGTCAACCCCGACCTCGTCGACTTCAACTACGCCGGTGAGACCTACGACGCCATCGTCATCACGGCCCTCGCCTCGCAGATGGCCGGGACCACCGACGCCAACGTCTTCAAGGCCTACGTCAACGGCGTCACCGCAGGCGGCGACAAGTGCGAGGACTTCACCTCGTGCCTGGAGATCGTCAACGGCGGCGGCAACCCCGACTACGACGGCCAGTCCGGCCCGCTGAGCTTCACCGACGCCGGCGAGCCGGCCCAGGCGAGCATCGGCATCCAGCAGTTCGGCGACGACAACCGGATCGACGACAGCCAGACGCGGTACGTCATCCCGGGCGACGAGGCGAACGCCACCCAGGACGAGGGTCCGGCCCCGGCGCCGGCCGGCACCACCTCGCCGGAGCCACTGATCATCGGCACCCTGCTGCCGGAGACCGGCAACCTGGCCTTCCTCGGGCCGCCGGAGATCGCCGGCGCGCAGCTGGCGGTCAACGACATCAACGCCGCCGGCGGTGTGCTGGGCCAGCAGGTGCAGCTCATCCAGCGCGACTCGGGTGACACCACCACCGACATCGCGACCCAGTCGGTGGACGCCCTGCTCCAGGCCGGCGCGAACGCGATCATCGGTGCGGCGTCCTCGGGTGTGAGCCTGACCGTCATCGACACGATCACCGGTGCCGGCGTCCTGCAGTTCTCCCCGGCCAACACGTCGGACCAGTTCACGACGTACAACGACAACGGGCTGTACTTCCGCACCGCCCCGCCGGACACCCTGCAGGCCGAGGCGCTGGCCGACCTCATCATCGAGGACGGCAACAACACCGTCGGCATCCTCGCCCTCAACGACCCGTACGGCACCGGGCTGGCGGAGAACGTCGCCAACAACCTGCAGGCCGCCGGCCTCGCCGAGGGCGACATCCAGTCGATCATCTACGACCCGCAGGCTGCGAACTTCGACTCCGAGGTCCAGCAGATGGTCGACTTCAACCCCGACGCCATCGTGGTGATCGGGTTCGACGAGTCCTCCCGGATCATCGAGGGGCTCAACTCCAACGGGATCGGCCCGCAGCGCTGACCCCACCCCGGCAACGTCACTGACGCTCCCGGCGCACCACCTCGCAGTGGCCCGGCACCGCATCGCGGTGCCGGGCCACCGTGCTGTCCGGGGTCAGCGCTGCAGGTGCTGGTCGGGCGGTCGCCAGTCGGAGGGGCGGCCGGTGTGGTTGGAGAACTCGACCGACCACCGCCACCAGCTGTGGTCCTCGGCGTGCTGCCAGGCGGTGAGGACGCCGACCTCGCCGCCGGGCAGCAGCACGGGCAGCCCGTGCATGGCGGCGTCGGGCCACACCTCGCTGCGGGTCACCGCCCCGTCGTCCAGCTCCAGCAGGGTGATGGGGGAGTAGTCGCCGTCCCGCTCGGCGTCGGCGCGGAGGACGACGCGGTCGTCCTCCGCGATGACCTCCACCTGCAGCCGGGCGGGTGCGGCGTGCACCAGCACGCGGGGAAAGCCGCCGGCGGTGGTGGCGCGCGCGAACTCCAGGCCGTTCATCCCGCCGTCGCGGGAGCGCAGGTTCCACGTCCAGTTCATGCCCTGCCCCTACCCACGCCCGGGACGACGACGGCGCCGGTCCCGCGGGGGGACCGGCGCCGTCGAGGGAGCGGGAGGAGGGGCCCCCTTCAGTGGGCCTTGGCCAGGGTGCCCAGGTACAGCTCGACGACCTTGGGGTCGGTCATGAGCGCGTTGCCGGTGTCGGTGTAGGCGTTGCGGCCCTGGTCGAGGACGTAGCCGCGGTCGCAGATCTGCAGGCAGCGCCGGGCGTTCTGCTCCACCATGATGATCGAGACGCCGGTGGCGTTGATCCGGCGGCAGCGGATGAAGACCTCGTCCTGGTAGGCAGGGGAGAGACCGGCCGACGGCTCGTCGAGCAGGAGCACCGACGGGTCCATCATCAGCGCCCGGCCCATGGCGACCATCTGCCGCTCGCCGCCGGAGAGCGCACCGGCCTTGCCCTTGCGCCGCTCGCCGAGCAGCGGGAACAGGTCGATGACGTAGTCGAAGCGCTCCTTGAACGTCTTCGGCCGCAGGTAGACGCCCATCTGCATGTTCTCCTCGATGGTGAGCGAGGGGAACACGTTGTTGTTCTGCGGCACGTAGCCCACGCCGAGGGAGACCAGCCGGTGCGCGGGGGCGGAGGTGATGTCCTCCCCGCGCAGCGTGACCGACCCCGACCGCACCGGGATCAGCCCGAAGAGGGTCTTGAGCAGGGTCGACTTGCCGGCCCCGTTGGGGCCGATGATGCCGACGAGCTCACCCTCCTGCAGGTAGAAGTCGCAGCCGCGCAGGATGTTGACCCCGGGCACGTACCCGGCGACGAGGTCGTCGGCCCGCACGAGGGCGCCCTCGGCGAGGCGCACGTGCTCCTCGCGGGTGGCCGCCTTCTCCGCGGGGGAGAGCTCGGCGGTCGTCGAGGCGGCCTGGTCGGCGCGGGTGAGGTCCTCGCCGGACTCGTCGACCTCGAACAGGGGGTCGCTCATCGGTCGGTCCTCTCCTGGGGCGGGACGTCGGAGCTGAGGACGTCGCCGCCCGCGACGTGCTCCTCACGGGCGATCTCACGCTCGGCCTGGGCGAGGACGCGGTCCTCCTCCTCCACGGTGAGCGGGGCGTCGTGGTGGGCGCCGAGGTAGGCGTCGACGACGGCCTGGTTCTGGCTGATCGACTCCGGCGGCCCCTCGGCGATCACCCGGCCGGCCGCCATGACGACGACCCAGTCGCTGATGTCCCGGACGACGTCCATGTCGTGCTCGACGAAGATGACCGTCATGCCCTCCTCGCGGAGGTCCTTGACGTGGCCGAGCAGGCTCTGCGTCAGCGCCGGGTTCACCCCGGCCATCGGCTCGTCGAGCATGACGACCTTCGGGTCGCTCATCAGCGCCCGGGCCATCTCCAGCAGCTTGCGCTGACCGCCGGAGAGGGTGCCCGCGAAGTCGTCCTTCTTGGCGTCGAGCTTGAAGCGCTGGAGCAACTCCATCGCCTTCTCGGTGTTCGACCGCTCCTGCGACCGCCAGGCGCCCGGCCACAGGGCGCCGAAGAAGCTCTCACCCTTCTGCCCCTGGGCGCCGAGCAGCATGTTCTGCAGGACGGTGAGCCGGGACAGCGCCTTGGTGAGCTGGAAGGTGCGGACGACGCCGAGCCGGGCCACCTTGTGCGGGGCCAGGTCCGACAGCGACCGCCCGTCGAAGGTCCAGTTGCCGGTGTTGGGCTGGTCGAAGCCGGTCAGCAGGTTGAACAGCGTGGTCTTGCCGGCACCGTTGGGCCCGATCAGCCCGGTGATGCCGCCGCGCTGGATCTCCAGGTGGTCGACGGCGACCGCGGTGAGCCCGCCGAACTGACGGGTCACGCCGTCCACGACGACGATCGGGTCGGGCTTGGCGACGCCGACCTGCCAGGGCACGTCGCGCAGGGCGGCCTGGGCCAGCCGGCGCGGCGTGCGGGGGGCACCCGGGCCGACGGACGCCGCGTGCGCCCCGCTGCCGACCGGCTCGGTGGGGGTGGGGTCAGCGGGCATCGAGCATCACCTCTCGTCGGTCACCGAAGATGCCTTGTGGCCGGAAGACCAACAACAGCATGAGCCCGAGGCCGACCAGGACGAAGCGGATCTGCGCGACGTCGGTGGAGGTCAGCAGACCCTCCGGGATGACGCCGTTCTCGATCAGCGCCCGCAGGCCGGCGTCGGCGAACTGGAGGATGAACAGCAGGATCATGCCGCCGACCACCGGCCCCAGCACCCGTGCGGCACCGCCGAGGATGAGGGCGGCGTAGGCGAGGAAGGTGTTGGCGTTCTGGTACTGGTCGGGGATCGCCGAGCCGGTGCCGACGGCGTAGACCATCCCGCCGAGGGCGCCGATGATCCCGCCGAGCACCAGGGCCTGCATCTTGTAGACGTAGACGTTCTTGCCCAGCGCGCGGACGGCGTCCTCGTCCTCACGGATCGACCGGACGACGCGGCCCCACGGGCTGCGCATCAGGGCCCAGATGAGCAGGCAGGACAGGGCCACCAGCAGCCACCCGACGAAGGCCACCCAGAGCTCACCGCCGGACCAGCTGGTGCCGAGGATGCGGTAGCGCGCGTTGGTGGTCCACGGCGCGAGTGCCAGGAAGTCGGCGTTGAACGCCGAGATGCCCCGGGTGCCGTTGGTCAGGGGGGTGGCCGACACGGACCGGAAGAGCAATCGCAACCCCTCCGCCGCGGCGATGGTGACGATCGCCAGGTAGTCCGCGCGCAACCGCAGCGTGGGGAGGCCGAGCAGCAGGGCCAGGACGATCGCGGCCAGCAGCCCGATGGCCACCCCGACCCAGAAGTTCAGCCCCCACTTGGTGACGGAGATCGCGATGCCGAACCCGCCGAGCATCGCGAAGGCGATCTGCCCGAAGTTCAGCAGCCCCGTGTAGCCGAACTGCACGTTGATGCCGACGGCCAGCAGGACGAAGAAGATCGCCTGGAAGCCCAGCGCCGCCTTGAAGGCGACCGCGAGCGCGTCGATGACTTCGTTCATGGGTCAGCCCACCCGGACGCGGCTGCCCAGGATCCCCTGGGGCCGGATGACGAGGATGACGATCAGCAGCAGCAGCCCGCCGACGTACTTGACGTCGTTCGGGATGACGAGGGTCGACATCTGGACGAAGACGCCGACGACGAGGCTGCCGATGAGCGCGCCGTACGCGGTCCCGAGGCCACCGAGGGTGACGCCGGCGAACATGAGCAGCAGCAGGCGGAAACCCATGTCCCACTGCACCTGGTCGGACAGGCCCAGCAGCACGCCGCCGAGGGCGGCGAGCCCGCCACCCATCATCCAGACGACGAGGATGACGCGGTTGACGTCGATGCCGGAGGAGGCGGCGAGGTCCCGGTTGTCCGCGACCGCGCGCATCGCCTTGCCGATCTTCGTGCGCTGGAGCATGAGCGCCACGAGGAGGAGCACGACGACCGAGATGACCACCGACGCGAGGTCGGCCCCGGTCATGCGGAACAGGCCGTAGTCGACGGCCCGGCCGCCACCGACCCCCTGGTAGGCGTTGGAGCGGCCGCCGTACACCAGCTGGATCAGGTAGCGCAGCATCAGGGACAACCCGATCGAGACCACCAGGGCGGCGATCAGGCCGGTGCCGCGGCGACGCAGCGGGCGCCACAGGCCCAGCTCGTTCAGCGCGCCCACGCCCGCCCCCACCACCATGGCGATCAACGCCGCGGGGATCAGCGGCACCCCGCCCTGCACGTTGATGTACCAGGCGACGACCGCGCCGATGGTGACCAGCTCGCCGTGGGCGAAGTTGGTCAGGCCCGTCGTCCCGAAGATCAGGGACAGGCCGACCGCGCACATCGCGATGAGCAGGCCGAACCGGATGCCGTCGACGAGCAGCTGGACGGCGCGGACGGTGCCGCCGCCCCCCTCCCGGCTGCCGTCGTTGAGGCCGATGATCGCCGCCTGCCGGCGACCCTCCTCGACGGTCACCGTGCGGCTGTCCTCGCCCGAGAGCACCACGCCGTCGGGCAGGTCGTCGGCGTCGATCGAGACGACGTACTCGCCGGGGCCGGGGAGGTCGACCTCCCAGCGGCCCTGCTCGTCGGTCTCGACGGCGTCGACCTCCTCGCCGTCGGCGGCGGTGACCGTCACCTCGACGCCCTCGATCGGACCGCTGCGGCTGGTCTGCAGGGTGCCTGCGAGCTGCTCGCCCTCGGCCTGCGCGGTGCCGGGGACGAACAGGGCGAGACCCAGCCCGAAGGCGGCGACGAGCAGGACCCGGACGAGGATGTGGCGGCGGGCACCGGGGTGCGGGCGGGCCGCGGTTCCGGTGGCTCCCGATCGTCGACCGCGTCGTGGGACGCGGCCTGGCGCGTGCGTCACTCGACCTCCTAGGCGTGTGAGTGAGGTGGGGACCGTAACTCAGCGGTGTTTCGGGCTGCGGTCCTCGACGCGACCTGTGACCTTTCCGCGACACGCCGCTCCTGTCACCTCCGCCCCACGGGCGGCGCGCCGTCGTGACGGGGGGACGCCGGGCGGGCACTCTCTGGCCACCGTCCAGGGGAGGGCTCCTGTGCCAGGAACAGGTTCGCGGTCCCGCGTCACGACGCGCACGGCGCGTCCTGACGACCTGCCCGCCGTCCTCGCCCTGGTGCGGCAGCACCGGGCCGAGGCGCACGCCGAGGGCGTGCTGACCGGTCAGACCCCCGGGGCCGCCGCGGCCGCCGGGTTCCGCCGGCTGCTGGCCGATCCCGCGCACCGGGTGGCGCTGGCGGTGCTGCCCGGTCCCAACGCCCCCGACGGCGGGGTGGACGGCGCGCTGGTGGTGGGGCTGGCGATCCTCGGGCTGGACCCGCTGTCGGTGGTCCTCGGTGTCCCGCAGGTGACCGTCGACAACCTCGTGGTGCACCGGGAGCACCGCCGCCGTGGCGCGGGGGCCGCCCTGCTGGGGGCCGCCGTCGCGTACGCGACGGAGTCCGGCGCCGAGCACGTGGTGGCCGCCGTGGGCGGGCACGAGGCGGAGCGGCAGCGGTTCTTCGCGCGGATGGGGTTCGCGCCGCTCACGACCCGGCGGATCGTGCCCCGCGACACCCTCGCCCGCTCGCTGGCCACCTGGCAGCGCGGTGGCGTGACGATCCCGACGCCGCGACGGCCGCCGGTGCGCCGCCGGCCGCTGCCCCGGGTCGTCCCGGTGGCGGGCGCGGCCGAGGGCTGACCCTGGCCCCGGGTCAGGCCCGGGCGTCGGAGAGCATGCAGGTCAGCCGGGCGGTCGCCGTCGGCCGGCCCTGCTCGTCGCTGACCTCGACCCGGAAGGTGGCCAGGGTCCGGCCGCGGCGGACCGGGGTGGCCACGGCGGTCACGGTCCCGCTGGTCGCCGCCCGCAGGTAGCTGACGTTGAGCTCGACCCCCACGCACCGGCGGCCGGGACCGGCGCCGAGCGCCGCGGCCCAGGACCCCACCGTCTCCACCAGTGCGCAGGTGGCGCCGCCGTGCAGCAGCCCCGCCGGCTGCTGGTTGCCCTCGACCGGCATGGTGGCGACCAGGTGGTCGGGGTCGTAGTCGGTGATCTCGATGCCCAGCTTCTCGTCGAGCGGGCTGGTGGAGGCGGCGGGCAGCCAGTCGGGGCGGGCGAGGGTCACCACGGCACGGTATCCAGCGCCCGGACGCCGCCTCGCCGTGGGCCGTCGTGGGCGCGGCGGTGTCGGTGCCCGCACCTAGGATCGGCACCGATGTCCGCTCCGGTCTCCGCCCCCGCGTCCACCGCCGTCCCGACCACCGGCGGGCCGCGCCCCCGGCTGCTGCTGCTCGACGGGCACTCCCTGGCCTACCGCGCCTTCTTCGCGCTGCCGGTGGAGAACTTCTCCACGACCACCGGGCAGCCCACGAACGCCGTCTACGGCTTCACCTCGATGCTGATCAACATCCTGCGCGACGAGCAGCCCTCGCACCTGGCGGTCGCCTTCGACGTCGGTCGCAAGACCTTCCGCAGCGAGATCTACGCCGAGTACAAGGCCAACCGGGCCGAGAGCCCGACGGACTTCCGCGGCCAGGTGAGCCTCATCCAGGAGGTGCTGGGCGCCCTGCGGGTCCCGGTCATCACCGCCGAGGGCTTCGAGGCCGACGACGTCATCGCCACGCTGACCGTGCAGGCCGTCGAGCAGGGCATGGACGTGCTCATCGCCACCGGCGACCGCGACGCGCTGCAGCTGGTCAACGAGCACGTGACCGTGCTCTACCCGCGCAAGGGCGTCTCCGACCTCACCAGGTTCACCCCCGAGGAGGTCGAGACCAAGTACGGCCTGTCGCCGGCCCAGTACCCCGACTTCGCCGCGCTGCGGGGCGACCCCAGCGACAACCTGCCGAGCATCCCGAGCGTCGGCGAGAAGACCGCGGCCAAGTGGGTGCGCGAGTACGGCTCGCTCGACGCGCTCGTCGACCAGGTCGACACCGTCAAGGGCAAGGTGGGCGAGAAGCTGCGCGAGCACCTGGCCTCGGTGCTGCAGAACCGGCGGCTGACCGAGCTCGACCGCGCCGTCCCGCTCGAGCTGGGCCCCGTCGACCTCGCCGTCCGCGCCTGGGACCGCAACGAGGTGCACACCCTCTTCGACAACCTGCAGTTCCGGGTGCTGCGCGACCGCCTGTTCGCCACCCTGACCAGCGCCGAGCCGGAGGTGGAGGGCGGCTTCGACGTCGCCGTCGACGAGGTCCCCGCCGGCGGGCTGGGCGCGTGGCTGGACCAGCACGCGCGCACCGGCCGCACCGGCGTCATCTTCCGCGGGACGTGGGGGCGCGGCGCCGGCGAGCTGTCCGGCATCGCGCTGGCCGCCGCCGACGACAGCGCCACCTTCGTCGACCTCGGTCCCGCCCTGGACGTCGCCGACGAGCAGGCGCTGGCCGCCTGGCTGGCCGACCCGGCGGCCCCGAAGGTCGTCCACGAGGTCAAGGGCCCGCTGCTGGCGATCTGGTCGCGCGGCTGGGAGCTCGAGGGCGTGGTCAGCGACACGGCGCTGGCCGCCTACCTGGCCCTGCCGGGGCAGCGGTCGTTCGACCTCGGCGACCTCGCGGTGCGCTACCTGCGCCGGGAGCTCAAGGACGCCGCGGCGGAGGAGGCCCAGCTCACCCTCGACGGGATGGGCCCGTCGGAGGACGACGTCGCCCGGGAGGCCGCGCACGCCGACGTCCTCAAGGCCGTGGCGGTCAACGACCTCTCCGACGCCCTGGAGTCGGTGCTCGGCCAGCGCGGCGGGGATGCCCTGCTCGGCGCCATCGAGCTGCCGCTGACCCGCGTGCTCGCCGCCATGGAGTACCGCGGCATCGCCGCGGACCTGGAGTTCCTCCAGGAGCTGCAGCGGGAGTTCGCCGAGGGCGTCTCCGCCGCGGCCGCCGAGTGCTACGCCGTCATCGGCCGCGAGGTGAACCTCGGCTCGCCCAAGCAGCTGCAGGCGGTGCTGTTCGACGAGCTCGGCCTGCCCAAGACGAAGAAGATCAAGTCCGGCTACACGACCGACGCCGACGCGCTGACCTGGCTGCTGGCGCAGACCGGCCACCCGTTCCTGGAGCACCTGCTCCGCCACCGCGACGTCACCCGGCTGCGCACCGTCATCGACGGGCTCATCCCGATGGTGGACGACGCCGGGCGCATCCACACCACGTTCGGGCAGACGATCGCCGCCACCGGCCGCCTGTCGTCGACCGACCCGAACCTGCAGAACATCCCGATCCGCACCGCAGAGGGCCGCCGGATCCGACAGGCGTTCGTCGTCGGCTCGGGCTACGAGTCGCTGATGACCGCCGACTACAGCCAGATCGAGATGCGGATCATGGCGCACCTGTCCGGCGACGAGGGGCTGATCGAGGCGTTCACCTCGGGGGAGGACCTGCACTCCTTCGTCGCGTCGCGGGCGTTCAACATCCCGATCGAGGACGTCGACCCCGAGATGCGCCGCCGGATCAAGGCGATGAGCTACGGCCTGGCCTACGGGCTGTCGGCGTACGGCCTCTCGCAGCAGCTGCGCATCTCCACCGAGGAGGCGCGCGAGCAGATGCAGGCCTACTTCGAGCGGTTCGGCGGCATCCGCGACTACCTCGACAGCGTGGTCGAGGAGGCGCGCCTGTCCGGCTACACGGAGACGACGCTGGGCCGGCGCCGCTACCTGCCCGACCTGACCAGCGACAATCGTCAGCGGCGCGAGATGGCCGAGCGGATGGCGCTCAACGCCCCCATCCAGGGCTCGGCGGCCGACGTCATCAAGGTCGCGATGCTGAACGTCGAGAAGGCGATCGCGGCCGAGGGCCTGCGGTCCCGGATGCTGCTGCAGGTCCACGACGAGCTCGTGCTCGAGGTCGCGCCGGGCGAGCGGGAGCCGCTGGAGGCGCTGGTCCGCCGGGAGATGGCCGGCGCCGCCCGGCTGTCGGTGCCCCTGGAGGTCTCCGTCGGCTTCGGCGCCAGCTGGGACGCCGCCGCGCACTGAACGGCCCCGTCCAGAGGCTCGCCGCGAGCGGGCATCCCCGTGACGGTGCTCGACCGCGCGCCCGACGTGGTCATGTCCCCGCGCGCGGCCGTCTACCACTGGGCGGTGCTCAAGGGGCTGGACCGGCTCGGCGTCCACGAGCCGGCCGCCGCGCGGGGCTTCCTCAAGCAGGACTACGAGTACCGGGCGCACCGGACGGGGGAGCGGGTCCGCTTCGGCCTGCAGCCGCTGGAGGGCGTCGTCCCCCGGCCGTACAACCTGCACCTCGGCCAGGGCGCGCTGGTCAGGCTCGTGCTGGCGGAGCTGGCCGCGTAGGACTCGGCCACGGTGCTGTGGCAGCACGACGTCGTCGCGGTCGGCCAGGACGACGCCGGGGTCACCGTCGTCGCCGAGACGCCGGAGGGGCGCCGGTCGCTGCGGGCTCTGGCTGCCCGGCGACCTCCAGCAGGACCGAGCCGGGACGTGGCAGCTCGGCCCCGCCTGAGTGCAGTGGGAGGCGCCGGCCGGGCTCACCGGGCAGCCCCCGGTCGTGTTCGTGCACCGCGGCGGAAGCCGGCGACGGGGAGAGCTGGGCGGTGGTGGCGAGCTGGCTGGCGGAGCGGCCCAGAGGCTGGACCTGAGGTGCAGGGTCAGGGTTTGGTGCAGACCAGGACCAGTGTGCCGGGCACCAGCGCCCCTCGGGCCGGGGACCACTGACCCCACTCCTGCACCCGGCCGGGCGTCCACTCCGGCTCGAGGAGGTCCTCGAGCACCAGGCCGGCGTCCACCACCGCGCGCACCCAGTCGCCGACCGTCCGGTGGTGCTCGACGTAGACCGCGCGGCCGTCGTCGTCGGTCTCCACGTACGGGGTGCGGTCGAAGTAGGAGGAGGTGATCTGCAGGTCGTCGGGGTCGGGGGAGTCGGGGAACGGCCAGCGCATCGGGTGGTTCACCGACGCGACGAACCGCCCGCCCGGCCGCAGCACCCGGGCCATCTCCGCCAGTGCGCCCCCGACGTCGGCGACGAACGGCAGGCCGCCGAATGCGGAGCAGGCCAGGTCCACGCTGGCGCCGGCCAGCGGCAGCGCGCCGACGTCGGCCTGGACCAGCGGGACGGCGATCCCGGAGCGGCGGTTGAGCTCGGCGGCGCGGGCGAGCATGCCGGCCGAGAGGTCGAGCGCGACGACATCGGCCCCCTCGCGGCGCAGCCACCGGGCGCACGGCGCCGACCCGCAGCCGACCTCCAGCACGCGCCGGCCGGCGACGTCCCCCAGGAGGTGTGCCTCGCTCTCCCGCAGGCCCTCGGGGCACCACAGGAAGTCGACGTCACCGAGGTCCTCGCCGTGCTCGGCGAGGTAGGCCGGCGCGGCGGCGTCCCACCACCGGCGGTTGGCGCGCACCGACTCCACCTCGCCGGCCGGGCGCCGGGCCACCCCGCCGGGCGCGGGATAACCGTCGGCGGCCAGGGGCAGGGGCGCAGGGGAGGGCTCCATGACCCGCCGATCGTGACACGCCGGGGAGCGGGCCACCGGGCACTCACCCAGGTGGACCCGGGATGCCGGAGCTACGTACCATGGGTGGTGCGCCAGAGGTCTGTCTGTGCTGTCCCCATCGGGGTTCGGCGCGCGCCGGCTCTCCCTGCTCCCCGCGGCACCGCGCCGCGGGTTCCCTGTCCCTACGCATCCCCCGTCCGGAGCACTCGACCACATGACCTCCACCCAGGTCCGTCCTAACAGCACCCCGCAGGTCGCGATCAACGACATCGGCACTGCCGAGGACTTCCTCGCGGCGATCGACCAGACGATCAAGTACTTCAACGACGGCGACATCGTCGAAGGCGTCATCGTCAAGGTCGACCGCGACGAGGTGCTGCTGGACATCGGCTACAAGACCGAGGGCGTCATCCCCTCGCGCGAACTCTCCATCAAGCACGACGTCGACCCCAACGAGGTCGTCAGCGTCGGCGACGAGGTGGAAGCCCTCGTCCTCCAGAAGGAGGACAAGGAAGGCCGGCTGATCCTGTCCAAGAAGCGCGCGCAGTACGAGCGCGCCTGGGGCACGATCGAGGCCAAGAAGGAAGCCGACGAGGTCGTCACCGGCACCGTCATCGAGGTCGTCAAGGGTGGTCTCATCCTCGACATCGGCCTGCGCGGGTTCCTCCCCGCCTCGCTGGTCGAGATGCGCCGCGTCCGCGACCTGCAGCCCTACGTGGGCCGCGAGCTCGAGGCCAAGATCATCGAGCTCGACAAGAACCGCAACAACGTCGTCCTCTCCCGTCGCCAGTGGCTGGAGCAGACCCAGTCCGAGGTCCGCAGCGAGTTCCTCAACAAGCTCGCCAAGGGCCAGGTCCGCACCGGTGTGGTCTCCTCGATCGTCAACTTCGGTGCGTTCGTGGACCTGGGTGGCGTCGACGGCCTGGTGCACGTCTCCGAGCTGTCCTGGAAGCACATCGACCACCCGTCCGAGGTCGTCGAGGTCGGCCAGGAGGTCACCGTCGAGGTCCTCGACGTCGACCTGGACCGCGAGCGGGTCTCGCTGTCGTTGAAGGCGACGCAGGAGGACCCGTGGCGTCAGTTCGCCCGGACCCACCAGATCGGCCAGGTCGTGCCCGGCAAGGTCACCAAGCTGGTGCCCTTCGGTGCGTTCGTCCGCGTCGACGAGGGCATCGAGGGCCTGGTCCACATCTCCGAGCTGGCCGAGCGCCACGTGGAGATCCCGGAGCAGGTCGTGCAGGTCGGCGACGAGATCCTCGTCAAGGTCATCGACATCGACCTCGACCGTCGTCGCATCTCGCTGTCCCTCAAGCAGGCCAACGAGGGCGTCATCGGCGACGAGGAGCAGTTCGACCCGGCCGCCTACGGCATGGCCGCCTCGTACGACGAGCAGGGCAACTACATCTACCCGGAGGGCTTCGACCCGGAGACCGGGGAGTGGCTCGAGGGCTACGAGCAGGCCCGCGAGACCTGGGAGCGGCAGTACGCCGAGGCCCAGGCCCGCTACGAGGCGCACCGCAAGCAGATCGCGGCGGCCAAGGAGGCCGACGCCGAGGCTGCGGCCGGTGGCAACTACTCCAGCGGCGACGTCGAGGTGGGCGACACCTCCGGCGGCACCCTGGCCAGCGACGAGGCGCTCGCGGCCCTGCGGGCCAAGCTGGCCGGCGGCGAGTGATCTCGGCTCCGCTGAGCTGAACCACTGAGAGAGGGCTGAGGCCCGGGACCCGCGAGGGTCCCGGGCCTCAGTCGTCCCTCCCATCCCCGTGGAGGGACGAGGACGGGCCCCGTGGACGACGTCCGCGGGGCCCGACCCGTCAGGGGAGCTGTCAGAGGCTGAGGATGATCGCGAACGCCGTCCGCGGGCGGCCGCCGGCGTTGGCGAGGAACTGCCAGGTGTGCCGCCCGGCCGGGGCCGTCGCCGAGATCCAGCGCATGAAGGCGTTGCGAGGGCGGACCGCGGCGTTGCGCTCCAACCGCTCACGCACGGCCGGCAGGTCGGTGCACCGCACGCCGGTGGGGCGGTCCAGCCGGTGACGGCCGGCGCCCCGACGGGGAGCTGCGGGGGCCGACGACGGGGCGGCGTGGGCGGGTCGGGACATGATCGGTCTGCCTCTCTCGGCGGGGAAGAGCGCCGACGACACTGTTGTCCACGGGACGCGTGTGACTGGAGCGACGCGCCGGGCAGGACGGACGGGTGTTACCTGTCCGTGACCGTCCCCGGCGTGCTGGCTACTGTCCGTACGTGCTGCGCATGGGACTGACGGGCGGGATCGGGTCGGGGAAGAGCACGGTGGCCGGACTGCTGGCGGCCCGGGGGGCGCGGATCGTCGACGCCGACCGCATCGCGCGGGAGGTCGTCGAACCGGGGACGCCGGGCCTGGCCGCGGTCGTCGAGGCCTTCGGCTCCGGGGTGCTCACCGCCGAGGGGGCCCTCGACCGCCCGGCGCTGGCGGCGATCGTCTTCGCCGACCCCGCGGCGCGGGCGCGGCTGGACGGCATCGTGCACCCGCTGGTGCGCGCCCGGGCCGCCGAGCTGGTCGCCGCGGCCCCTCCGGACGCCGTCGTGGTCCAGGACGTGCCCCTGCTGGTGGAGACCGGGCAGGCGGGCGTCTACGACCTCGTGCTGGTCGTGGAGGCCGACCTGGAGACACGGGTCCGGCGGCTGGTCGAGCGCGGCCTGACCGCCGAGGACGCGCGCGCCCGGATCGCCGCGCAGGCCACCGACGAACAGCGCCG
Source organism: Geodermatophilus sp. SYSU D00705 (assembly GCF_054050135.1). NCBI lineage: Bacteria > Bacillati > Actinomycetota > Actinomycetes > Geodermatophilales > Geodermatophilaceae > Geodermatophilus > Geodermatophilus sp. SYSU D00705. The sequence goes on along the minus strand of NZ_JBJGYT010000028.1, from coordinate 232 downwards.
GGCGGTGGCCGACGTCGTCCTGGACAACAGCGGTACCCGGGAGGAGCTCGAGGCGCAGGTCGAGCGGTTCTGGGCCGACCGTGTGGTGCCGGCCCGGGGCTGAGTCCGCGCCCGCCCGGTGTGCGCGGATCCGCCCGCGGCACCTGTTCCGGCACGGGCTCGTTCTCTTCCCACCAACAATGGGTGAGCAAGAGCAACCCCAGGACGGGTACCTGGCCAACCCCGTGCGCCC
>NZ_JBJGYT010000027.1:0-61662 GCF_054050135.1 Geodermatophilus sp. SYSU D00705 | reverse complement strand
CCCCCACTGCGACCCCGCCCCCCCCCCCACCCACCCCAACCCCCCCCCCCACCCCCCCCGCCCCCCGCCCCCGCCGGGCGGCGCGGGCCCCGCGTCAGGGCCCCCGACGACCGCTGGAGGAGTCGTGCCCGAGCAACCGGTGTGGCAGGCCCTGACCGCCGCCCGCGGGCTGTGGGGCTGGGGCGACGACGACGGCATCGTCCCGTGGACCGCCGAGGACGGCCGCGACGTCGTCCCCCTGTGGGCCTCGGCGGAGGAGGCCACGGCCGCGGCCGGCGCCGAGGGCGACCCCGGTGAGGCGCCGGTGTTCCTCGACCTGGACACCCTGCTCGCCGAGATCCCCGGCTGGCTGGACGCCGGGATCGCCGCCGCCGTGCTCTCCGCGGGTGGCGACGGGCACCGCGTGCCCCTCACCGAGCTGACCGAGCGGCTGCTGCGCCTGCAGGTCGACGGCCCGGCCTGACGCCTCAGCCGCGCAGCGCCGGACGGCGGCCCCACCTCGGCCGCGGCAACCGGACCGGCAGCTCCCGCGCGCTCCGGGCCAGGGACGGCGGCCAGAGCACCGCGCGCAGCCGGGTCCGGGGTGCGGCTCCGGCCAGCAGCCCGTGCCGGGCGGTGGCCAGCGCCGCCGCCAGCTCCGTCCCCGCCGCGGGGGCGCTGCCCGGGCGCGCGTAGCTGGCCGCCTCCTCCGCGCGGGCCAGCCGGGTGACCGCGTCGGCCGCGGCCTGCGCGCCTCCGTGCCGGCCGCCCGGGCGGTGCGTCCCGCCGCCGCGCTCGCCGATCGCCGCGATCAGCTGCTCGGCCACCTGCCGGGGGGTCCGGGCGGGGTCGCCCTCCAGTCCGACGTCCAGCGCGGTCGCCGACAGCTCGTCCCACAGCGCGGCGGCGCTGCCGTCGGACAGCCGGCGCCGCCGCTGCAGCGCCCGCAGCCCGGCCGGGACCGCGACCAGGGCCGCCGCACCGAGCACGCCGGCGGCGCCCAGCAGCACCGGGCGCAGCCAGTCGTTCGACTCCGGCGCGGCCTGCGGCGCCGGCAGCTGCTGCGGCACCGGCTCCAGCTGCGGCGTGGGGGTGACCGGCCCGGGCAGGGGGACGACGGGGGCGTCGGCGCGGTCGTCGGCCTCCTGGTCCTGCACCCGCGGGGACCACGGCAGGTCCACCGCCCGGTCGACGTCGATCGGGGTGGGGTCGAAGGGGATCCAGCCCAGGTCGTCGAAGTAGACCTCGACCCAGGCGTGCGCGTCGTCGCTGGTGACCACCCGGCTGCCGTCGGGCTGCACGGTGCCCGGCGTGTACCCGAGCACCACCCGCGCCGGCACCCCGGCCGCCCGGACCAGCGCCGCCATCGCCCCCGCGTACTGCTCGCAGTAGCCCCGCTTGAGGCGCAGGAAGTCGGCGAGGTCGTCGCCGCTGGTGCCGGGGGCGGTGGACAGGGAGTACTCGAAGCCGTTCGCCGGGTCGGTGAAGTGCCCGTAGATGGCCCGGACCCGCTCGTAGGGGCTGGTCAGGCCCTCGGTCAGCGAGGCGACCAGGTCGGTGACCGCCGGGTCCATCGGGGGCAGCGCGGTGTAGCGCTGGATCAGCGGGAGGTCCGGCGCCGGCGGCTCCGCGGCGGCCAGCTCCTCGGGGGCGGGGCGCGGCTCGACCGCGGCCACCGACCAGGTGCGCCCCTCGGTGGTCACGTCGCGGCCGAAGACGGCAGCGGTGCCCGGGTCGAACCGCCACTGCTGGGCGTCGGTGACCGAGACCGAGAGGGGGGAGTAGAGCAGCGGCAGGTAGACGTCCTCGTGCCCGAGGGCGGTGACCAGCGCGTCGACCGGGCGGCCGTCCCGCCGTCCGGGCAGGGGGGCCAGCTCGCTGTCGTCGGCCACCGCCGTCTCGCCGTCCAGGTTGCCCACCGACCAGCCGTCCTCGGCGTCGTAGACCTCCAGCGCGACCACGCGCAGGTAGCCGGGGTCGTCGACCGAGGCCTGCACGCGCAGCAGGTCGATCGGCTCGTCGAGGGTCAGCTGGCCCTGCAGGGCGGCGGCCGGGTCGAGCGCCGTCCCGGTCGACCCGCCCGGGCCCCGGCCGATCCCGCCGGCGAAGGTGCCCTCGGTGAGGGTCGGCACCACCGCGCCGACGACCAGCCCCAGCAGCACCGCGATCGTGCCGGTGCGCAGCGCGGTCAGCGTGCCGGTGCCCAGCAGCGGCCGGTGCCCCCCGGCGGGCCGGTGCCGCAGCCGGCGGTGCTGGTCGGCCCACAGCAGCAGGGCCAGCCCGGCCGCGGGCGCGGCCACCGGCAGCGCGCCGATCGTGCCGGTCACCGTGCTCACCGGCACGCAGATCAGCACCAGCAGCCCGAGCCCGGCCAGCGCCGGCTGCCGCCCGCCGACGGCGACGAGGTCCACGACCACCGCGACGAACCCGACCATCAGCGTGGTCAGCGCCAGCAGGCCGGTCAGGGGCAGCGCCGGTGTCGCCTGCTCCTGGATCTCGGCCGAGCCGTCGGCGAGCACCGACAGGAGGTCCGCGACGCTCGCGCGGGTCGGCAGCCACCCGCCGGCGGCCTGGGCGGGGGCGAACACCGCGGTGACCAGGCAGCCGAGCAGCGCCAGCTGGCCCAGCGGCACCAGCGGCACGCCGAGAGCGGCCCAGCGCACGGACACGGGGCGGCCCGGCGCGAGCGACGTCCACAGCGCCGCGCCGGCGCCGCGCAGGAGCAGCCCGCCGGCCGTGACGACGGCGACGGCGGCCAGCACCGGCGGCAGCCACGAGCGGTCGGTGAAGACGGGGACGAGCGCGAGCGTGCCCAGGGCGGTGGCGACGGCGGCGGCGAGCGCCGTGCCGGCCTCGGCCAGCGCGATGCGGGAGCCGGGGCCGGTCACGCCGGCACCCCGCGCAGCCCGGCCGCGGCGGTGCCGGGGCGGCCGAGCTGGGACCACACCGCGGCCACGGAGTCCCCGGAGGCGGCGACGGCGACCCGCCAGCCGCCGGCGCGCAGCAGGCGCGCGGCCGCCTCGCGCTGGCGGGCCAGCTCGTCGCGGGCGGCGCCGGTGGCCGCCCGGCGGCCGCGGGTGAGCTCGGTGCCGGCCCAGCTGCCGATGTCGGCCAGCACGGCGAGGTCGGTGCCGGGGCCGGAGCGGGCGCGCACCAGCTCCGCGGCGTCCTCGGGCCCGACCGCGCCCAGCAGGGCGATGACCGGGCCGTCACCGGCCGCGCGGGTGAGCAGGTCCAGGCCCGGCCCCAGCGCCGACAGCCGGGACGGCGAGACCGCGGCCAGCCGGTCCAGCAGCTCGCCGGCGCCCAGGCCGTCGGCGTGCTCGGCGGGCGCCAGCTCGACCGCGTCGGTGACCACCCGCAGGGTGGCGCCCCGGCCGAGCAGCTCGGTGCCGATGCTGGCGGCGGCCTCGACCAGCCACTCCAGGCTGTCCGGCGCGGGCGCGTCGCTCCCGGCGGTGGCGGCGGCGCGGTCGGCCGCGTGCCCCCGGGCCAGCACGTGCGCGCGGGCGCGGGTGTCGAGCAGCAGGGTGGCCTGCGCCCGCCACGGGCGCTCCTCCAGGCGCACCATCAGCTCGCCGGTGCGCGCGGTGGCCCGCCAGTGCACCTTCCGCAGGTCGTCGCCGTGCCGGTACGGGCGGGTGCTGACGTCGTCCTCGCCGTGGACGGCGATGGCGCGGCGGGCGCCGGCGTCGCCACCGCCGTGGCCGCCGGACGGGCCGCCCGGGCCCAGGGCCACCACCCGCGGCACGACGACGAGGGGGGCGCTGTCGGCGCCGGCGACGCTGCGCAGCACCAGGCCGAACGGGTCGACCAGCCGCAGCTTCAGCGGGCCGAGCCGGTAGCGGCCGCGGCGGCCGCCGTGCACCCGGTACCGCAGGGTGGCGGTCTCCCCGCCGGGCAGCCGGTCGACGACGAACTCCGGGGTGGCGCCCAGCTCGGCCGGGACGGTCTCGGCCATCAGCCACAGCCCGCCGGTGCCCCGGCCGGCGTTGGTGACCTCCAGGCCCACCTCGGCGTCCCCGCCGCGGGGCACGCGGGCCGGGGTCACCGTGCGGCGGGAGGCCACCCGGAACCGGCGCCGGGCCACGGTGGCCGCCGACAGCAGCGGCAGGGCCAGCACGAAGACGGCCACCTGGACCAGCGGACGCTCGCCCAGCAGGACGCCGAGCAGCAGGAGCGTGAGACCCGCGGCGACCAGGCAGCGCCCGCGGAGGGTGAGCGTGGCGAGGGCGGTCGCCACCGGTCCGCGCACGGTCAGCGCCCGCGCGGCACCGGGACGGTCGCCAGCAGGTCGCTCACCACCTGCTCGCCGCTGCGCCGGGCCGCCGCGGCGTCGGCGGTCAGCAGCAGCCGGTGGGCGAGCACCGGGACGGCCACGGTCTGGACGTCGTCGGGCAGGACGTGCTCGCGCCCGGCCAGCGCCGCGGCCGCCCGCGCCGTCCGCAGCAGCTGCAGGCCCGCGCGGGGGGAGGCGCCCAGGCGCAGGTCGGGGGAGCGGCGGGTGGCCTCCACCAGGGACACCACGTACCGGCGGACGGCCTCGGAGACGTGCAACCGCCCGACCGCGGCGACCAGCGCCCGCACCAGCGCGGCGTCGGCGACCGGCGTGAGGCTGGCGAGCGGGTCGGTGGTGACCAGGTCGTCGAGCATGGCCAGCTCCGCCTCGCGGTCGGGGTAGCCCATCGACACCCGCGCGGTGAACCGGTCCCGCTGCGCCTCGGGGAGGGGGTAGGTGCCCTCCATCTCGATCGGGTTCTGGGTGGCCATCACGAGGAAGGGGCGGGCCAGCTCGTAGCTGACGCCGTCCACGGTGACCTGCCGCTCCTCCATGCACTCCAGCAGGGCCGACTGCGTCTTCGGCGAGGCGCGGTTGATCTCGTCGGCGACGACGATGTTGGCGAACACCGCGCCGGGCTTGAACTCGAACTCCCGGCTCTCCTGGTCGTAGATCGCCACGCCGGTGACGTCGCTGGGCAGCAGGTCCGGGGTGAACTGGATCCGGCGCACGCTCGCGTCGATCGAGGCGGCCATCGCCTTGGCCAGCGTCGTCTTGCCCACGCCGGGCACGTCCTCGACCAGCAGGTGTCCCTCGGCCAGCAGCACCACGAGCGCCAGGTGGACGACGTCGGGCTTGCCGTGCACGACACGGGCCATGTTGGCGGCGATGCGGGCGCCCTCGGCCGCGACGTCGATCGAGGACTCCGTGCCGTCAGCGGTGCGGGTCACCTCGGTCACGTTCCCCAAGGTACGTGCGCGTGGGGACACCGGGGCGGTCGCCGGACGCCGGACCGGTGGTTTCCCCAACTTTCGGGGTCGTGGTGGGCGGGCGCCCCACGGCGACCGTGCGCGACGACCTGCCGGGGGAGGCCGCGCCCCACCCCGCCCCACCGTGCGCCCCACCCCGCCCCACCGGGGTCCGGGACCCCCGCGGACGGCGCCCTGACCAGCGGGAGCAGCGGTGGGGGAGGCCGGTCACGACATGGTGTCGAGTGGTGTTTGGTGGGGCCCAGTGGGTTACTGTGTGGCCCGGTGGGGAGGCAGGGCCCGCTCCGGGGTCCTCCCAGAGCGAGTGGAGGACCTGTGGGGGAGGTGATCCGGTGTTCGTCGGCAGCTATCCGCTGCGGCTCGACGAGAAGGGCCGGCTCGCACTCCCCGTCCGGTTCCGCGAGCAGGTGGCCGGCGGCATGGTGATCAAGAAGGGGCAGGAGCGCTGCATCTACGGCCTCACGATGTCCCGGGTCGCCGAGCAGAGCGCCGCGGCCGCCGCCATGGCGCCCTCCGACACCGCCGCCGCCCGCATGCGGGCCCGCATGAGCTTCGGGTCGATGGTGGAGGTGGAGCCCGACAAGACCGGGCGCATCACCATCCCGGCCAACCTGCGTGAGTACGCCGGTCTCGACCGCGACGTCGTCGTGGTGGGTGTCGACACCCGCTTCGAGATCTGGGACGCCGCCACCTGGGACGCCTACGTCGCGGAGCAGGAGGCGATCTACGCCGACATGGAGAGCGAGGGGATGCCCACCCTCTCCTGACCCGACGTCTCGTCCCTCCGATCCTCCGGGCCCCACCCCGACCGAGCCGACTTCCCCGCGGCTCGACCGGCCGGCCCGAGCCGCCTTCCCCGCGGCTCGGTCCGACGCGGCACGGAGGAGCAGCTCCGCCCCCCTGGGCGCGTGGCCGGCGCGGCTCCCCAGCCGCGGACCGGCACGGGCCCTCCCCGTCCCCGCGGGGCACCACCTGGCGTACTTCCCCGGCGCCAGGCGGGCCCCGCGGGGGGCGGGCCGGCCGGAGCCGCCCCACCGCGCCCCACCGGCCCCACGCCGCCCCACCCTCCACCCGACTCGGTCTCGAAACGCCCGCCGCGCTCCACCCGCCGACCACCGCCCCGCGTCACCATGGACGGGCCCCCGGGCCCCGCGCCCACCCGACCCGTTCAAGGAGCAGTCGACGATGAGCAGCACGGGTTCCGCCGCGGCGCCGGGCCCGTCCCGGCCCGCGGTGCACGTCTCCGTCCTGCTCGACCGGGTCAGCGAGCTGCTCGGCCCCGCCTGCGCCGCCCAGGGCGCCGTCCTCGTCGACGCCACCCTGGGCCTGGCCGGGCACTCCCTGGCGCTGCTGCGGGCCCACCCCGCGCTGCGCCTGGTGGGCCTGGACCGCGACCCCGACGCCCGCGCCGAGGCCGCCCGCCGGATCGAGGCGGCCGGCTGCAGCGACCGCGTCACCCTCGTGCCCGCCGTCTTCGACGAGCTGCCCGACGTGCTCGACCGGCTGGGCATCGAGGAGGTGCAGGCGGTGCTGTTCGACCTCGGCGTCTCCTCCCTGCAGCTGGACCGGCCCGACCGCGGCTTCAGCTACGCCGCCGACGCCCCCCTCGACATGCGCATGGACCCCGCCGCGCCGCGCACCGCCGCCGACGTGGTCAACACCTACTCCGTCGCCGACCTCACCCGCGTCCTGCGGGTCTACGGCGAGGAGCGCTTCGCCTCCCGGATCGCCCGGGCCATCGAGCGCGAGCGGGCGCGCGAGCCGTTCACGCGCACCGGGCGGCTGGCCGAGCTGGTGCGCGAGTCCATCCCCGCCGCCACCCGCCGCACCGGCGGGCACCCGGCCAAGCGGACGTTCCAGGCGCTGCGCATCGAGGTCAACGACGAGCTCGGCGTCCTCGAGCGGGCCCTGCCCGCCGCGATCGAGGCCCTCGCCGTGGGCGGGCGCATCGCCGTCATCACCTTCCACTCCCTCGAGGACCGGATCGTGAAGCAGACCCTCGCCGCCGGCGCCACGGACCGCACGCCGCCGGAGCTGCCGGTGCCGCTGCCCGAGCACGGCCCCATCCTCCGGCTGCTCACCCGCGGCGGCGAGGCGCCGTCGGCGGAGGAGACCGAGGTCAACCCCCGTGCCGCCTCCGCGCGCGTGCGGGCCGCCGAGCGCATCCGGCGGGCGGCGTGAGCTCCGCTGCACGCGCCGGGGGGATGCCGCCGGAGCCCCGTCCGCCGCGCGCCGGGACGCCCCGCGCCGGGACGCCGCCCGAGCCGCGGGCGGCCCGGGGCGCTGCGGCTCCCCGGCGCACACCACCGACACCGGAGCGCGCACCCCGGACGCCGGCCCGCGCCCCGCAGGCCCCGGCGACGGGGGATCGCGTCGCCGCCCCGGCTGCTCGCGGGCGCGCCGCGGCCGCCGACGGCACGGCCGCGGCCCGGCCGGCTGCCCGCACGGGAACGCCGGCCCCGGCCCGGCCGGTGCGCGCCCACACCGCGCCGGTGCGGGTCGGCTCGCTGCGGGCCCGCCCGCCCCGCGCGCAGGCTCCCGGCCCCGTGCCGAGGCCCGCGCCGGCGCCCGCCGCGCCCCGGTCCCGGCGGGTCGTGCTGACCACCCGCCGCGCGCCGTTCGTGCTGCTGGTGGTGGGCATGCTCGTGGCCACCACCCTGGGGCTGCTCATCCTCAACACGGCCATCGCGGTCAACTCGCTCAAGGCCACCCAGCTGGCCGCGGCGAACGCCGACCGTGAGCAGGAGGTGGAGCGCCTCGAGCAGCAGGTGGTCGCCGGCGGCACCTCCGCCGCGCTGGCCGCGGCCGCCACCGCCGCGGGCCTGGTGCCCGCCGGCCCGGCCGGCTACCTCGTGATCGGGGAGGACGGCACGGTCACCCTGCGGGGCGAGGCCGTGCCTGCCGAGGACCCGGCCGCGGCTCCCGAGCCCGGTGCGGGGGGCTGACCGTGCCCACCCCACCCCGGCCGCCCGCGCCCGGCCGGCGCACCGGCGACCGCCTCCCGGCCCGCGGCGGGTCCGGTGCCTTCGCGCCCCGCCGCCCGCCGGGCAGCCGCCGCGTCGCCGCCGGACTCCGGCCCGGCACCCGCCGGCTCACCATCGGCCTGGTGCTCGTCGTCGTCCCGCTGCTGGTCGTGATGGGCAAGCTCGTGCTCCTGCAGGGCGTGGACGGCGGCGACTACGCCGCGGCCGCCACGCAGGACCGGCTGCGCAGCTACCCGATCGCCGCCCTGCGCGGGCAGGTCCTCGACCGGGACGGCAACCCGCTGGCCTACACAGTCGAGGCCTCCCGCGTGGTCGCCGACCCGACCGTCGTCGCCGACCCCGCGCGCACCGCGCTGGCGCTCACCACGCTGCTCGACGTCCCCGTCTCCGAGCTCACCGACCTGCTCTCCCGCGACAGCCGCTACGTCGTGCTCGCCGGCCAGGTCTCCCCGGAGACCGTCGACGCCATCGACGAGCTCGGGCTCGGCGGGATCTTCTTCGAGGACGACCCGGTGCGGCTCTACCCGGCCGGCTCCGTCGCCGGGCAGGTCGTCGGCTTCGTCGGCCGCGAGGGCGGCGGTCTGGCCGGCATCGAGCACACCTTCGACGACGACCTCGCCGGCAGCGACGGCGAGCGGCGGGTCGAGGTGGGCTCCGGCGGGCACCCGATCCCCTCGGGCATCGACGAGTCGACCCCGGCCACCGACGGCGAGACGGTGCAGCTGACCCTCGACACCGACCTGCAGTTCGTCATGGAGCAGCGGCTCGCCGAGGCCTGCCAGGACGGCGCCACCACCCGCGCCTCGGCCGTCGTGCTCGACGTCCACACCGGCGAGGTCGCCGCCATGGGCTCCTGCCCGGGCTACGACCCGGGCGCGGCCTCCGGGACCGACCCGGAGCTGCTGGGCAACCCGGTGGTGTCCGGCGTCTTCGAGCCCGGCTCGGTGATGAAGGCGGTCACCCTCGCCGCCGCCGTCGAGGAGGGCGTGGCGGAACCGGACACCGTCCTCACCGTCAACGGGCACATCCAGGCCGGGGACGCCGTGGTCACCGACGCCCACGACCACGCCCCGATCGACTGGACGGTCACCGGCATCCTCGCCAAGTCCAGCAACGTGGGCACGATCATGCTGGCCCGCGAGGTGGGCGACGCGAAGCTCGAGCAGTACCTGCGGGCCTTCGGCGTCGGCAGCCGGACCGGCATCGAGCTGCCCGGTGAGAGCGCCGGCATCCTCCAGGACTCCGCCGACTGGGAGGACAGCCGCGCGGCCAACATCGCGATCGGCCAGGGCGTCTCGGTGACCACGCTGCAGATGGCGTCGGTCTACCAGGCGATCGCCAACGACGGCGTGCGGATCGAGCCGCGGGTGGTCGAGTCCGTCGGCGGGACGGCGACCCCGGCCCCGGAGTCCGCGCGCGTGGTCAGCGAGTCCACCGCCGACCAGATGGCCTACATGCTCGAGGCCGTCGTCGGCCCGGGTGGCACCGCGCCGCTGGCGGAGGTCGACGGCTTCCGGGTCGCGGGCAAGACCGGCACCGCCCAGCGGGCCAACCCCGAGTGCAACTGCTACGCCGGCGGTGGCTACGTGACCACCTTCGTCGGGTTCGCCCCGGCCGACGACCCGCAGTACGTCGTCGCCGTCGACCTGGAGCGCCCGACCAGCTCGGCCGAGGGCGGTCAGGTGGCCGCCCCCGTGTTCGCCGACATCATGCGGCAGGCGCTCACCGCGGACGGCATCGTGCCCTCCGGCACACCCCGCCCAGAGTTCGACCTCACGGGCTCGGACTGAAGGCCGAACCCCCTCCGCATCCTCGGGGCGGTCCCCGGGCCGGGGCCTGCCCGCCGGTAGATTGGAGCCCCGTGACCCCGACCGCGGACGGGTCGGCCGCCCGCCCGGCGGGCACCGCCCCGCCGAACCCCTCCCCGACACTCGGCGACCTCGCCGACCTGATCGGCGCGCCCGTGCAGGGCGACGCCGCGACGCCGGTCACCGGCGTCACGCTGGCCTCCGGGGAGGTCGGCCCGGGCGACCTCTACGCGGCCCTCCCCGGCGCCCGCACCCACGGCGCCCGCTTCGCCGCCGACGCCGCCGCCCGCGGCGCGGCCGCCGTCCTCACCGACCCCACCGGCCGCGAGCAGGCCGGCGCCACGGGGCTGCCGGTCTGCGTCGTCGAGGACCCCCGCGCCGTGCTGGGCGCCGTCGCCGCCCGGGTCTACGGGGAGCCCGGCCGGCGGCTGCAGGTCGTCGGGATCACCGGCACCAACGGCAAGACGACGACCAGCTACCTGGTCGAGGCCGGCCTGGCCGCCGCCGGCCGGGGGACCGGCCTGATCGGCACGGTGGAGACCCGCACCCGCGGCCGGGCCGACGACGGCACCCCGACGGTCACCACCCTGCCCAGCGTCCGGACGACGCCCGAGGCGCCCGCCCTGCACGCGCTGCTGGCCCGCATGGCCGACTCCGGCGTGCAGACGGTGGTCATGGAGGTGTCCAGCCACGCACTGGTGCTCGGCCGGGTCGGGGGCGTGCCGTTCGCCGCGGCCGGCTTCACCAACCTGGGCCGCGACCACCTGGACTTCCACGCCGACCTCGAGGACTACTTCCTCGCCAAGGCCCGCCTGTTCGACGGCCGCGCCGCGGTCGAGGTGGTCGACGTCGACGACCCGTACGGCCGGCGGCTGACCGGCATGCTGGAGGGCCGCCGGGCGGTCACCGTGTCCGGCCGCGGCACCCCCGCCGACTGGACGGCGACCGACGTCACCGTCGCTTCTGACGGTGGCTCCGCGTTCACCCTCACCGGCCCCGGCGGGCGCACCTGGCCGGCCCGGGTGCGGCTGCCGGGGGCGTTCAACGTCGCCAACGCCGTCCTGGCCGTGGCCCTGCTCGACGCCGTCGGCGTCCCTGTCGAGGCGGCGCTGACCGGGCTGGCCGAGACCGTGGTCCCCGGGCGCATGGAGCCGGTGGACGCCGGCCAGCCCTTCGTCGCCGTCGTCGACTACGCCCACACCCCGGACGCCGTCGCGACCGCGCTGTCGGCGCTGCGCGCGGCCACCGCCGGCCGGGTGGTCACGGTGCTCGGCTGCGGCGGTGACCGCGACCCGGGCAAACGGGCGGCCATGGGCGAGGCCGCCGCGCGGGGCAGCGACCTGCTCGTCGTCACCGACGACAACCCGCGCTCGGAGGACCCCGCCGCCATCCGGGCCGCCATGCTCGCCGGCGTCCCCGCCGACCGCCGCGCCGACGTCCTGGAGATCGGCGACCGGCGCGCGGCGATCGCCGAGGCCGTGGCCCGCGCCCGGCCCGGGGACGCCGTCCTCGTGGCCGGCAAGGGCCACGAGACCGGCCAGGAGGTGGCCGGCACCCTGCACCCGTTCGACGACCGCGCCGTGCTGCGCGAGGCCCTCACCCGGGCCGGAGTGGAGCCTCCCACATGACCGAGCTCGCGAGGTCATGCGAGTACACAGCATCCCGGAGCACGGGGACGACGAGCGCCGGCGAGGAGACCCCGTGATCCCCTTGAGCCTGGCCGAGGTGGCCGCTGCGGTCGACGGCCTGCTGACCCCGGACGCCGCTGCCGGCACCGTCAGGGGGAAGGTCACCGTCGACTCCCGTGCCGTCGCGCCGGGCGACCTGTTCGTCGCCGTGCCGGGGGAGCGGGTGGACGGCGCCGACTTCCTGGGCGCCGCCGCCGCCGCCGGCGCCGTGGCGGCGCTGACCACCCGGCCCGACGCCGCGCTGCCCTGCGTGGTCGTCGACGAGCCGGTCGCCGCGCTGGGCCGGCTGGCCGCCGCCGTCCACGCCCGGCTGGTGGCCGGTGGCCTGACGACGCTGGCGATCACCGGCTCCTCGGGCAAGACCTCCACCAAGGACCTGCTGGGCCAGGTCCTCGCCGGCGCCGGCCCGACGGTCAGCCCGCCGGGGTCCTACAACAACGACATCGGCCTGCCGCTGACCGTCCTCGACGCCGACGGCGCCACCCGGTTCCTGGTGCTGGAGATGGGCGCGCGCGGGGCAGGGCACATCGCCCGGCTGTGCGGCGTGGCCCGCCCGCACATCGGCGTCGTCCTCAACGTCGGCTCGGCCCACCTCGGCGAGTTCGGCTCGCCGGAGGGGATCGCCGCGGCCAAGGGCGAGCTGGTCGAGGCCCTGCCGGCCGAGGGCACCGCCGTCCTCAACGCTGACGACCCCCGCGTGCTCGGGATGGCGCCCCGCACCCGGGCGACGGTGGTCACCACCGGCCTCGCCGACGGCGCCGACGTCCGCGCCGAGGACGTCGCCCTCGACGAGAGCGGCCGGGCCGGGTTCACCCTGGTCGCCGGCGGCGCGCGGCAGCCGGTCCGGCTGCAGGTCGTCGGCGTCCACCAGGTGGCCAACGCGCTGTCGGCCGCCGCCGCCGCGCTCGCCGCCGGCATGACGCCCGCCGACGTCGCCGCCGGCCTGTCGGCGGCCGGCGCGCGCAGCCGGTGGCGGATGGAGGTCACCCGGCGCGCGGACGGCGTCACCGTGGTCAACGACGCCTACAACGCCAACCCCGAGTCGATGCGCGCCGCCCTGGCCGCGCTCGCCGGGCTGGCCGGGCAGCGGCGGATCGCCGTCCTCGGCGCGATGGCCGAGCTCGGCCCGGGGGCGGCGGCCGAGCACGAGCGGCTGGGCCGGGACGCCGTGGCCGGTGGGGTGGACCTGGTCGTGGCCGTGGGACCCGATGCGGTAGGGATAGCCCAGGGCGCGTCCCGGGCCGGAGCGCGCGAGGGGGACGGTGCGGTGCACGTGCCCGACCGGGCGGCTGCCCGGCAACTGCTGACGGAGGTGCTGGTGCCCGGTGACGTCGTGCTGGTGAAGGCCAGCCGGTCCTACGGGCTCGAGGTGCTCGCCGCCGACCTGCTCGACACCGGGGCAGGCGCGTGAAGTCCGTCCTCATCGCCGCCGCGTTCGGCCTCGTGATCTCCATCCTCGCCACCCCGGTGGCGGTGCACCTGTTCCGGCGCAAGGGCTTCGGCCAGGAGATCCGCGACGACGGCCCCGAGAGCCACCTGTCGAAGAAGGGCACGCCCACGATGGGCGGCACCGTCATCGTCGGGGCGACCGTCGGCGGCTACTTCATCGCCCACCTGTTCCTCGTCAACCAGCCCGGCCGCGGCGTCACCGCCAGCGGGCTGCTCGTGCTGTTCCTCATGGTCGGCCTCGGCACCGTCGGGTTCCTCGACGACTACCTGAAGATCCGGTACCGCCGGAGCCTGGGGCTCAACAAGACCGCCAAGCTGGTCGGGCAGCTGGTCATCGGGGTGGCCTTCGCGGTGCTCGCGGTCAACTTCCCCGACACCGCCGGCACCACCCCGGCCTCGACGTTCGTCTCCTACGTCCGCGACATCGCGCCGCTGGCCCTGGGCCCGATCCTGTTCGTGATCCTGGCGTACCTGTTCATCGCCGGGTTCTCCAACGCGGTGAACCTCACCGACGGCCTCGACGGGCTGGCCGCGGGCTGCTCGGCGATGGTGTGCGGCGCCTACACGATCATCTCGTTCTGGCAGTTCACCCACGACTGCACGACGGCGGTGATCGACGGCTGCTACACGGTGCGGGACCCGCTCGACGTCACCCTGGTCGCGGCCGCCGGCATGGGCGCCTGCCTGGGCTTCCTGTGGTGGAACACCAGCCCGGCGCGGATCTTCATGGGCGACACCGGGTCGCTGGCCCTCGGCGGGCTGCTGGCGGGGCTGGCGATCGTCACCCGCACCCAGCTGCTGCTCGTCGTCCTCGGGGGGCTGTTCGTCGCGGTCACCCTGTCGGTGGTCATCCAGGTGGCCTTCTTCCGGGCCACCCGGCGGCGGGTGTTCCGCATGGCGCCGCTGCACCACCACTTCGAGCTGGCCGGGTGGGCGGAGAACACGGTCATCGTCCGCTTCTGGCTGGTCACCGGGATGGCGGTCGCCTTCGGGTTGGGCCTGTTCTACGCCGACTGGCTCTCCATCACCGGCCTGTGACGGAGGACCGCCCTTCCCCCCACGCCTCGCGAGCTCGGCGGGGACCGCTGAGGGGTGGCCGTTCCAGCACCTCACCGATGCGACACGCCCCGCCGGTGTCCCGGACGGCGGGCCCCACCGGTCACGATGGCCGGATGGAGTCCACCGGCGTCCGTCCCGCGCCCGGCGCGCCGCGGACCGCGGGAGCCACCCGGGGCGCCGCCCGGCGCCGCCTCCGCGGTCCGGCCTGGCTCGACGGCCCCATGACCAGCTGCCACCTCGTTGTGGGCGCGGCCGGCATGCTGCTGGCCATCGGCCTGGTCATGGTCTTCTCCGCCTCGGCGATCGAGGCCGCACTCAACGACCAGCCGGCCTGGCGCCCCGGCGTCGACCAGCTGGTGTTCGCCGTCATCGGGCTCGGCGCCCTGGCCGTGGCGCTGCGGCTGCCCGCGGGGCTGATCCGCCGCTGGGCACCGCTGGCGCTGGTCGGCTCCGCCGTCCTCCTGCTGGCGGTGTTCGTCCCCGGCCTCGGGATGGAGCTCAACGGCTCCCGGGCCTGGCTGGACCTCGGCGTCACCCAGTTCCAGCCCTCGGAGCTGGCCAAGCTCGTCTTCGCGCTGTGGGGCGCGCACATGCTCGCCGTCCGCGACCGCTACCTGACGGTGAAGACGCTGCTGGTGCCGCTGCTACCGGTGTTCGGCGTCCTGTCGCTCCTGCTGTACCTGGAGCCGGACTTCGGCGGGGTGGTCAGCCTCGGCCTGGTGCTCGTCGGCCTGCTGTGGGGCGGCGGCATGCCGCTGCGCTTCTTCGCCTGGGGCGCCGGCGCCGCCGCGCTCGGCATCTGGGTCATGGTCAAGGCCGCGCCCTACCGGATGGAGCGGATCACCGCCTTCCTCGACCCCTTCGCCGACCCCACCGACTCCGGCTTCCAGGCCATCCGCGGCTTCTACGCGCTGGCCACCGGGGGCCTGTGGGGGGTCGGGCTCGGCAACAGCGCCATGAAGTGGAACCTGCTGCCCGAGGCCGAGTCGGACTACATCTTCGCGATCATCGGCGAGGAGCTCGGGTTCCTCGGCTGCCTGGTCGTGGTGACCCTCTACGGGGTGCTCGCCTACGCCGGCTTCCGGATCGCCCGCCGCTCGGCCGACCGCTTCGTGCAGCTGGCCAGCGTCGCCATCACCGTGTGGCTGGTCGGGCAGGCCGCCATGAACATGGGCTACGTGGTCGGCCTGCTGCCGGTCACCGGTGTCACCCTGCCGCTGGTCTCGGCCGGCGGCACCTCCCTGGTCCTCACCCTGTTCATCGTCGGGCTGCTGATCCGCTTCGCCCGCAGCGAGCCCGAGGCCATCGAGCACCAGCGCCGCCGCACCCCGGGGCGGCTGACCCGGCTGCTCCTGCCGGTGCCCGAGCACGCCGTCGAGCCGGTCCGCCCGCGCCGCCGTCCCCGGGCGGAGCCTCCGGACCGGGGCTCCGGCCGGGCCGAGGAGCGACCGGCCCGCGGGCCCGCCGTCTCCGGCAGCCGCACGGTGGCCCGCGTCGTCCCCGGCAGGGAGCGCGCCGCGGGCCCGCGCGAGCGGCGGGTGCCCGACCCCCGCGGCCGCGGCCAGGACGCCCGCCGGCAGCCGCCGCCGCGCGCCCGGTCCACCTCTCCCGACTCGCCCCGGAGGCCCCGATGACCACGAGCGTCGTCCTCGCCGGCGGCGGCACCGGCGGCCACATCGAGCCGATGCTGGCCCTCGCCGACGCCCTGCGCCGCCGCGGCGTCCCCGACGGAGACCTGCGGATCACCTGCCTCGGCACCGCCCGCGGCATGGAGACCCGGCTGGTCCCCGCCCGCGGCTACGACCTGCGGCTGATCCCGCCGGTGCCGCTGCCGCGCAAGCCCACCGTCGACCTGCTGCGGGTGCCCGGCCGGGTGCGCTCGTCGGTGACCGAGACCCGGGCGCTGCTGCGGGAGCTCGACGCCGACGTCGTCGTCGGCTTCGGCGGCTACGTGGCACTGCCCGCCTACCTCGCGGCGCGCCGGCAGCGGGTGCCGGTCGTGGTGCACGAGCAGAACGCGCTGCCGGGCCTGGCCAACCGGGTCGGCGCCCGCCTGGCCGCCCGCGTTGCGGTCACCGCGCCGGGTACGCCGCTGCGCGGCGCCGAGCACGTCGGCATGCCCCTGCGGACGGCGATCAGCACGCTGGACCGGCCCGCCCGCCGCGCCGAGGCCCGCAGCACCTTCGGCCTGGACGCCGACCGGCCCACGCTGCTGGTCTTCGGCGGCTCACAGGGCGCGGGATCGCTCAACCGCGCGGCGGTCGGCGCCGCCGACGCGCTCACCGCCGCCGGGGTGCAGGTGCTGCACGCCCGCGGGCCCAGGAACACCGACGTGTCCGTGCCCGCCCGGCCGGCGGGCGGCGCGCCCTACGTCGTCGTCGACTACCTGGACCGGATGGACCTCGCCTACGCCGCCGCCGACCTGGCGCTGTGCCGCTCCGGCGCGGTGACCGTCGCGGAGCTGTCCGCGGTCGGGCTGCCCGCGGCGTTCGTGCCGCTGCCCATCGGCAACGGCGAGCAGCGGCGCAACGCGCTGCCGGTGGTGGAGGCCGGGGGAGGACTGCTGGTGGACGACGCCGCCCTGTCGCCGTCCTGGATCGAGGAGAACGTGGTGCCCCTGGTCACCGACCCGGCCGCGCTGGCCGGATACGCCGAGCACGCCGCGGCCGCCGGCTCCCGGGACGCCGACGAACGGCTGGCCGACATCGTGCTGGAGGTGGCGGGGCAGTGAGCGCCGCAGCGGTGGCCGCCTGGAACGAGCCGGTGCCCTCGCTGGCCGAGCTCGGTGCGGTGCACTTCGTCGGCATCGGCGGGGCGGGCATGAGCGGGATCGCGCGGATCCTGCTCGCCCGGGGCGTCCCCGTCTCCGGCAGCGACCGCCGCGACACCCCGACCCTGCTGGCCCTGCGCGCCCTGGGCGCCCGGGTGGAGCTCGGTCACGACGCGGCCCACCTCGGGGACGCCGACACCGTCGTCGTCTCCACCGCGATCCGCGAGGACAACCCGGAGCTCGCCGCCGCCCGGTCCCGCGGCCTGCGGGTGCTGCCCCGGGCGGTCGCCCTCGCCGCGGTCATGGCCGGCAAGCGCAGCGTCGCCGTCGCCGGCACGCACGGGAAGACCTCGACCACCTCGATGCTCACCGTCGCGGTGCAGGCCTGCGGCGTGGACCCCTCCTTCGCCATCGGCGGGGACCTCAACGAGTCCGGCAGCAACGCGCACGCCGGCGAGGGCGACGTCTTCGTCGCCGAGGCCGACGAGAGCGACCGCTCGTTCCTGCTGCTCGGCCCGCACGGGGCGATCGTCACCAACGTCGAGGCCGACCACCTGGACAACTACGGCGACCTCGCGGCGGTCGAGGCCGCGTTCGACCGGTTCCTGGGCACCGTCGACCCCGCCGGCTTCGTCGTCCTGTGCGCCGACGACCCGGGCTCGGCCCGCCTGCGCGGCGTGCCCACCCCCGCTCGGGTGCGCACCTACGGCACCGCGGCGGACGCCGACCTGCGGCTGCTGGACGTCGAGGTCGGCCCGGACGCCACCGCGTGGACGGCGGTCCTCGACGGCGAGGTGCTGGGCCGGGTGCAGATCCGGGTCCCCGGCGAGCACATGGCCCGCAACAGCGCCGCGGCCCTGCTGGCCGGCCTCGAGCTGGGGCTGCCCGCCGACGGGCTCGTGGCCGGCCTCGGCCGCTTCGGCGGCGTTCACCGCCGGTTCGAGCTCAAGGGCGTCGTCGGCGGGGTGCGGGTCTACGACGACTACGCCCACCACCCGACCGAGGTCGGGGCGCAGCTGCGCGCGGCCCGCGCCGTGGCGGGCTCCGGCCGGGTCGTGGTCGCCTTCCAGCCGCACCTGTACAGCCGCACCCGGGAGTTCGCCACCGGCTTCGGCGCGGCCCTCGGCCTGGCCGACGAGGTGGTGGTGATGGACGTCTACGGCGCCCGGGAGGACCCGGTGCCCGGCATCACCGGCGCGATGGTCGCCGACGCCGTCCCCCTGCCGGCCGGACAGGTGCAGTTCGAGCCGTCGTGGTCGGCGGCGGCCCCGGCGCTGGCCGAGCGGGCCCGGCCCGGTGACCTGGTGATCACCATGGGCGCCGGGAACGTCTCCATGGTCGGGCCCGAGGTGCTCGAGGTGCTGCGGACGCGGTCGGGCGCCGCGCTCGACGAGCCGGCGGGCCCGGGCAGGTGAGCCGTTCGGGGACGACCACCCGGGACCGCTCCCGCGGCTCCGGGCCCGCTCCCGAGTCCGGACGCCGCACCGGCACCTCCGCCGTCCGCCGGCGCCGGGACAGCCCTCGCGACCGTCGCCGCCGGCTGCTGGTGCGCGCGGGCCTGGCCGTGGCGGCGCTCGCGTTGCTGGCCTGGGTGGGGTGGGGGAGCCCGGTGCTCGCCGTCTCGACCGTGCAGGTCGACGGCGCGGGCACGCTCACGGCCGAGGAGGTCGTCGAGGTCGCCGGCATCGCCGAGGGCACGCCGCTGCTGCGGGTGGACGTCGACGCGGCCGAGGCGCGGGTGGCCCGGCTGCCCCAGGTCGCGTCGGTCGAGGTGACCCGCGGGTGGCCGCGCAGCGTCGTGATCACGGTGGTGGAGCGGGTGCCGGTCGCGGTGGTCGACCAGGCCGGCACCCGGAGCCTCGTCGACCGTGACGGGGTGCTCTTCGACACGGTCACCGGCGTGCCGCCGGCCGGCGTGGTGCCGCTCGACGTGACGGCCCCGGGACCCGGCGACCGGGCCACCCGGGCCGCGCTGGCCGCGCTGGTCGCCCTGCCGCGCGAGGTCCGGACCGACGTCGCGGCGGCCTCGGCCACCACCGCGGAGGACGTCACGCTCACGCTGGCCGACGGCACCACGGTGCTGTGGGGGAGCGCCGAGCACGCCGGGG
The DNA here is from genome assembly GCF_054050135.1 of Geodermatophilus sp. SYSU D00705. Taxonomy (NCBI): domain Bacteria; kingdom Bacillati; phylum Actinomycetota; class Actinomycetes; order Geodermatophilales; family Geodermatophilaceae; genus Geodermatophilus; species Geodermatophilus sp. SYSU D00705. The sequence continues at coordinate 42,549 of NZ_JBJGYT010000027.1, read as the reverse complement.
AGAAGGCCGACGTGCTCGTCGCCCTGCTGGACCAGCTGGGGTCCGGCGCGCTCGAGCCGGCCGGCACCATCGACGTGAGCGCGCCGTCCGCGGTGGTCCTCCGCTGACGCGCGGACCAGGCTGGGCCGGTGACCTCCTCGCCGATCAGCCGGTTCCCCGTCCCCACCCCTGACCAGCTCGCCCCCGAACTGCGGGAGCGCTACGCCGACGTCGAGGAGCGGTCGGGCTTCCTGCCCAACGTCTTCGGCGCGCTGGCCTGGCGTCCGGCCGAGGCGGCGGCGTTCTTCGCGCTCCACGACGCGCTGATGGACAAGGAGACCCCTGGCCTGTCCAAGGCCGACCGCGAGCTGATCGTGGTGGCGACCAGCGCGGCCAACGACTGCCTCTACTGCGTCGTCGCGCACGGGGCCATCGCCCGCATCCGGGCCCGCGACCCGCACATCGCCGACCAGGTCGCGGTCGACTGGCGCAAGGCGCCGCTGTCGCCGCGGGTGCACGCGGTGCTGGAGGTCGCCGTCCGCCTCGCGGTGGACCCGGCGGCGGTGACGGCGGCGGACCTGGAGCGCCTGGGCGGGCACGGCCTCACCGAGGACGACGTCTGGGACGTCGGCGCGATCGTGTCGCTCTTCGCACTGTCCAACCGGATCGCGCACTGGGCGGCGATCCCGCCGAACGAGGAGTTCTACCTCCTGGGCCGGCTGCCGCGGCAGTGAGCGCCCGCTCGCGGACCGGGTGGCGTCGCTGCCGGACGGCGCTGGTCAGCGGGCCGGGCGACACGCGCGGGGACGCGACACGCCCGACGCGCCAGATCACTTTCACGGGTTCCCGGTCGTCGGCGTGTCCGTGGCCTTGACCTGCACATGAGACGTTCCTGGCGCGGGTCGTCACTCTCAGTGGTGTCCATGTGACCAGTGGGTCGGCCGAGATCCGTGTGATCCGGCTCTGTCGACACGCCGGGCCCGGGAGGGTGTTTGTAGGGCCCGTGGCGGCCCATCTAACTTCGTCCGCGTCGACCCAGTTGACATAACTATAAGGCTTTACTTGAGGATGAGGGTCGAGGTCGGGAGCCCCACATGACACCTCCGCACAACTACCTCGCGGTCATCAAGGTCGTCGGCATCGGCGGCGGCGGGGTGAACGCGGTCAACCGCATGATCGAAGTCGGCCTCAAGGGGGTCGAGTTCATCGCCATCAACACCGACGCCCAGGCGCTGTTGATGAGCGACGCGGACGTCAAGCTCGACGTCGGTCGCGAGCTGACCCGTGGGCTCGGCGCCGGCGCGCAGCCCGACGTCGGCCGGCAGGCCGCCGAGGACCACCGCGAGGAGATCGAAGAGGTGCTCAAGGGCGCCGACATGGTCTTCGTCACCGCGGGGGAGGGCGGCGGTACGGGCACCGGCGGTGCGCCCGTGGTCGCCTCCATCGCCCGCAAGCTCGGTGCGCTCACCATCGGCGTGGTCACCCGCCCGTTCTCCTTCGAGGGCAAGCGGCGCGCGGTGCAGGCCGAGTCGGGCATCGAGGAGCTGCGCAACGAGTGCGACACGCTCATCGTCATCCCCAACGACCGGCTGCTGCAGCTCGGCGACCGGAACGTCAGCGTCATGGACGCCTTCCGCACCGCCGACCAGGTGCTGCTCTCCGGTGTCCAGGGCATCACGGACCTGATCACCACGCCCGGCCTGATCAACCTGGACTTCGCCGACGTCAAGTCGGTCATGTCCGGCGCCGGGTCCGCGCTCATGGGCATCGGCAGCGCGCGCGGCGACAACCGCGCCCTGCTCGCGGCCGAGCAGGCCATCGCCAGCCCGCTGCTGGAGGCCTCGATGGAGGGCGCCCACGGCGTCCTGCTGTCGATCTCCGGCGGCTCGGACCTCGGCCTGTTCGAGATCAACGAGGCCGCCTCGCTGGTGTCCGACGCGGCGCACGCCGACGCGAACATCATCTTCGGTGCGGTCATCGACGACGCCCTCGGCGACGAGGTGCGGGTGACCGTCATCGCCGCCGGGTTCGACGGCGGCAAGCCCAGCGGTCGCAAGGACGCCGGTGTCGCCTCCGTGCCCGCCGCCGCCCCGGTGGCGCCGCCCGTGGCCTCGCGGATGCCCGTGCACCCGCAGCCGGTGACCGCCGTCTCGCCGGCGCCCACCGGTGAGCGGCTGGTCGGCTCGGCCCCGCAGGTCCCCCAGGCCCAGCCGGCGCCGCTGCCCTCGACCTCGCAGCTGCCCTCCCGCCCCGCGGCCGGTGGGGGCATCACCGTGCCCCCGCTGCCCCCGGTGCCGGGTGCGGGCGGCGCGGGCCGCCGCCCGCTGTCGAACGAGGACTTCGAGGAGGAGCTCGACATCCCGGAGTTCCTCCGCCAGTAGAAGGACCCCCGTGCCCCCCACCGCTCGCACGCTCGCGGCGGGCCCCTGCACGGGGGCCGCGCCGTGAGCTCAGAGACGGCCGCCCCTCCGGCGGTGCGACCCCGCCGGGTCGTCACCGACCGGAGGGGCGGCCGGTCCCGTGCTCCCTACGACTCGTTCAACCTGGGCGGGCACGTGGGTGACGACCCCGCGGACGTCGCGGCCAACCGGGAGCGCCTGGCGCGGGAGCTCGGCGTGGACGCCGACCACCTCGTCTGGATGGACCAGGTGCACGGCGCGGGTGTCGCCGTGGTCGACGGCCCCGTCGACGGACCGCTACCGGCCACGGACGCGCTCGTCACCCGCACGCCCGGCCTGGTGCTGTGCGTGCTGGTCGCCGACTGTGTCCCGGTGCTGCTGGCCGACTCCCGCGCCGGCGTGGTCGCCGCCGTCCACGCCGGCCGGGAGGGCGTCCGGCAGGGCGTCGTGCCGGCCGCCCTGGCCGCCATGACCGGGCTCGGGGCCCGCGCCGCCGACGTCACCGCGCTGCTGGGGCCCGCCGTCTGCGGCGCCTGCTACGAGGTGCCGCGGGCCATGCAGGCCGAGGTCGCCCGGATCGCCCCGTCGGCCGCCGTCCGGACCCGCAGGGGGACCCCGGGGCTGGACCTGCGGGCCGCGCTGGCGGAGCTGCTCCGTGGCGCCGGCGTCGGCCAGGTGGTCCACGACCCGCGGTGCACCGCCGAGGACCGCTTCCTCTTCTCCCACCGGCGCGACGGCGTCACCGGGCGGCAGGCGGGCGTCACCTGGCTCGGGTGAGCGCTGGGAGGATCGCCCCCGTGACCACCCCCGCCGACCGCCTCCGGGCCGTGCGTGCGCGGGTCGCCACGGCGGCCCGTGCCGCCGGCCGCGACCCGGCCGAGGTGCGTCTCCTCGCGGTGAGCAAGACGTGGCCCGCCGCCGCGGTCCGGGAGCTCGCCGCGCTCGGCCAGGCCGACTTCGGCGAGAACCGCGCCCAGGAGCTGACCGGCAAGGCCGCCGAGCTCGCCGACCTGCCGCTGCAGTGGCACATGGTCGGCCAGCTGCAGCGCAACAAGGCCGCGGCGGTGGCCCGGCTGGGCGCGGTGGTGCACTCGGTCGACCGGCTCCCGCTCGTCCGCACGCTGGCGCGGGCGGGGGTGGAGCTGGGCCGGCCGGTCGAGGTCTTCCTGCAGGTGGACCTCGGCGGGCCCGAGGGCGAGCTCGCCGCCCGGGGAGGTGCGGCGCCCGACGACGTCCCGGCCCTGGCCGACGCCGTCGCCGCGGAGGAGGGCGTCGTGCTGCGCGGCCTCATGGCGGTGGCCCCGCGGGACAGTGACCCGGCGCCGGCGTTCGCGCGGCTCGCGGCGCTGGCCGAGCGGGTGCGGGTCGACCATCCGGGGGCGCGGGAGATCTCCGCCGGGATGAGCGCCGACCTGGAGGAGGCCATCGCGGCCGGCAGCACGCTCGTGCGTGTCGGAACCGCGCTCTTCGGGGAGCGGCCCCTACCCTCCCGGGAGGACGAGTCACACCAGTCACACGGGTCCCACCAGCCCGGGTGAGGGACGCGCGCAACGAGGACGACACCAGAGGGGGAGGGCTGATGGCCGGGACCATGCGGAAGATGGGCATCTACCTCGGGCTCGTCGAGGACGACGACGCCCGGGCCTACGGCCGGTACGACGCCCGCCAGGCGGACTACGACCGGCACGACGACCGGCGGAGCGACGAGCGGCACCTCGAGGACCGCCGCTACAGCCGGTACGCCGAGGACGCCTACGACGACCACTACGGCGACGACGGCAACCGGTACGCCGACGACGGCAACCGGTACGCCGACGCGGACTACCGCGCCGACGACCACTTCGCCGACCTCGAGGCCGACCTGCCGGCCCCCGACCCCGAGCCCCTGGCGCTGCCCCGGCGCAGCGGCGTCAACCGCAGCGCCGGCCTCTCCCCGGCCGCCTCGGCGCCCGCTGCCCGGCTCGGTGGCCCGGTCGGCGGTGGGCTCTCGTCCACCGTCGGCGGGTCGACCGCCTCCGGCGCGGCGGGGCTCGCCGTCCGGGAGCCGGTCGCGGCCGTGCCCGAGCCCGCCCCCGCTCCGGCCCCTGCCCCCGCGCCGCAGCCCTACCGGATCACCACGCTGCACCCGAAGACCTACAACGAGGCCCGTCAGATCGGCGAGGCCTTCCGCGACGGCAGTCCGGTCATCATGAACCTCACCGAACTCGACCACGCCGACGCGCGACGGCTCGTCGACTTCGCTGCGGGACTCATCTTCGGGCTGCGCGGTAGCATCGAGCCCGTCACGAACAAGGTGTTCCTGCTCAGCCCGAGGGACGTCGACGTGACGGCCGAGGACAAGGCTCGGATCCGCGAGGGCGGGTTCGTCGACCAGTCCTGAGGCCGACGCCCACGACTGGACCGGCACGCGGAGTGCCCCGAACGAACGAGGACCGTGGCTCTCTTCTGGCAGATCGTCTCATCGGTGCTGCTCGTCTTCCTCGTCCTGCTCTTCGCCCGGTTCGTCGTCGACTGGGTCATGGTGCTGGCCCGCAGCTGGCGGCCGTCCGGGCTGGTGGCAGCGGGCCTCGAGGTCGTCTACGCCACCACCGATCCCCCGCTCAAGGCGGTCCGGAAGGTCATCCCGCCCTTGAACCTCGGCACCATCCGGTTGGACCTCGGGTTTATGGTGCTGTTGATTGCCGTGTACATCCTGCGTGGCATCACGACCTCACTCGCCGCCACCGCGTGATCCCTGAACCCACCGGGGAGAGGAACGCACGGAGGGCGGGTGCGGTCCGCCGTCGCTCGTCCGAGAACGTCCCTGTTCCCGCTGTCCGACCCGAGGTGACCCGATGCCATTGACGCCTGCCGACGTGCACAACGTCGTGTTCAAGAAGCCGCCGATCGGCAAGCGTGGCTACGACGAGGACGAGGTGGACGCGTTCCTCGACGTGGTCGAGGCCGAGCTCGCGCGGCTGATCGAGGAGAACAACGAGCTCCGCTCCGGCTCAGCCACCGGCCGGACGCCCCGCCAGGAGGCCCCGGAGCCGCCGGCCGCCGCCGTCGCGCCGCCGCCCCCGCCGGTCGCCGCCCCGCGCGAGGACGACAGCGCCCGTGCCTCCCGGATGCTGGCGCTGGCCACCGAGACGGCCGACCGGTACGTCAACGAGGCCAAGGCCCAGGCCGACCAGATGGTCGTCACCGCCAAGACCAACAGCGAGCGCATGGTCGCCGAGGCCCGGGCCAAGAGCGAGCAGATGGTCAGCGAGGCGAAGATGCGCGCCGACTCGATGGTCGGCGACGCCCGCACGCGGGCGGACACGATGGAGCGCGAGGCCCGCGCCAAGGCCGCCGCCCTCGACCAGGACGCCGAGCGCCGGCACACCGAGGTCATGGGGACCCTCGAAGAGAAGAAGAGCAGCCTCGAGCGCAAGATCGAGGAGCTGCGGACCTTCGAGCGCGAGTACCGCACCCGCCTGCGGTCCTACCTCGAGTCGCACCTGCGCGACCTGGACAGCCGCGGCTCGGCCGAGCCGGCGTCCAACAGCCGGCAGACCCAGCACGCCAGCGCCTGACGGCCGCAGGAAGGGCCCCCGGACGACGTCCGGGGGCCCTTCGCCGTCCCTGCCCTGCTGCGTCCGGGGGCGGCGCTGCGGCGGCCCCGGCTAGAGTCGGTCCGTGATCTTGGCGGCGGGCCTGCTGGTGCTGATCGGCCTCGGGACGTTCGTCGCTGGGGTCGTCACAGGCACCACGGCCCTCTACTGGGTCTGCGTCGTCGCCTGCGCCCTGGCCGCGGCCCTGCTGGTGCTCCGGCGCGTGGGCACGTCGCGGGGCGTCGACGTCCCGGCCGCCGCGTCTGCTCCCGCGCGGAGTCCCGCGTCCGGCGGGCACCGGGCCGTCGGCGGCGCCGGGTCGGGGTCGGGGGAGCAGCGCGCGGTGCGCGGGCTGGCCCCGGGCGGGCACCGTGCCGCGGACGGCGTCGGGCGGCCGGTGGAGGACGAGCGGCGAGCGCAGGAGGAGCCCGCCGTCCACGAGGCGCGCGAGGACGTCCCTGCCTGGGAGCCGGTGGACGACGATCCCCCCACGGGAGCGCACGCGGCCGTCCCCGGTGCTGTCCGGGACCCCACGCCCGACGGTGAGCCCGCCGAGGAGGACGTCGAGGTGACCGACCTGCTGCTGGTCGTCGACCTCGCCGACGAGGTGCTCGTGGTCGACGAGCACCCCCGCTACCACGCGGCCGGCTGTGTGCACCTGAGTGGGCGGACGGCGATCCCGCTGCCGATGGTCGAGGCCCGCGCCGACGGGTTCACCCCGTGCGGCGCCTGCCGGCCGGTGCGGAAGCTGGCCGAGGTCGAGCGCTCGCGGCGCCGGGCCGCCCGCGGGTACTGACCCCGCGGGCGACCCCGAGGCTCAGTCGCCGGCCCGCGCCACCCAGAAGCGGGAACCGGCCGGGCCCTCCACGCCGTCACCCTGACCGGCCGTGCCGGTGTGCACCCGGACGGCGAGCACCTCGTCGGCCACCTGGGCGCCCTGCTCGGTCAGCGCCTGGCCCATCTGGGCGCCGGCGGGGGAGTCGTCGACGGTCCACCACAGCTCGATGCGGTCGCTGACGGCCAGGCCGCTGCCCTTGCGGGCCTCCTGGACCAGCCGGACGGCCTCGCGGACCAGGCCGGCCCGCTCCAGCTCCGGGGTGAGCTCCAGGTCGAGCGCCACGGTGAGCCCGCCGCCGCTGGCCACGGTCCAGCCTTCGCGCGGGGTCTCGGTGACCACCAGGTCGCCGTCCTCCAGGAGCACGGTCGCGCCGTCCACCTCGACGGTGGCCGTGCCGGCGCGGTAGGCGGCGACGAGGGCGGCCGCGTCGGCGGCGGCGACGGCCTTGGCGACGGCCTGCACCTGCTTGCCCAGCCGCCGGCCGACCGCCCGGAAGTCGACCTTGACGCTGACGTCGACCAGGTCACCGCCGACGGCCGAGAGGTCCATCAGCTCGGCCACGTTGAGCTCGTCGGCGACCTCGGCGACCAGCTCCCGCGGCAGCTCCGACCAGCCGGGTGCGGCCACGACCGCGCGGGCCAGCGGCTGCCGGGTGCGGACCTTGGCCGAGGTCCGGGCCGAGCGGCCCAGCTCCACGAGCCGGCGCACCAGCTCGACCTGCTCGACCAGCCGGTCGTCGCGGGCGTCGGCGTCCACCTCCGGCCAGGAGGCCAGGTGCACCGAGTCGGGCGAGTCCACCAGACCCGGCGTGACCGCCCGGCCCCACACCTCCTCGGTGACGAACGGGGTGAACGGCGCCATCAGCCGGGTGAGGACGTCGAGCACCTCGTGCAGCGTGGCCAGCGCGGCCGGGTCGCCGTCCCAGAACCGCCGGCGGGAACGGCGCACGTACCAGTTGGACACGTCGTCGACGAACTGGGCGATCAGCCGGCCCGCGCCCTGGGTGTCGAAGTCCTCCAGGGCCGTGGTGACGCCGTCGGTGACCGCGGCCAGCTCGGCCAGCGCCCAGCGGTCCAGCAGCGGCCGCTCCGCCCGCGGGGGAGCGGGCGAGGAGGCGGGGTCCCAGCCGTTGGTCTCGGCGTAGAGGGTGAAGAAGCTGGCGGTGTTCCAGTAGGTGAGCAGCACCTTCCGGACGACCTCGGACAGCGTCTCGTGGCCCACCCGCCGGGCCGACCACGGCGAGCCTCCGGCCAGCATGAACCAGCGGACGGCGTCGGCCCCGTGCCGGTCCATCAGCGGGATCGGCTCCAGGATGTTGCCCAGGTGCTTGCTCATCTTGCGGCCGTCCTCGGCGAGGATGTGGCCGAGGACCAGCACGTTCTCGTAGGAGTTCTGGTCGAACACCAGCGTGCCGACGGCCATCAGCGAGTAGAACCAGCCGCGCGTCTGGTCGATCGCCTCGCAGATGAACTGCGCCGGGTAGGCCGCCTCGAACTCCTCCTGGTTGCGGTGCGGCGCGCCCCACTGGGCGAAGGGCATGGAGCCGGAGTCGTACCAGGCGTCGATGACCTGGGGCACGCGCCGGTAGGTGCCCTCCTCGCCCGGCCGGGTGAAGGTGACCTCGTCGATGAAGGGCCGGTGCGGGTCGAGGTCGGACAGGTCGCGGCCGGTCAGCTCCGACAGCTCGGCCAGCGAGCCGACGACGAGCATCCGCGACGGGTCGGCGTCGTTGCGCCAGACCGGCAGCGGGGTGCCCCAGTACCGGTCGCGGGACAGCGCCCAGTCGACGTTGTTGCGCAGCCAGTCGCCGTAGCGGCCCCACTGGACGTGCTCGGGGTGCCAGTGCGTGCGCTCGTTCTGGGCCAGCAGCTGGTCCTTGACCACCGACGTCCGGATGTACCAGGACGGCTGGGCGTAGTACATGAGCGGCGTGTGGCAGCGCCAGCAGTGCGGGTAGCTGTGCTCGTAGCGCTGCTCCCGCCACAGGACGCCGCGCCGCTGCAGGTCGACCACCAGCTCGTCGTCCGCGGCCTTGAAGAAGCGGCCGCCGACCAGGCCCACCTCGGGCAGGAAGTGGCCGGTCGCGTCGATCGGGTTCACCACGGGCAGGCCGTAGCCGCGGCACACCGCGAGGTCGTCGGCGCCGAAGGCGGGGGACTGGTGGACCAGGCCGGTGCCGTCGTCGGTGGTCACGTAGTCGGCCAGGACGACGTAGTGGGCGTCGATCTCCTCCCCTTGGGGTCCTCGTGGGAACGCGACCAGCTCGAACGGCCGCCGGTAGTGCACCCGCTCCCAGTCCCGGCCGGTGGTGCGGGCCAGCACCTCGACGTCCTCGAGGTCGCCGAAGACGGCGCCCAGCAGCGGCTCGGCCACCACGAGGGTGTCCTCACCGCGCCGCGCGACGACGTAGGTGACGTCGGGGTGGACGGCGACCGCGGTGTTGGACGGCAGCGTCCACGGCGTCGTCGTCCACACGAGCAGGTCGGCCTTCCCCGCCCACTCGCCGCTGGTGACCGGGAGCCGCACGTAGACCGACGGGTCGGTGATCGACTCGTAGCCCTGGGCCACCTCGTGGTCGGACAGGCCGGTGCCGCAGCGGGGGCAGTAGGGGGCGACGCGGTGGTCCTCGACGAGCAGGCCCTTGTCGAACACCTGCTTGAGCGACCACCAGACGCTCTCGATGTAGGCCGGGTCCATCGTCCAGTAGGCGGTGGACATGTCGACCCAGTAGCCCATGCGGCGGGTCAGCTCGGTGAAGGCGTCGACGTGCCGCTCGACGGACTCCCGGCAGCGGGCGTTGAACTCCGCGATGCCGTAGCGCTCGATGTCGGGCTTGCCGGCGAAGCCCAGCTCCTGCTCGACGGCGATCTCCACCGGCAGGCCGTGGCAGTCCCACCCGGCGCGGCGGGGCACGTGCCAGCCCTGCATGGTCTTGAACCGGGGGAACACGTCCTTGAACGCGCGCGCCTCGATGTGGTGGGTGCCGGGGCGGCCGTTGGCGGTCGGCGGCCCCTCGTAGAAGTTCCACTGCGGCCGGCCGGCGGAGGCCTCCAGCGAGCGGGCGAAGACCTTGTCGGCCTCCCAGCGGCCCAGGATCTCCTGCTCGAGGGCGGGCAGGTCGACCTGAGGGGGCAGCGCGCGGAACGGGCCGGGAGAGCTCACGCCGTCCATTGTCCCCGAGGCGCGCCACCGCCCGTCGACGGACTGCCGGAACCGCGCCGGGAGCTCCGTACGGGAGACTGCGGAGGTGGACAGGGCCGCCCGGTGAACACGACGGTCACCGTCGCCCTGGCCCTCGGCGCCCTGATCGTGCTCGTGGCCGCCGTCGCCCTGCGCCTGGCCGACCGGCTCGGACTGCCCAGCCTGCTGATCTACCTCGCCCTCGGGGTGGCCCTGGGCGAGCGTGGGGTGGGCATCGACTTCGAGGACGTGCAGCTCACCCAGACCCTCGGCGTCGCCGCACTGCTGATCATCCTGGCCGAGGGCGGGCTGACCACCCGGTGGAACGACGTCCGGCGGGCGATCGGCCCGGGCGTGTCGCTGGCCACCGTGGGCGTGGTGGTCAGCGTCGTCGTCACCGCGGCGATCGTCGTCTGGCTGCTGGACTTCCCGTGGGGCTTCGCCCTCCTGCTGGGCGCGGTCATCAGCTCCACCGACGCCGCCGCCGTCTTCGCCGCGCTGCGCCGGCTGCCCCTGCCCCGCCGGCTGGCCGCCTCCATCGAGGCCGAGAGCGGCCTCAACGACGCGCCCGCCATCCTCCTGGTGGCGGCGCTGGCCACCTACCTCACCGACGGCGAGGCGCACGCCTGGTGGCTGGTCGGGCTGACGATCGTCGCCGAACTGGTCGGCGGCGCGGCCATCGGCGTCGCCGTCGGCATGGCCGGCGCCGAACTGCTGCGCCGGGTCGCCCTCCCGCTGGCCGGCTTCTACCCGCTGGCGACCCTCGCGCTGTGCGTGCTCGCGTTCTCCGCGGCGGCCCTGGCGCACACCTCCGGGTTCGTCGCGGTGTACCTGGCCGGCGTGGTGCTCGGCAACGCCGCCCTGCCGCACCGCTCGGCGAGCATCGGCTTCGCCGAGGGCATGGCCTCCCTGGCCCAGATCGGCCTGTTCGTCCTGCTCGGGCTGCTGGCCTCCCCGGATCGGCTGGACGACGCGCTCGTGCCGGCGCTGATCGTCGGCGGGGCGCTGCTGCTGGTGGCCCGGCCGCTGTCGGTGCTGGCCAGCCTCGTCTGGTTCCGGCTGCCCCTCGCCCAGCAGGTCTTCATCTCCTGGGCCGGCCTGCGAGGGGCGGTGCCGATCGTCCTGGCCACCTTCCCGGTCGCCGCCGGCGTCGAGGGCGCGGTCCGCATCTTCGACACCGTCTTCGTGCTCGTCGTCGTCTTCACCCTCATCCAGGGCTGGTCGCTGCCCTGGGTGGCCCGCCGGCTGCGCATCGCCGCGCCGGTCACCCCGCGGGACGTCGACGTGGAGTCCGCACCCCTCGACGAGCTGGAGGCCGACCTGCTGCAGCTCACCGTCCCGCACGGTTCCCGGCTGCACGGCGTCTACCTGCCCGAACTGCGCCTGCCCGAGGACGCCGCGGTGGTCCTCATCGTCCGCGACGGCCGGCCGTTCGTCCCCGACGCCACCACGCGGCTCATGCGCGGTGACCAGGCGCTGCTCGTGTCGGCCCGCCGCTCCCGGCCCGCCGCCGAGCAGCGGCTGCGCGCGGTCAGCCGCGCCGGACGGCTGGCCGGCTGGCGCGGCGAGACCGGTGCCCCGACCGAGGCTGACTGATCGGTCGTCCTCGGACGACGCCGCGGCCAGGTGCCCCCCGGCCGTCCCGCGCCGCCGGCCAGAGGCCCGACCACACGGCAGACGCCCCCTCGGCGGGGCCGAGGGGGCGTCTGGGGTGTGGTCGTCGGGAGCGCGAGCCGACCCGGGTCAGCCGTTGAGCTCCAGGGTCTGCATCGTCTCGGCGCGGACCTCGGCCAGCAGCGCCGGGTCGGCGGCGAGGCGGCGGCCGTAGGAGGGGATGGCCTCCTGCAGCGCCGGGCGCCAGGCGTCGATGCGGTCCGGGAAGCAGCGCTCGAGGACGGTGAGCATCGCCGAGACCGCCGTCGAGGCGCCCGGCGAGGCGCCCAGCAGGCCGGCGACGGTGCCCTCGCCGCCGACGACGAGCTCGGTGCCGAACTGGAGGACGCCGCGGCCGGTCTTCGGGTCCTGCTTGATCACCTGGACGCGCTGCCCGGCGGTGATCATGTCCCAGTCCTGCTCCTCGGCCCGGGGCACGAACGCCGTCAGGGTCCGGTGCCGGGCGCTGCGCGACTGCAGCAGCTCGCCGACCAGGTACTTGGTGAGGGCCATCTCGGTGCGGGCGACGCCGAGCATCGAGCCGAGGTTGTTCGGCTTGACGCTGAGCGGCAGGTCGAACATCGAGCCGGCCTTGAGGAACTTCGGCGAGAAGCCGGCGTAGGGGCCGAACAGCAGCGAGTGGTCGCCGTCGATCAGGCGCAGGTCCAGGTGCGGCACCGACATCGGCGGGGCGCCGACCGCGGCCTGGCCGTAGACCTTGGCCTGGTGCGCCGAGACCAGCTCGGGGGAGCGGGTGCGCAGGAACATGCCGCTGACCGGGAAGCCGCCGAAGCCGCGGATCTCGGGGATGCCGGCCTTCTGCAGCAGGGGCAGCGCGCCGCCACCGGCGCCGACGAAGACGAAGCGGGCGCGCACGGTGCGCTCGTCGCCGGAGACCGTGTCCCGGACCGTGACCGCCCAGCGGCCGTCGCCGCGCCGCCGCATGCCGGTGACCCGCTGGTTGACGTGCACGTGCACGCCGCGGTCCTCGGCGGCGGCGAACTGCAGCCGGGTGAGGGAGCCGAAGTCGACGTCGGTGCCGGCGGACGAGCGGGTCGCCGCGACCGGCTCGGCGGCGCTGCGGCCGGCCATCATCAGCGGGATCCACCCGGCCAGCTCGGCCGGGTCGTCGGTGTACTCCATGCCGGCGAACAGCGGGGACGCCGTCATCGCGGCGTACCGGTTGCGCATGTACGCGCGGCCGTTCTCACCCGACACGAAGCTGATGTGCGGGACGGGGGTGATGAACTCCTTGGGCGCCCCGGTCAGCCCCGCGCGGACCAGGTGGGACCAGAACTGCCGCGAGACCTGGAACTGCTCGTTGATGGTCTCGGCCTTGGTGACGTCGACCGAGCCGTCCTTGCCGGCGGGGGTGTAGTTCAGCTCGCAGAGGGCCGCGTGCCCCGTGCCGGCGTTGTTCCAGGCGTCAGAGCTCTCCCCGGCCACCGCTGACGAGGACTCGAAGACGGTGACGCTCCAGTCGGGGGCGACGACACCGAGCAGCGACGCGAGGGTCGCGCTCATGATGCCGCCACCCACGAGGACTACGTCGGGGTCGGTGGCTGGGGCGAGATCGGTGGACACGACGGCCTTCCGTGCTCGGGGGAGGTGCTGTACCTGTCCAGGTAACGGTCACTGAACGCCCCAACATGTCACTCGGAGTGGTGACATGTGTCGCAGGGCGTCATGAGATGGATCACACGCCGTTCGAGTTGCGCAGCCCGTGCGGGACGGCCGGGGGTCGAGGCGGCGCGGTTATCGTCGGGGGACGGCGGTGACCGGCCGCGCCAGCCACGACCGAGGAGCACCCCTGTCCGTACCCAGCGGCCCGCCGGACGACGCGGCCGGAGCGCCGGCGACGTCGGCCCGCCGTCCCCGCACCCGCCTGCTCCTCCTGCTCGCGGTGGCCGTGTTCTGCGCCGACCTCGCCAGCAAGCTGCTGGTCGTCGCCACGATCGACCGCGGCGAGAACATCCGGCTGCTCGGCGGGGCGCTCTACCTCACCCACGCCCGGAACACCGGCGCGGCATTCTCCTTCGCCGAGGGGTTCACCGTCGTCTTCACGCTGATCGCGGCGGCGGTCGCGGTCGTGATCGTGCGCACCGCCCGGCGCCTGTTCTCCACCGGCTGGGCGGTCGCCCTCGGGCTGGTGCTCGGCGGGGCCCTGGGCAACCTGGTCGACCGCGTCTTCCGCGAGCCGGGGTTCCTGCGCGGCGGCGTCGTCGACTTCGTGTCGGTGTTCGCCCCCGACGGGCAGGTCTATCCGATCTTCAACGTGGCCGACTCCGCGATCGTCTGCGGCGGCGTCCTCGGCGTCCTGCTGGCGCTGCGCGGGATCGAGTTCGACGGCTCGCGCGCCGCGGACGGCGCCGCCCGCGACGGCGGCGCCACGCAGTCCTGAGGAAGGATGGACGGCGTGAGCAGTCCCGCGGGCCAGCACCGTGCCCTCCCGGTGCCCGACGGGCTGGAGGGGCAGCGCGTGGACCAGGCGCTGTCCCGGCTCTTCGGCCTCTCCCGCGGGGCGGCCGCCGACCTCGCCGACGCCGGCGTGGTGCTGCTCGACGGGCGGGTCCGCGGCAAGGGCGACCGGGTCTCCGGCGGCAGTTGGCTGGAGGTCGAGCTGCCTCCGCCGCCCGGTGAGCCGACCGCGCCGGAGCCGGTGGCCGGTCTGACCGTCGTCCACGACGACGACGACATCGTGGTCGTGGACAAGCCCGTCGGCGTCGCCGCGCACCCCAGCCCCGGCTGGGAGGGGCCGACGGTGGTCGGCGGGCTGGCCGCGGCCGGGTACCGGATCTCGACCTCCGGCGCCGCCGAGCGGCAGGGCGTGGTGCACCGGCTGGACGCCGCCACGACCGGGCTGATGGTGGTCGCCAAGAGCGAGCGGGCCTACACCGTGCTCAAGGCGGCGTTCAAGGAGCGCACCGTGGACAAGGGCTACCACGCCCTCGTCCAGGGGCACCCCGACCCGTCGCGCGGCACCATCGACGCCCCCATCGACCGGCACCCGAAGCACGACTGGAAGTTCGCCGTCGTCCAGGGCGGGCGGCCCTCGGTCACCCACTACGAGGTGGTCGAGGCGTTCCCGGCCGCCAGCCTGGTCGACATCAAGCTGGAGACCGGCCGCACCCACCAGATCCGCGTGCACTTCTCGGCCCTGCGCCACCCCTGCGTCGGCGACACCACCTACGGCGCCGACCCGACGCTGGCCGCGCGGCTGGGGGTCGCCCGCCAGTGGCTGCACGCGGTGCACCTGGGCATCGCGCACCCGGCCGACGGGCACTGGATGGAGTTCCGCAGCCCGTACCCCGCCGACCTCGCCGGCGCGCTCGACGTCCTGCGCGCCGAGGCCTGAGGCCCCAGCGGTGCAGGGGCTCCCCGCCTCGCTGGCCGACTTCGGCCCCGCGGCGCTGTCCGCGGTCGTCGTCGCCGGCTACCTGGTCCTCGGCGAACCGGTCGTCGGCCACGTGCTGCACCGCCGGTTCGAGGGACGGCTGCGGGCCGACGGCGGCGCGCGCCGGTCGTTCTACCGGCGGCTGCTCGTCCTCGAGTGGGGGCTGGCCGTCCTGGTCCTCGTGGTGTGGCTGTCCGCGCCCGGGGTCTCCGCCGCGGGGGTCGGGCTGCGCTGGCCGCAGGAGTGGCCCGGGCCGGTGGCCGGCGCGGCCGCGCTCCTGACGCTGGCGTTCGTGGTCGTCTCCACCCGGGCGCTGCGGTCGGGCGCGCTGGCCGGGGCCGAGCAGGTGCAGCGCCGGCCGGGGGAGGGGCGGCACGCCGAGCCGTCGGTGCACGCGACGCTGGCCCTCCTGCCGCGCACCCGCGGCGAGCGACGGCTGTTCACCCTCGTCGGCGTCACCGCCGGCGTGTGCGAGGAGTGGCTCTACCGCGGGTTCTTCCTCGCCGTCGTCGCGGCGGTGACCGGCGGGCTGCCGACGCCGGTGCTGGTCGCCGTCGCCGCCCTCGCCTTCGGCCTGGCGCACGCCTACCAGGGTCTCGCCGGCGTGGTCACCACCGGCGTCCTCGGCGGGGTGCTGGCCGGCCTGTACCTGGACACCGGCTCGCTGCTGCTCCCGGTGCTGCTGCACGTCGTCATCGACCTGCGCTTCCTGCTCGTCCCGGCCGGCGCGCTGCCGGCGGTGGCCCGGTGAGGGGCGAGCCGGTGACGGCCGCGGATTGGCCGGTGGTGGTGGCGCTGCGCACCCGCGTCTTCGTCGAGGAGCAGGGCGTGCCGGCCGAGATCGAGCAGGACGAGCACGACGCCACCGCCGTGCACGCCCTCGCGCGGGACGACGACGGCCGCGTGGTGGCCACCGGGCGGCTGCTGGTCCGCGACGGGCGGGCGGTGGTCGGGCGCATGGCGGTCGACGCCGCCGTGCGCGGGCGGGGGTACGGCGCCGGCGTCCTCGCCGAGCTGCACCGGCAGGCGGTGCTCCTCGGCCTGACCGGGGTGGAGCTGCACGCCCAGGTGAGCGCCCGCGGCTTCTACGAGCGGGCCGGCTACACCGCCGTCGGCGAGGAGTACGTGGAGGCCGGGATCGTGCACGTCACGATGCGGCGGGACCTCGCCTGACGGGGCGTGACGGAGCGGTCCGACTGTGGCGAGACACCTTTCTGTCGGTCCCGCGGAGTAGACCTCCGTGGTGCGAGGATCGGGTCGGCCCCCGGCCGCACCCCGGACCCAGCACCGCCGGTCTTCCCCGCCGGTCGCCCGCGCCGGATCCCCGTCGGCCGGGCACGCACGACCGTGAGGAGCACCTGAGCACGTGAGCACCCCGTCCGACTCGTTCGCCCACCTGCACGTCCACACCGAGTACTCGATGCTCGACGGTGCGGCGAAGCTGCCGGAGGTCACCAAGGCCGCCGCCGAGCAGGGGATGCCGGCGCTGGCGATGACCGACCACGGCAACGTCTTCGGTGCCTACGACTTCTACAAGCAGGCGAAGTCGGCCGGCGTGAAGCCGATCATCGGCATGGAGGGGTACTACACGCCCGGCTCGCGCTTCGACCGCGCGCCGTTCGACTTCGGCGACAACCTCATCGACGAGGACGGCGAGGGCGGCTCGTCGCGGGGCAAGGCCGCCTACACGCACATGACGCTGCTGGCCCGCACCACCGAGGGCATGCACAACCTGTTCCGCATCTCCTCGCTGGCCAGCCTCGAGGGCCAGTACCGCAAGCCGCGGTTCGACCGTGACCTGCTCGAGCGCTACGGCAAGGGCCTGATCGCCACCACCGGCTGCCCCTCGGGCGAGGTGAACATGTGGCTGCGCGCCGGCAAGGAGGAGCGCGCCCGCCAGGCCGCCGCCGACTTCCAGGACATCTTCGGCAAGGAGAACTTCTACGCCGAGCTGATGGACCACGGGCTGTCCATCGAGAAGAAGACCCGCCCCGCGCTGCTGCAGATCGCGAAGGAGCTGGGCATCCCGCTGCTGGCGACCAACGACCTGCACTACACGCACAAGGAGGACGCCGAGGCCCACGACGCCCTGCTGTGCATCCAGACCGGGTCGCGGCTCAACGAGCCCAACCGCTTCAAGTTCAACGGTGACGGCTACTACCTCAAGAGCGCCGCGGAGATGCGGGCGCTGTTCCCCGGCGACCTGGCCTCGGCGTGCGACAACACGCTGCTGGTCGCCGAGCAGTGCGAGGTGACCTTCACCGAGGGCGCCGACCTCATGCCGCGCTTCCCGCTGCCGCCGGGGGAGGACGAGACCTCCTGGTTCGTCAAGGAGGTCGAGCGCGGCCTGCACAAGCGCTGGCCGAACGGCATCCCCGACCACGTCCGCAAGCAGGCGGACTACGAGGTCGGGATCATCACCCAGATGGGCTTCCCGGGGTACTTCCTCGTGGTCGCCGACTTCATCAACTGGGCCAAGGACAACGGCATCCGCGTGGGCCCCGGCCGTGGGTCGGCCGCCGGTTCGCTGGCCGCCTACGCCATGGGCATCACCGACCTGGACCCGCTGGCGCACGGGCTGATCTTCGAGCGGTTCCTCAACCCCGAGCGCGTCTCGATGCCCGACGTCGACATCGACTTCGACGACCGCCGCCGCGGCGAGGTCATCCAGTACGTCTCGCAGAAGTACGGCGAGGAGCGGGTCAGCCAGATCGTCACCTACGGCACCATCAAGGCGAAGGCCGCGATCAAGGACGCCGCGCGCGTGCTGGACCGGCCGTACTCCGTCGGCGACGAGCTGACCAAGCTCATGCCCCCGGACGTGATGGGCAAGGGCATCCCCCTGGCAGGCGTCTTCGACCCGGCCCACCCGCGCTACAAGGAGGCCGCGGAGTTCCGCGCCCGCTACGAGTCCGACCCCGGCGCGGCCGAGGTGGTCGACCAGGCCCGCAAGCTCGAGGGACTGAAGCGGCAGTGGGGCGTGCACGCGGCCGGCGTCATCATCGGCCGCTACCCGCTGATCGACTCGATCCCGATCATGCGGCGCGAGGCCGACGGCGCGATCATCACGCAGTTCGACTACCCGACCTGCGAGACGCTCGGCCTGCTCAAGATGGACTTCCTGGGCCTGCGCAACCTCACGGTCATCGACGACGCGCTGCGCAACATCGTGGCGAACGGCAAGGAGCCGGTCGACCTCGACGAGATCAGCAAGGACCTCACCGACAAGGCCACCTACGACCTGCTCTCCCGCGGGGACACCCTCGGTGTGTTCCAGTTCGACGGCGGCCCCATGCGGTCGCTGCTGCGGCTGATGCGACCGGACAACTTCGAGGACATCTCCGCCGTCGGCGCGCTCTACCGGCCCGGTCCGATGGGTGCCAACTCGCACACGAACTACGCGCTGCGCAAGAACGGCCAGCAGGAGATCACGCCGATCCACCCGGAGCTGGCCGAGCCGCTCGAGGACATCCTGGGCGGCACCTACGGCCTGATCGTGTACCAGGAGCAGGTCATGGCGATCGCGCAGAAGGTCGCCGGGTACTCCCTCGGCAAGGCCGACCTGCTGCGCCGCGCGATGGGCAAGAAGAAGAAGTCGGTCCTCGACGCGGAGTTCGTCGGGTTCGAGGCCGGCATGAAGGAGCGCGGCTACTCCGCCGCGGCGATCAAGACCCTCTGGGACATCCTCGTCCCGTTCGCCGACTACGCGTTCAACAAGGCCCACTCGGCCGCCTACGGCCTGGTGTCCTACTGGACCGCCTTCCTGAAGGCCAACTACCCGGCCGAGTACATGGCCGGGCTGCTCACCAGCGTCGGCGACGACAAGGACCGCCGGCCGATCTACCTGGCCGAGTGCCGGCGGATGGGCATCAAGGTGCTCCCGCCGGACGTCAACGAGTCCTCCTGGGACTTCGCCGCCGTCGGGAACGACATCCGCTTCGGGCTGGCGTCGGTGCGCAACGTCGGGCACAACGTCGTCGACTCGATCCGCCGGGCCCGCGAGGAGAAGGGCGCCTTCAAGGACTTCGCGGACTTCATGCGCAAGATCGACACGGTGGCCTGCAACAAGAAGGTCATCGAGTCCCTGGCCAAGGCCGGTGCCTTCGACTCCCTGGGCCACTCCCGGCAGGGCATCGTCGCCGTCCACGCGCAGGCGGTCGACTCCGCGATGGCGCTCAAGCGCAAGGAGGCCGAGGGGCAGTTCGACCTGTTCGGCAGCTTCGGCGGGGACGACGAGGGCGACGACCCCTTCGGCGGGGTGCTGGACATCACGATCCCGACGGCGGACTGGTCGAAGTCCGAGCGGCTGATGTTCGAGCGCGACATGCTCGGCCTCTACGTCTCCGACCACCCGCTGCACGGCGTCGAGCACGTCCTCGCCTCGAACGCCGACACCCCGATCGCCGAGATCAACGCCGGCGGCGTGGAGGACGGCGCGAACGTGACGATCGCCGGCATCCTCACCTCGGTCTCCCCGCGCACCAACAAGCAGGGCGCGCCGTGGGCGATCGCGACGCTGGAGGACCTCGAGTCCGGCATCGAGGTGCTGTTCTTCCCCAAGACCTGGGCGGAGGTGTCGGAGAAGGTCGTCCGCGACCAGATCGTCGTGGTCAAGGGACGGATCAGCCGGCGCGACGACCAGCCCTCGCTGTTCGGCTCCGAGGTGACCATCCCCGAGCTCACCGAGGGCCCGCGCGGTCCGGTGCTGGTGTCGATGGCGGCCGCCCGGTGCACCCCGCCGGTGGTCGAGCGGCTGCGGGAGGTGCTGGGCAGCCACCCCGGCACCACCGAGGTCCAGCTGAAGCTGGTCAACGGCAGCCGCGAGACGGTGCTGCGCCTCGACCAGGGCCTGCGGGTCCGGCCGAGCACCGCGCTCATGGGCGACATCAAGGCCCTGCTCGGCCCGACCAGCGTCGCCCTGCTGTGAGCGCCGCCGCCACGCCGGTGCCGGGGAAGAGGCACACAGCTCCGCGGGGTTGACTGGGGTCGTGGACCACCTCGACGCCCCGGGGCCCCCGGGGTCCCCGCCCGCCCGGCGGCCGACCCGGTGGGTGACCGGCCGGCGCCGGGCCGCCCTGGCCGAGCTGCGCGCCGACGTGCCGGGCGCCCTGGCGCTGACCGGCGTGCTGCTGGCGTGCGGCGTCCCGGCGGGGCTGCTGTGGTGGGCCCTCGCCCCGCGGGCGCAGTTCCGGGTGACCGCCGACGGCCCGGTCGTCGTCGGGCACCCCTCGGCCGAGCTGCTCGCCGCGGTCGACGGCGTCTACACCCTGGTGGTGGCCGGGCTGGGCCTGCTGGCCGGTGTGGTCGCCTGGCGGCTGCGCCGCCGGCGCGGCGTGGCCGTCCTGCTGGCCGTGGGCGCCGGCACGCTGCTGGCCTCGCTCGTCGCCTGGCAGGTGGGCGAGCTGCTGGCGCCCGGTCCCTCCGAGGTCGAGCTGGCCGACGTCGGGGCGACGGTGACCACCGGCCTGGCGCTCAACTCGATGGCGGCCCTCGCGGCCGGCCCGTTCCTCGGCGTCCTCGCCTACGTGGTGGCCGCGCTGTTCGCCCCCGCCGAGGACCTCGACCGGCCGGTCCCGGCGCCGCCGTTCCCCGCCGCCGGGCCGGGGCTGCCCTCGGCGGGTGGAGACCCGCGGATGCTCGTCGACGTGCCACCGGCGGAGCACCCCGGGCGCTGACCGCGGGGTGCTCCGCCGGTGGCGGAGCCGGATCTCAGGCCGGGTCCACTGGCCCGACTCCGCGCCGCGGTCCGCTCCTCGCTCGCTGGCGCTCGCTGCGATGCTCCCGCGGCTGTCGTCAGGCCGGGTCGAGCACGAAGTCGTAGGTGACCTGGTTGCCGTCGTCCGTGGCGTGGACGTCGAGCAGCAGCTCGGGCTTGACCGCCGAGGCGATGTCGTCGTCGTTGTGCGGGTCGCCCGGGAAGTACAGCTGCGTGGTGATCAGCTGGTGGCCGGGGGCGGACACCTTCAGGTGCAGGTGGGCGGGGCGCCAGGCGTGCCAGCCGGCGGCGGCGATCAGCTTGCCGCAGGAGCCGTCGGTCGGGATCTGGTACGGCGCGGGCTGGATCGTGTGGATGACGAAACCGCCGTCGGCGTCGGTGACCACCGTGCCGCGCAGGTTCCACTCCGGGATGCCTGGGGCGAACTGCGAGTAGAAGCCGTCGTCGTCGGCGTGCCACATCTCGATCCGGGCGCCGGCCAGCGGGGTGCCGTCGACGCTGGTCACGTGCCCCTGGAACGTCAGCGGCGTCCCGGGCTCGCCGTCCCGCATGGGCAGAGTGGCCTCGCCGGTCGACTCCGGGGAGCCGGGCACGTAGTAGGGGCCCTCGATGGTGCCCTTGCTGCCCTGGCGGCCGGAGTTGGCCACCTCCTCGACGACGTGCTCGACCCAGACGTCGAGGAACAGCGGCCACTCGCCGTCCTGGCCGACGCCGATCAGCCACGCCTTGAGGGCGTTGTACTCGTCGTAGGTGACCTCGTGCCGGCGCACGATGTCGTGCACGGCCGCCAGCAGCTCGCGGGCGAGGGTGTCGACGCGCTCGGGCGGGGTCGCCGCCGCGCCGGCGGACTTGTCGGCCTTGAAGCGCTCGGTGGCCGAGGCGCCGGAGGCGGCCGCGGTGGCCGTGGCAGAGGAGTCGTTCACGGTGACGGTCATGGGGTGTCCTTCCAGAGGGGTGGTCAGCGGTCCAGGCGGTAGCGGGTGAGCTTGTCGGGGTCGACGTCGACGCCGAGGCCGGCGCCGGGGCGGACGGGCAGGGTGCCGTCGCGGATCACCAGGGGCTCGGTGAGCAGGTCGTCGGTCATGTCCAGGAAGTTGGAGAGCTCGCCGGCCCGCCGCGAGGTGAGCCGGAACGCGGCCCCGAAGACGACGGTGCTCATCGAGCCGAGCTGGGTGTCGACCTGGTTGCCCATCACGACCTCGAGGCCCAGCCCCTCCGCCAGGTGGTGCACCCGTGCGGAGGCGGTGAACCCGGTGCGGGCGGTCTTGATGCTCACCGCCGTCGCCGACCCGCCCAGCACCTCGCGGGTCACGTCGGCGGGGGTCACGGCCGACTCGTCGGCGATGAACGGCACGTCGCACTGCTGCACCAGCCAGCGGCGGCCCAGGACGTCGTCGGCGGGGCAGAGCTCCTCGGCGAAGGTGAGGCCCAGGTCGCGCATCTCGGCCATCGCGCGGGCGGACTCCGACGCCGTCCAGCCGCGGTTGCCGTCGACGTAGAGCTCGACGTCGGGGCCGAGGTGCTCGCGCAGGGCCCGCACCACCGCGGTGTCCAGGAAGGTCGGCCGGCGGCCGACCTTCACCTTGAACGTCGTGATGCCGTAGGTGTCCCGCATCCGCTCGGCCTCGGTGACCATCGCCGCGGGGGTGTCGAAGCCGAGCATGTGGGAGACCCGCATCCGGTCGGTGTAGCCACCGAGCAGCGAGGTGACCGGCTGGTCCAGCGTGCGGCCCAGCGCGTCCCAGATCGCCATGTCCACCGCCGACTTCGCGGTCGGGTTGCCGACCGTGCGGGCGAGCTCCTCGGCGACCCGCTCCCGCTCCAGCAGCGTGCGGCCCACGATCTGCGGGGCGAAGAGCGACTGGAGGACCGCCACCACCCCGGCCTGGGTCTCGCCGTAGGTGAACGGGCGCGGGACGGCGTCGGCGGTGCCGACCACGCCGTCGTCGGTGTGCACGCGGACCAGCACGTGCTCGGCGGCGTGCACCTCGCCGCTGGCGAACCGCAGCGGCTTGCGGTACGGGATCGCGTAGGGGATGGCCTCGAGACGGGTGATCTTCATCGGGGGGGCTCCGAGCCGGGGGTGGTCAGGCGGACGGGGTCGTGCTCGGGGGGCAGCACCCCGGCGGTCTCCAGGACGCCGAGCACCGAGCGGATCAGCGGCGAGCCGGAGCCGGGGGAGTCCTCCCGGGGGCGCCAGGCCAGGGCCACCTCGATCGAGCCGGCGTCCGGCACCTCGCGGAACGTCACGCCGGGCACCGGGAGCGCCCGCGCCGACGCGGGGACCAGCGCGATGCCCAGGCCGGCGGCGACCAGGGCCAGCAGCACCACCGTGCCGGTGACCTCGTGCTCCCGGCGCAGGGTGAACCCGGCGTCCCGGCAGCTGCGCAGCACGGCCGCGTTCACCGCCGACTCGCGGTCGGCGTAGAGGACGAAACCCTCCGTGCGCAGGTCGGCCATCGCGATCTCGGGCTCGGACGCCAGCCGGTGGTCGCCGGGCAGGGCGAGCACCAGCGGCTCCACCTCGATGGTGCGCAGCGTCAGCCCGTCCCCGGACACCGGAGGGCGCAGGACGCCGAGGTCGAGACTGCCGTCGCGCAGGCGGTCGCACTGGGCGGGGGTGAGGACGTCGCCGTGGATCTCCAGCGCCACCCCCGGCAGCTCCTGTTTCACCACCCGGGCGATCCGCGGGAGCTGGGCGACGACGGCGGTGCCGGTGAACGCGATGCGCACCAGCCCGAGGCGGCCGTCGGCGATCCGGCGCACCCCGGAGACGCTGTCCTCCACGGCGCCGAGGACCCGTTCGGCCTCCTCGCGGAGGAACCGGCCGGCCGGGGTCAGCCGCACCTGGCGGGTCGTGCGGGTGAACAGGGTCGCGCCCAGCTCGGCCTCGAGCTGGCGGATCGCCTGCGAGAGCGCCGGCTGGGCGATGTGCAGCCGCTCGGCGGCCGCGCCGAAGTGGCACGTGTCCGCGACCGCGGCGAAGTACCGCAGGTGACGCAGCTCCACGGCGGGCTCCTCCCAGGGGTGACGCGGGCCACGCTACGGACCCAACCGATACGACACAAAGACGTATTGCCGGCACATCGATAAGCGGCGGTGATCAGTCCCCCCCTGGGTCGGGACTGGGCATTCCTCGGGTGTGACGCGCACCACCCGCTGTGACGCTGGGACGGACCGACCAGCCCACGGCCCGCGCCCCGCGGGTCCCCGGAGCGAGAGCCCCCTGGAGGACCTCATGACCCAGACGCTGACCCACGTGGAGTCGGTGCTCTCCGACGCCGTCGTCGAGGACGTCGAGGCGGGGGTCTTCCGCGCCAACCGCCGGATCTTCACCGACGAGGAGGTCTTCGAGCTCGAGATGCGGCACATCTTCGAGGGCAACTGGATCTACCTCGCCCACGAGAGCCAGGTGGAGAACCCGGGCGACTACCTCACCACCCACATCGGCCGCCAGCCCGTCGTCATCACCCGGGACAGGAACGGCGAGCTGCACTGCCTCATCAACGCCTGCGCCCACCGCGGTGCGATGATCTGCCGCCGCAAGACCGACAACCGGACGACGCTGACCTGCCCGTTCCACGGGTGGACGTTCCGCAACGACGGGACGCTGCTGAAGGTCAAGGACCCCGAGGGCGCCGGCTACCCGGAGTCGTTCAACCGCGACGGCTCGCACGACATGACGCGGGTCGCCCGCTTCGAGAGCTACCGCGGCTTCCTGTTCGGCAGCCTCGATCCCGACGTCGTCCCGCTGCGCGAGCACCTGGGCGACACGACGACGGTCATCGACATGCTCGTCGACCAGTCCCCGGAGGGGCTGGAGGTGCTGCGCGGCTCGTCGACCTACACCTACGACGGCAACTGGAAGGTGCAGGCGGAGAACGGCGCCGACGGCTACCACGTCACCGCGACCCACTGGAACTACGCCGCCACCACCTCGCGGCGCAGCACGGGGGAGTCGACCAACGCGACCAAGGCCCTGGACGCCGGGAGCTGGGGGAAGTCCGGCGGTGGCTACTGGTCCTACCCGAACGGTCACCTGTGCCTGTGGACCTGGGCCGGCAACCCGCAGGACCGGCCGCTGTGGGACCGCCTGGACGAGCTCAAGGCCCAGTTCGGCGAGACCAAGGGCGAGTTCATGGTCAAGGGCTCCCGCAACCTGTGCCTCTACCCGAACGTCTACCTGATGGACCAGTTCAGCACGCAGATCCGGCACTTCCGGCCGATCGCCCCGGACCGGACCGAGGTGACGATCTACTGCATCGCCCCGAAGGGCGAGAGCGCCGAGGCCCGCGCGCACCGCATCCGCCAGTACGAGGACTTCTTCAACGCCTCCGGCATGGCCACCCCCGACGACCTGGAGGAGTTCCGCTCCTGCCAGCTCACCTTCCGGGCCACCGCCGCGCCGTGGAACGACATGAGCCGCGGCGCCCAGCACTGGCTGCACGGCCCCGACCCGATGGCCGAGTCGCTGGGGATGACCGGCGTCGTCTCCGCCGGCCTGCGCAACGAGGACGAGGGGCTCTACCCCGTCCAGCACGGCTACTGGCTGCAGACCATGCGCGCCGCGCTCGCCCGCGAGCAGGCCGCGGCCGCCCCCGCCGCCGTCCCCGCCCCGACCGCCTGAGGAGGACCGTCATGACGATCACCGAGCCCCGGCCGCCGGTCTCCGACCGGCCGGCCCGCGACCGGATCGACCAGAACGCGATCGAGCAGTTCCTCTACCGCGAGGCCCGCTACCTCGACGACCGCGAGTTCGAGAAGTGGCTCGAGTGCTACGCCGACGACGTCGTGTACTGGATGCCCTGCTGGACCGACGACGACCGGCTCACCGAGGACCCGCAGCGGGAGATCTCGCTGGTCTACTACGCCAACAAGGGCGGCCTGGCCGACCGGGTCTTCCGCATCCGCACCGAGCGCTCCAGCGCCACGTCACTGCCCGAGCCGCGGACCAGCCACAACATCAGCAACGTCGAGGTCATCGAGCGCCGCGGCGACCTCGTCGACGTCCGCTTCAACTGGCACACGATGTACTTCCGCTACAAGACGGTGGACCCGTACTACGGGACGTCCTTCTACACGATCGACTTCTCCGGGCCGGCGCCGCTCATCCGCCGCAAGACCGTGGTGCTCAAGAACGACTACATCCACCACGTCGTCGACGTGTACCACTTCTGAGGCCGGTGCCGTCATGACGCAGACCGCTCCCACGCCGACCGGCACCCACCGCGTCGCGCTCTCCTTCGAGGACGGCGTCACCCGGTTCATCACGTGCGCGCCCGACCAGACCGTCGCCGACGCCTCCTACCGCTCGCGCATCAACATCCCGCTGGACTGCCGGGACGGCGCCTGCGGGACCTGCAAGGCCTTCTGCGAGTCCGGGGAGTACGACGGCGGCGCCTACATCGAGGACGCCCTCTCCGACGACGAGGCCCGGGCCGGCTACGTGCTGCCGTGCAGCATGCGGCCGCGGTCGGACCTGGTCCTGCAGATCGCCAGCACCTCGGCGGTCGCCAAGACCCAGGCCGCGACCCACACCGGCACCCTCACGGCGCTGGAGCGGCTGTCGCCGACCACCGTCTCGCTCACCCTCGAGACGCCGGGGCGGGCCGACCTGGCGTTCCTGCCCGGCCAGTACGTCAACCTCGCCGTGCCCGGCACCTCGGTCAGCCGCTCGTACTCCTTCAGCAACGGCCCCGACGAGGAGGCGCTGACCTTCCTGGTCAAGCTCACCCCGGGCGGGGCGATGTCGACGTACCTGACCGACCGCGCCGCCGTCGGTGACGAGATCACCTTCACCGGGCCGCACGGCAGCTTCTTCCTGCGCGAGTCCGACGACCCGGTGCTGCTGGTCGCCGGCGGCACCGGCCTGGCCCCGATCCTGTCGATGCTGCGCACGCTGCGGGACGACGGCAGCGCGCGCCCGGCGCACCTGGTCTACGGCGCCAGCACGGACGACGACGTCGTGGAGCTGGCCACGCTGGCGCAGCTCGCCGACGAGATCCCCGGCTTCACCTGGGACCACTGCGTCGCCGACCCCGCGACCACGGCCCCGAACCAGGGCTACGTCACGAGCCTGTTCCGGCCCGAGCACCTGTACGGGGGCGAGGTCGGCGTCTACCTCTGCGGCCCGCCGCCGATGGTGGAGGCCGTCCGCGGCCACTTCGCCGAGCAGGGCGTCGTCCCGGCCGGCTTCTACTACGAGAAGTTCGCGCCCTCCGGCGCCGCGGCGCCCGCCGCGCCGGCGCCCGAGCCCGCCGCGACCGCGCCGGCCCCGCGGGAGGCGGAGCCGGCGCCGGTGGCCGTCCCCGCGCCGCGGGCACCGGAGACGCCGGCCTCCGCGGCGGCGGTCGGCGCCGACGGCCGGGCCCTCGCCGGTCAGGTCCTCCTGCCGCCGGCCGAGCTCGCCCCGCTCGGCACCACCGGGGCGACGGCACCGGCCGACGAGGCCGCGACCGCCCGCACGGTCGCCGGCCAGCGGCTGGCCGTGCCCGGCGGCGACGGCCCGGTGACCCCGCTCGACCCCGACGGCGGTCTCCGCCCGGTCGGGGGTGGCCGGTCGCTCGCCGGCCAGGAGCTGTTCCCCGAGCGCGCCGACCTGGGCGGGGTCGGGCCGACCGATCCGGATGCCCGGACGCCGGCCGCGGGCGGGTACGAGATCGGCGAGGAGCACCCCTCGGTGCACCACTCCGACGCGATCTTCGAGGCCCGCAAGGCCCTGGAGCTCGGCGCGCTGGAGCTGACCCTCGGGCGGCTGTCCAGCGGGCAGGTCGCCGGATACCGGCTGCTGGCGGAGTCGACGGTGCCCCACGTCCGGGGCGACTCCTTCGTCGACGCGGCGGCCTACACCGAGGCCAACGCCGCCTTCCACGACCACCTCTTCGGCCTGACCGGCAACGAGCACCTGCTGCAGGCCTACCAGGCACTCGGCGTGAAGGGGCACATGGAGAAGGTGCTGCGGCGCGCCACCTGGTGCCACCCGCGCTGCACGCAGGACCACCTCGACATCGTCGACGCGGTCGAGGCGGGCGACCGGACGCGGGCCCGGGAGCTGATCACCCAGCACGCCGAGCGGTCGAAGCAGACGGTGCGGCGGGCGATGGCCGACGCCGACGCCCGCACCCGGCCGGCCTTCGTCAGCCCGGGCCGTTTCGACGGCAGGGTCGTGCTGGTCACCGGTGCCGCCCAGGGCATCGGGGAGCGCACGGCCCGCCGGATCAGCGCCGAGGGCGGTGCGCTCGTGCTCGCCGACCGCGCCGACCTGGTCCACGACCTCGCCGGCGAGCTCACCGACGCCGGCCGGGAGGCGCTCGCCGTCACCGCCGACCTGGAGACGTGGGCGGGCGCGCACGACGTCGTCGAGAAGGCGCTGACCCGCTTCGGCCGCATCGACGTCGCCATCCACACCGTCGGCGGCACGATCTGGGCCAAGCCCTTCGCCGACTACCCGCCGGAGCAGATCGAGGCCGAGATCAGCCGGTCGCTGTTCCCGACGCTGTGGTCGTGCCGGGCGGTCGCGCCGGTCATGGTCGCGCAGGGCTCCGGCACGATCGTGAACGTCTCCTCCGTCGCCACCCGCGGCCTCAACCGGGTGCCGTACGCGGCGGCCAAGGGCGGGGTCAACGCCATCACCACCGCCCTCGCGCTGGAGCTGGCGCCCTCCGGTGTCCGGGTGGTGGCCACCGCCCCCGGCGGCACCGAGGCGCCGCCCCGGCGCATCCCGCGCGGCCCGGCGCCGCAGACGGAGCAGGAGCAGGCCTGGTACCGGACGATCGTCGACCAGACCGTCGACTCCTCGCTGATGAAGCGCTACGGCACCCTCGACGAGCAGGCCGCCGCGCTGGCCTTCCTCGCCTCCGACGAGGCCTCCTACATCACCGGGACGGTCCTGCCCGTCGCCGGCGGCGACCTCGGCTGACCCGTCGCCCTCCCGCTCCACCCCCTCGCCCCCCTTCGACACCCGGAGTCCCGCCATGCCCGAGAACCCCCGCACGCCGGAGGAGCGCCGCCGGCGCAGCACCCTCTGGGTCGTCGCCCTGTCCACCGCCGCCCTGGTGTTCGACGGCTACGACCTGGTCGTCTACGGGACGATCGTCCCCACGCTGCTGGGCGACCCGAGCCAGCTGGGCCCGATCACGCCCGCGCAGGCCGGCACCCTCGGCAGCTACGCCCTCGTCGGCGTCCTCGTGGGCGCCCTCGCCGCGGGAGCGGTCGGCGACCGGATCGGACGCCGACGGGTGGTGGTCGTGAACCTCGCCTGGTTCTCGATCGGCATGGCGGCGACCGCGCTGGCGCCCACCGTCGGCACCTTCGCGTTCTTCCGGTTCCTCACCGGGATCGGCGTGGGCGCCCTGGTCGCCACGGTCGGCGCGCTGGTGGCCGAGTTCGCGCCGGCCGAGCGGCGCAACCGGCTCAACGCGGTCGTCTACAGCGGCGTCCCGGCCGGCGGCGTCCTCGCCTCGGTGGTGGCGCTGGTCGCGGGGGACGCCGTCGGCTGGCGGGGGCTGCTGTGGGTCGGTGCCCTGCCGCTGGTCACGCTGCTGCCCCTGGCGCTGCTCCGGCTGCCCGAGTCGCCGCGCTGGCTGGCCTCCCGGGGCCGGACGGCCGAGGCGGCAGCCGTCAGCGAGCGCACCGGCGTGCCGCTGGAGACCGCACCGGTGGTCGCGGCGCCGGCCGCGCCCGTCCGCTTCGGGTTCGCCGCACTCGTCCGCCGTCCGCTCGCGGTGCCGACCCTGCTGCTGGGCACGATGAGCTTCGCCGGCCTGCTGCTGACCTACGGCCTCAACACCTGGCTGCCGCAGATCATGACCGGCAACGGCTACGGCACGAGCGCCTCGCTGGCCTTCCTGCTGGTGCTCAACCTGGGCGCGATCTCCGGCGGCCTGCTGGCCTCCTGGTCGGCCGACCGGGTGGGCGCCAAGCGGGTCATCGCGGCCACCTTCGTGCTCGCCGCGCTCTCCCTCGCCCTGCTGCCCGCCCAGCTGCCGCTCGCGGTCCTGCTGCTCGCGGTGGCGGTCGCCGGCGTCGGGACCATCGGCACCCAGGTCCTGGTCTACGGCCTGGTCGCCAACTACTACCCGACCCGGGCCCGGGCCGCCGGCGTCGCCTGGTGCGCCGGGTTCGGCCGGCTCGGCGGGATCGTCGGGCCCGTGCTCGGCGGGGTCCTGGTCGGCGCCGGCCTGGGCGGGACGACGGCGTTCTTCCTCTTCGCCGGCATCGCCCTGCTCGGCGCGCTGGTCACCGCCCTGGTGCCCCGCACCCCGCACGCCGACACCGGACCGGTCGCGCAGACCCCGGCACCCACCGTCGCCGGGGCTACCGTTCCCGCGTGACGGGAGCCATCCCCGGGCTGGTGGCCCGGGAGGCCGAGCTCGCCGGCCTGGAGCGGCTGCTCCGGGACGGCGGGCTCGGCCCGTCCCTGGTCCGGGTCACCGGCGCACCCGGGGCCGGCAAGACCGCGCTGGTCCGGGAGGCCGTCGACCGGCACCCGGGCCCGGTCCTCGAGGCCCGCGGCGCCCCGTGGGAGGGCACCCGCCCGTACGCCGTGCTCGACCAGCTGCTGGCCGGCGTCCCGGTCCCGCCGGACCCCTTCGCCGCCGCCGAGGTCGTCGCCCGGCACGCCGGCGGCTCGGCCGAGGCCCGCGCCGTCGTCCTTGTGGACGACGCCCACTGGAGCGACCCGGAGTCGCTGCAGGCGCTGGCGACGGCGGTGCGCCACCAGCACCGCGCCGCCCTGACCGTCGTGCTGGTCAGCCCGCTCGTCCCGGCCGAGGCGACCCCGGCCACCCTCGAGGTCCTCCTGCGGTCGGCCACCGCGACCGTGGTCGTCGAGCCGTTCTCCGCCGAGGACGTCGCCCGGCTGGCCGCGGCCCGCGGCACCCCGCTGTCACCGGCCGTGGCCGAGCAGCTCTGGCGGCACACCGGGGGAGTGCCCGGCCACGTGGCCGCCCTGCTCGACGAGCTGCCCAGCGAGACCTGGTCCGGCCGGCGCCCCGACCTCCCGGCCCCGGCCGCGGTGGCCGCCCGGGTGCGCGAGCAGCTGACCCGGTGCGATCCGGGGGCCCGCGCGCTGGCCGAGGCGGTCGCCGTCCTCGGCCCCGCCCCGGTCCCCGAGGCGGCCGCCCTGTCGGGGGTCGGTGACCTGCTGGCCGCCCTGGACGCCGCCCAGAGGGCCGGCCTCCTGCGTCCGACGGGACCGGGCCGGCCCGCGGAGCTGGCGCCCGCCGACCCCCTGGTCGCCGCCGCCGTGCTCACCGCCATGGGCCCGGCCGCCGTCGCGCGCGCGCACCGCCGCGCCGCCGACGTCGTCGAGGACCCCACCCGCCGGCTGGGCCACCTCGTCGCCGCGAGCGTCGGCCCCGACGCCGCGCTCGCCGGCGACCTCGACGCGCTGGCGCGCCGGCGCGCGGCCGAGGGGGCCTGGGCGGAGGCGGCCGCGCTGCTCGCCGACGCCAGCCGGCTGTCGGAGGACCGGCGCTCGCGCGAGGACCGGCTGCTCGGGGCCGTGGACGCGCTGGTCGGCGCCGGCGACTCGATCGGTGCGGCCGCCCTCGTGCCCGAGGTGGAGAGCCTCCGGGAGACCCCGCTGCGCAACGCCGTCCTCGGGTACCTGGCCATCGTCCAGGGCCGGGCGGTGGAGGCCGAGGCCCGGCTGCGGCGCGCCTGGGACCTCGTCAACCCGGACCGCGACCCGGGCCGGGCCGCGCTGGTCAGTCAGCGGTTCGTGCTGCACGAGCTGGCGCGCTGCCGGGCCGGGGAGCTGGTCGCCTGGGCCGACCGGACCATCGAGCTGGCCGGGCCCGGGGCGCCCGAGGCGCTCGAGGCGGTCGCCATCCGCGGCCTGGGGGTGGCCGGCGCCGGCGCCCCGGCCGAGGCCCTGGCCGGCTACCGGGCGCTGTCCGAGCGGGTCCGCTCCGGCGCGCAGGCGCAACGGGTCGCCCTCGGCGAGGGCTGGCTGCACCTGGCCCTCGACGAGGTGGCGCGGGCCGCCGCCGAGCTGGAGAGCGCCGTCCCGACCACCTACCTCGGCGGCTCGCACCGCATCTCCCTCTGGGCGCTGGGCTGGCTGGCGCGGGCCCGGTTCGCCACCGGCGAGTGGGACGCCGCGCTGCGCGCCGTCCGGGAGGGCGCCGACCTCGTCACCCGCACCGGGATGGTGCTCGTCGGGCCGCTGCTGCACTGGACCGCGGCGCAGGTCCACGCGCTGCGCGGCGACTGGGCCGCCGCGGAGCAGGCGCTGCGGGACGGCGAGGCCGGGAGCTCGGACTACGCGATCATGCGGGTGCCCTCGATGCTCGCCCGCGCCCACGTCGCCGAGGCCCAGGCCGACTACGCCGGCGTGCTGCGCGCCCTCGGGCCACTGGCCGAGGCGGGTCCGCAGGGCTGGGTCGACGAGCCCGGCGCCTGGCCCTGGGCCGACGTCCACGCCAACGCGCTGGTGCTCGAGGGGCTGCTGGCCGAGGCCGACGCCTTCCTCACCCCGCACGAGCAGCGGGCCACCGAGCGCGGACACCGCTCCACCCGGGCGCGGCTCGGCTACGCCCGCGGCCGGTGGTTCGGCGCGCAGGGCGACCTCGACGCCGCCCGCGACGCGTTCGGCACGTCGCTGCGGCTGCTCGAGGACCTGCCGCTGCGCTACGACCGCGCGCGGGTGAGCTTCGCCTTCGGCCAGACCCTGCGCCGGGCGGGCAAGCGCCGCGAGGCCGACGCCGCCATCTCCACCGCGCGCGACGTCTACCTCTCCCTCGGCGCGGCCACCTCCGTCGCGCGCTGCGACCGCGAGCTGCGGGCCGCGGGCCTGGGCCCGGGCCGCCCCGAGGACGGGGCGGCCCGGCTGACCCCGCAGGAGCGGACGGTGTCCGGGCTGGTCGCCAGCGGGCTGTCCAACCGCGAGGTCGCCGCCGAGCTCTACCTCTCGGAGAAGACGGTGCAGTACCACCTGACCCGCATCTACACGAAGCTCGGCGTCCGCTCGCGCGCCGAGCTCGCCGCGCTGCGCGGCCGCGAGCCGTCGGCGCCGGCCTGAGCGCCCTCCGGTCCGGGAGGTCGGCGGGCTGTACGTCCCTGAGTGCGGGCGCACTCAGAGACGGAGGACCCGCGGGGTGGGACCGGCGTCAGTTGACGCTGCGCGGACCGGCGAAGCGCTGCAGCGGCGCGGGCACCGCGCCGAGGGTCTCCAGCAGGGTCAGCTCCCGCCGCAGCAGCCGCGACTCCGCCCGCAGCCGCCGGCGGGTCGCCGACTCGGCGAGCAGCGCCTGGCGGTCCTCGGTGGTCAGCAGGGCCGCCGAGGCGACCAGGTAGGACAGCGCCTGCGGGTCGTCGGCGACGCCCTCCAGCAACCCGGGCTCGTCGGCCTCCTCACCGGCGTCCCCGGTGAGGCCGGCCACCGCCAGGACGTACCGCGCGAACAGCTCGGCCACCCCCTGGACCAGCACGTCCAGCGAGCGGCGGGCGACGTCGGTGACCAGGTCGTCGAGCTCGGGGCCCGGCACGCCGCCGTCCGCCGGGGCCAGGCCCTCCTGGTCGCCGGCGGCCTCCTCGGCCGCCTCCTCCTCGTGCAGCCACTCCACCTCGGCCTGCAGGTAGGGCGGGTCCTCGCCGACGTGCACCTCCAGCAAGCGGAACCGGTCGCCGCCCACGGTGACGATCCGGAAGCCGCCGTCGGGTTGCGGGCGCACCACCTGCAGCCGCGCGGTGCAGCCCACGTCGTACAGCGCCTCGGCCGGCGCCACCTGCTCGACCTCCCAGCCCTGCCGGATGGCCACCACGCCGAAGAACCGTCCGTCGCCCTGGGGCTGGGCCAGCAGGTCGCGCACGAGCCGGCGGTAGCGGGGCTCGAAGACCTGCAGCGGCAGGACCACCCCGGGGAACAGCGGCGTGCCCAGCGGGAAGAGCGGGATCAGGTCGCCCACGGCAGCCGAGCCTACGGGGCAGGGGACGGCGCGAGAGCGGGCAGCGCGGCAGAGCCCCGGGCGGCCCCGTCTACCCTGGGGTGTTCCCGTTCCCCGCCTCGGAACCGCCCGGAGGTCCGCCCGTGCTCGCCCGCATCGACCTGCGTGGATCCGCGCTGCCGGGGGTGCGCGAGCTCTCCGGCCTGCTGCCCCGTGCCGCCACCGACATCGACTCGGTGCTGGCGACGGTGCGGCCGCTGTGCGAGGACGTCCGCATCCGCGGCGCCCAGGCGGTCCGGGAGATCACCGCCCGCATCGACGGCGTCGACCTCGAGGACTTCGCGGTGCCGCAGGCCGCCATCGACCGCGCCCTGGCCGAGATCGACCCGACCGTCCGGGCGGCACTGGAGGAGGCGATCGCCCGCGTCCGGCGGGTGCACGCCGACCAGGCCCGCACCGACGTCACCACCCAGGTGGTCCGCGGGGGCGCCGTCACCGAGCGCTGGCTGCCGGTGCGCCGGGTCGGCCTCTACGTGCCCGGCGGCCTGGCGCCGCTGCTGTCCAGCGTCGTCATGAACGTCGTCCCCGCGCAGATCGCCGGGGTGGAGTCGATCGCGGTGGCCTCCCCGCCGCAGCGGGACCACGGCGGCCTGCCCGACCCCGGCGTCCTCGCCGCGTGCGCGCTGCTCGGGGTCACCGAGGTCTACGCCGTCGGCGGCGCCCAGGCCATCGCGGTCTTCGGCTACGGCGCCGGCAGCTGCGAGCCGGTCGACATGGTCACCGGCCCCGGCAACGTCTACGTGACGGCGGCCAAGCGGCTGCTGCGCGGGCTCATCGGCATCGACTCCGAGGCCGGTCCCACCGAGGTGGCCATCCTCGCCGACCACACCGCCGACCCGGTGCACGTCGCCGCCGACCTGATCAGCCAGGCCGAGCACGACCCGCTGGCCGGCGCGGTGCTGGTGACGACGAGCGAGGAGCTGGCCGACGCCGTCCTCGGGCTCGTCCCGGGCCAGGTGGCCGCCACCAAGCACTCCGACCGGATCACCACGGCGCTGGACGGGAGCCAGTCGGGCATCGTGCTGGTCGACGACGTCGACGCCGGGCTGCGGGTGGTCGACGCCTACGCCGCCGAGCACCTGGAGATCCAGACCGAGAACGCCCGCGAGGTCGCGATGCGGGTGCGCAACGCCGGCGCGATCTTCGTGGGCGCCTGGTCGCCGGTGTCGCTGGGCGACTACTGCGCCGGCTCCAACCACGTGCTGCCCACCGGGGGGTGCGCCCGCCACTCCAGCGGCCTGTCGGTGCAGTCGTTCCTGCGCGGCATCCACGTCGTGGAGTACGACGAGCAGGCCCTCGCCGAGGTCGCCGGCCACATCGACGCCCTCGCCGGCGCCGAGGACCTCCCGGCCCACGCCGCCGCCGTCCGGGCCCGGCAGCGCCCGTGACCGAGCTCGCGAGGTCACGCAACGGGCAGAGCGCGACGCTCGAGGAGCTCCCGCTGCGGCCGGAGCTGCGGGGCCGCACGCCCTACGGCGCCCCGCAGCTGCCGGCGAAGTACCGGCTCAACACCAACGAGAACCCGCACCCGCTGCCGCCGGAGCTGCTGGCCGACCTGGGTGAGGCGCTCGGGCACGCGGCGCTGGAGCTGAACCGCTACCCCGACCGCGACGCCCTCGACCTGCGCCGCGACCTCGCCGCCTACCTGACCCGCACCAGCGGCCAGGAGCTCGACGCGGCGCAGGTGTGGGCCGCCAACGGGAGCAACGAGGTCCTCCAGCAGATCCTGCAGGCCTTCGGCGGCGCCGGCCGCAGCGCGCTGGGCTTCACGCCGTCGTACTCGATGCACCCGATCATCTCAGCGGGCACCGGCACCGCCTGGGTCGACGGCCACCGGCGTCCGGACTTCACCATCGACCCCGACGCCGCGGCGGCGCAGGTCCGCGAGGTCGCCCCGGACGTGGTCTTCGTGACCAGCCCGAACAACCCGACCGGCACCGCGGTGGAGCTCGCCACCATCGAGGCGCTCTACGAGGCCACCGCGGGTGTGCTGGTCGTCGACGAGGCCTACGCGGAGTTCGCCCGCACCGGCACCCCGTCGGCACTGACCCTGCTGCCGGGCCGGCCGCGGCTGATCGTCAGCCGCACGATGAGCAAGGCCTTCGGCATGGCCGGCCTGCGGCTGGGCTACCTCGCCGCCGACCCGGCCGTCGTCGACGCGCTGCAGCTGGTCCGGCTGCCCTACCACCTGAGCTCGCTGACCCAGGCCGCCGCCCGGACGGCGCTGGCCCACACCGACGCGCTGCTGGCCACCGTGGACGCGGTCAAGGCCGAGCGCGACCGGATCGTCGCCGCACTGCCCGGCCTCGGGCTGACCAGCGTGGCCAGCGACGCCAACTTCGTGCTCTTCGGCCGCTTCGCCGACGCGCGCGCGGCCTGGCAGGCGCTGCTCGACCGCGACGTCCTCGTGCGCGACGTCGGCCTCGCCGGCTGGCTGCGGGTCACGGCCGGGACGCCGGAGGAGACCGACGCCTTCCTCACCGCCCTGGGTGAGGTGGCGGCCGACCACCGCCTGGGAGACTGAACGCATGAGCAGGACTGCACGCGTCGAGCGCGAGACCAGTGAGACCAAGCTGGTCGTCGAGCTCGACCTCGACGGCACCGGCACGAGCTCGATCAGCACGGGGGTCGGCTTCTACGACCACATGCTGACCGCGCTGTCCAAGCACAGCGGCATCGACCTCACCGTGCGCGCCGACGGCGACCTGCACATCGACGCCCACCACACCGTGGAGGACGTCGCGATCGCCCTCGGCCAGGCGTTCGCCCAGGCGCTGGGGGACAAGAAGGGCATCACCCGCTACGGCGACGCCACCATCCCCATGGACGAGGTGCTGGCGCAGGCGGCGGTGGACCTCTCCGGCCGGCCGTACTTCGTGCACGCCGAGCCCGAGAACATGACGCCGATGATCGGGCCGGACTACCCGACCAGCCTGACCAAGCACGTGCTGGAGTCCTTCGCCTTCAACGCGCGGATCAGCCTGCACGTGCGGGTGCTCTACGCCGGCCGCGACGCCCACCACATCGTCGAGGGCCAGTTCAAGGCCCTGGCTCGGGCGCTGCGGGTCGCCGTGGCGCTGGACCCGCGGGTCACCGACGTCCCCTCCACCAAGGGCGCGCTGTAGGTGACCTTCGCCGTCCTGCTGCTCGTCGTCGGCGGCTTCCTGCTCGGCGGGGCCTGGAGCATCTGGAAGGCCGACTCCGACACCCGGGGCCGCACCGGCCCGCAGGTGCTCTTCGCCGTCGTCCTGCTGGCGGCGGCGCTGCTGGCGACCGCCTCGGGCATCCTCCGGATGGTCTGAGGCGGTCGCCGGCCGGCTCAGGCCGGCTCGCCCACCACGGCGGCCAGCCGGGGGAGGACGACGTCGCGCCAGCCCGGGCCCATGTCGTCGAAGGGAACCGCCCCTGCGGTCGTCCTCCACGAGGTCGGCGAGGGCGCGCAGGTGCGCGCCACCAGCGCTCGAACTGAGCCAGCCAGTCGCTCACCCGCTCCAGCGGCTCGGTGGTCAGGGAGTGGTGCCGGTGGCGCCCCGACGGCTCGTCCCGCACCAGCTCGGCCCGGCGCAGCACCGAGAGGTGCTCGGCGACGGCCGGCCGGCTGAGCTCGAACTGGGCGGCCAGCTCACCGGCGGTGCGGGGACCGTCGACCAGCAGCTCCAGCAGCCGCCGGCGCACGGGGTGCGCCAGCGGGAGGAAGACGTCCTCCGGCACGCCGCCAGGCTGCGTCGGAGATCTCCGACGTGTCACCCCGGCCCGACACGTCGTCCCGGGAATCCCCGGAGACGTCGCGGTGCTGCTCGGTACCGTGACAGGCGTGAAGAAGAAGGTCGTCGTCCTCGACTACGGGTCGGGCAATCTGCGCTCGGCCGAGCGGGCGCTGACCCGGGTCGGCGCCGAGGTCACCGTGACCGGGGATCCGCAGGCGGCCCTCGACGCCGACGGCCTCGTCGTCCCCGGCGTGGGCGCCTTCGCCGCCTGCATGGACGGGCTGCGCGCCGTCGACGGCCCGCGGGTCATCGGCCGGCGGCTGGCCGGTGGCCGCCCCGTGCTCGGGGTCTGCGTCGGCATGCAGATCCTCTTCGAGCGCGGCGTCGAGCACGGGCAGGACGCCGAGGGCTGCGGCGAGTGGCCCGGGGTGGTCGAGCCGCTGCAGGCGCCGGTTCTGCCGCACATGGGCTGGAACACCGTGCAGGTCCCGGAGCGCAGCGTCCTGTTCGCCGGGCTCGAGGACCAGCGCTTCTACTTCGTGCACTCCTACGGGGTGCGCAACTTCCCGCTCGGCGCCGAGGGGGCGCCGTCCCCGCTGGCCGCGCCGCTGGTGACCTGGGCCGAGCACGGCGACCGGTTCGTCGCCGCGGTCGAGAACGGCGCCCTGTCGGCGACCCAGTTCCACCCGGAGAAGAGCGGCGACGCCGGCGCGCAGCTGCTGACCAACTGGCTGCAGACGGTCTGAACCAGAGGTCCTCCGGGACCGCACCGCGACCTGGAGCCTTTCCCGCCTGCGCTGACTGGCCGCAACGTGCCTCTCGGTGCCCGCTCGACCTCGCCCTGAAGGCGGCCTATGAGACACCCACAGCCATCGCTCGATGGCGCTCAGCGCCGAGGCTTGGCGCGCTGAGGCTTCGCGACATGGGACGAGACCGGCCTGACGCCGCACCGAGTTCCCACCTGCGGTTGATGACCGCGCGGACAGCCTCCCCCAAGCCCATCTACCGCCTATCGAGCCCGGCCGCGTCCCTGTGTGACGAAGAACATGACGACGTGCCAGATCGTGAAACCCGCGACGCCCAGGGTGAACGCGTGCGCGAGCGTCTCGGGGCTAACAGCGGACCAGATGACGACCGCGAGAAGCAGGACCGCGAGGGACATGCGGATCACTCGCTTGCGGACCACCCCGTCGGCCAGCCCTCGCGGCGGGGATGTAGACGGCGGCGGCGGCAGGAGCGGCTGGTTGGGCACGAGCTGAACCTCTCCCGAACCGTCGTTGTACCCGCGGAGCCACGCGGCGGATGGACGGAAGTCGTGACAGCCGCTACGTATGTGCCTTCGGCAAACCAGGGCCTGTCCTGCGGATTATGTGCGCCGCGACCGCTGTCGGTGTCCGCAAGTGGGCCGCTCTGGGACATCCGGGCTGCAACACTCCGCCGGTGCCTAGCATCCAGGCGGATGATCGGCGGAACCTCGAACGGCTGGCCCTCGCCGAGTGGCCGGAGCGGGCCGGTGCACAGGTCCGGTCGGTGACCGTTGCTGGCGACCGCGCCGAGGTCGCTCTGACCGTGAACGGTCACTACGACTACCGGATGTACTTCCAGCGGGATCGAGACGGTTGGGAGGAGAGAGTCTCCGGCAACGGACCCACGATCGGCTGGGAGGACCCGAACCTCATCGAGTGGTGAGAGGTTGCGCCGAGCCGCGCCCGTGGGGTGTCTCCAAGTGGGCCGCTCAGGGACACAAGACGGCTTCAAGGCGACTCGAGACCAAAACTCCTGTGCAGCTCCTCGTCCCGCCGCGTGCGTGCCATGAAGTCCCAGGCAGGCGAGTCCCACGACTCCTCCCGGACTCCTTGACGCTCGAAAGTGACCCATGCCACGGTCCGCTGCGGCAGATCAGAACTTGTCGCAGGTCGGAGGCCACATGAGCGAGACGGCGCAGGAGAGGGTCCACGCACGGCAGGAGGGGCGGCTCGCCGACCCCGACGTCGAGCTGCGCACCGATCCCCGGCTGCACCCGGGGCTGCGCGCCGGTCTCGCCGCGTTCGGGCTCGACGGCCGAGCTGCTCCCGCCCCGTTCGACCGCACCGCCGCGCCGGAGGTGGTCGCGGAGTTCGTCGGCCAGTCGCACGCGGGGTTCGAGGGCCTGTACGCGGCGGTTCCCAGCGACTGGCCGGACGAGGTGCGGGCCGACGTCGAGTACCGGCTGGAGACCGCGACGGGCGTGGACGGCAACGAGATCCCGCTGCATGTCTTCCGTCCGGCCGGCGTCGAGGGACGGCTGCCCTGCACCGTCTACCTCCACGGCGGGGGCATGACGATCCTCGAAGCTCACAACGCGGTGCACCGGCGCTGGAGCGAGGACCTCGCGGCGACCGGCATGGTCGTGGTGACGCCCGGCTTCCGGAACGCCTGGACCGCCGATGGGTTGAACCCCTTCCCGGCCGGTCTGAACGACTGCAGCACCGCGCTGGACTGGGTGCACGAGCACCGTGACGCGCTCGGCATCTCCCGAATCGTCCTGCAGGGCGAGTCCGGCGGGGCGAACCTCGTGCTGGCGACGACGCTCAAGGCCAAGCGAGAAGGTCGGCTGGACCGCATCGACGGGGTGTACGCGATGGTGCCCTACATCAGCGGAGGCTACGGCTGGGACCGCGACCGCAAGTTGCGCGAGCTGCCGTCGATGGTGGAGAACGACGGGCACTACATCGACTGCTCGATGATGGACATGCTGGTGGCGGTGTACGACCCCACGGGTGAAAACGCGGAGAACCCGCTGGCGTGGCCGTACTTCGCCACCGAGCGCGACGTGGAGGGCCTGCCGCCGCACGTCATCTCGGTCAACGAGCTCGATCCACTGCGCGACGAGGGCATCGCGTACTTCCGGCTGCTGCAGCGCGCAGGCGTCCCGGTGGTCGGGAGGGTCAACCTCGGCCTCACTCACGCCGCGGACATGTCGTTTCGCGCCGCCATCCCGGAGTCGTACAAGGCGGTGGTGCGTGACATCCGGGGATTCGCCGACGCGCTCTGAGCGTTACCGTCCGCGCGCTCCGCTGGGCCGTCGATGCGATACCCGGACCGAGATCACCACACGCCCGCTGACCATCGGCAGACGCGTTGAAGGGCCGCTCAGGGCGAGGAGGCCTGGTGGCCTCGTCGGCGCTCAGACCTCGGACACTCGCATGTGGCCGTTCGCGTAGGTGACCCAGAACCGATGCTCCGACGCTGACCAGGCATTGCCACGTGTCAGAGCCGCTGCAGCCCACTCGCAACCTTGTCGCAGGAGGCCCTCCTCCAGCTGGTGCACGACATGGCGTCGATCCGCAGTGGGGACAGCGGTCCACCTCACGCGCAGGCGGCTGCTCCCGGTCCGAATCTCGCCGAAGTAGCCGGCCGGGGCGTCGCCGAGCCACACGACGTCGAAGACGGTCAGCGGTCCAGACTTCGCCGGCAGGTCTGGTCTCCCGAGGCTGAGGGAACCCACGACTGCGCCGACGTCCTTGAGCGCTTCGGCAATCCGCTCTGGCCCACGCGGGTAAGCCCAGCCCCGAGGGAGTCTCGCCTTCCGGTACTCGTCCCACGGTTGGCCCACGGTCACAGCCTGGACCTAGAGTCCGGGCTGCTCCTGCTTGGTGGGCACGGGGTGTCCTCAAGTGGGCCGCTCAGGGACGCGAGGCGGCTTCTGGGAGGGTGCGCGACCCCGCTCAGCCATACTCCCGGACGTGCGCCGTGATCTGCGGTTCCTTTGGGAGCGCCCTGTTCTAGGAGCAGTGCTCATCGCTGTGCTTCAGACCGGCTTCCTCGACCTGGCGCTGGGCTTGGTTCTGAATCGCGGGAACCTCGGCTGGTTCGGCTGGATCGTCTACGGCGTGGGCTTCTTCGTCCTCAACAGCGTTGTCCTCACCCGCGAGCGCCGTCGCCGACGTCGAGCAGAGGCGTCTCAGCAGTCGCCCTGAGTGGGCCGCTCAGGGACACAAGACGGCTTCAGAGACACCTCGGCCGCCCATCCGCAAACGGCTCCACCGGCAACCGCGCCCGGCCCATCCCCACGTGCGCTGATGACGTAGGCCCACACGGGATCGCGTGCCCCGGGGTGGGTCAGGGGCGGCCGAGGAGGTTGTCGGCGACATGCCGCAGGTGGTCGCGCATCGCGGTCTCGGCGCCGTCGGGGTCGCGGTCACACAGCGCCTCGACGATCGCGGTGTGCTCGGTGTGGTAGCAGCGACGCCGCTCGGGGCTGGAGGTGCGCCGCTTGAGGCTGCCCCACACCGGAAGCCCGCGGGCGGTGTTCATGACGTCGAACATGTTCATCAGAAGGCCGTTGTGCGCGGACTCGGCGATCGCCCGGTGCAGCTTGGCGTCGGCGGACTCGAAGCCCTCGAAGTCCTCGAAGTCCTCGGCGGCGCCGCCGGCGTCCAGGCAGGCGATGATCCGGTCCAGATCGGCCTGGTGGGCCACGCGCGCCGCCAGCCCGGCCAGCGGCGGTTCGATCACCAGGCGCGCCTGCATGATCTCGGCCGGGCTG
This sequence comes from Geodermatophilus sp. SYSU D00705, assembly GCF_054050135.1. Classification (NCBI taxonomy): domain Bacteria; kingdom Bacillati; phylum Actinomycetota; class Actinomycetes; order Geodermatophilales; family Geodermatophilaceae; genus Geodermatophilus; species Geodermatophilus sp. SYSU D00705. The sequence goes on along the minus strand of NZ_JBJGYT010000027.1, from coordinate 630 downwards.
CAGTCGGCCGGGGCGCCGCCGTTGCGGCGCAACGCCGCCTCGCTGAGGAAGGTGCCCCGCCCGACGTGGCGGATGACCAGCCCCTCGGCCTCGAGCGCGTCGAGGGCGCGGCGGACCGCGCTGCGCGGCGCGGACAACCGCTCCACCAGGTCTCGTTCGGTGGGCAGCTTCGCGCCCGGGACCAGGGAGCCCTCGGCGACCCCGTCGTCGACGAGGGCGCGCAACGCCTGCTCGATGCTCAACACCCGGCCACCGTACCGCGGGTGACCAATCAGCACCAATCTGGAACGCGGAAAAGTGGGCCGAAAGTCCCCTCGACATGGTGTGCATCACGTCGTAGCGTTCCAGCCAGACCGAGCATTGGTCCCATTGGTACAGATTGGTTGACACCCATGAAGCTCGTGACGTTCTCCACCGGCACCGACCAGCGCGTAGGCGTCGTGGACGCCGACCGCGGCGTGGTCCGCGACGTCTCCCCTCTCCTGCCCACCGGCACCGGAGTGCTGCAGCTGATCGAGCGGTGGGGGGGGGGGGGGCCCGCGCGCGCTGCGCCGCCGCCCGCCCCCCCGCCGCACCCCCACCACGCGGAGCCGCTGCTGGCGCCGATGCCGACCCCCCGGCGCCACATCA
>NZ_JBJGYT010000026.1:0-62244 GCF_054050135.1 Geodermatophilus sp. SYSU D00705 | reverse complement strand
GCGGGGACGGCGGCTGTCGCGGGGCTCGTGGGGGCTACTGGTCGTAGCGGCGGCGGAAGCGCTCCTCGAGGCGGTTCTTCAGCGGCTGGCGGCGGGGCTTGCCACCCCGGCCGCCGCGCCCGGGCGCGGCCGCGGGCCCGGTGGACCCGGTCGGGCCGGACTCGACCACGCCGGTGGCCGACCGGTAGTTGAGGACGGCGAGGGCCAGGCCACCGAAGGCGACCAGGAACCCGAGGACGCCGAGAGGGACGGACGGGGCCACGGCGCCACCGACGAGGACGGCCATCCCGACCAGGAGCAGGAGGGCACCCAGTTGCAGCTTGCGGCGGGCCTTGACCCGACGGTCACCGGTGCGGACCTGCGAGGCGAACTTCGGATCGTCATCGACGAGGGCGCGCTCGATCTGCTCCAGCAGACGCTGCTCGTGCTCGGAGAGCGGCACGTCGACCTCCATGGGGCCTGAACACATCCCGTCGGAGGTGCCGCCGACGGTGACATCGAGGATACGAGCCCTTTGCGGGGCGCGAAAGGCGAGTCGTCCCCGACCCGCCGTGATCACTCTCGCGAGTGGGTCGGGGACTCCAGGGAGAGGACGAACGAGCGCCGTCCGGGGTTCCTCGCCGGCGGTCACCGGGTGCGCTGCCGGTCGCGGTGCAGCAGGGTCGCCGGGCGCACCGCGCCGGCACCGAACCGGCGGGCGGCCCGGTCGGCGGCGAGCTCGGCCTCCCGGCGGCCGCGCTCCCGGGCGCCGAGCTCCAGCTGCCGGGGCGCCGAGCCGGCCTCGACCAGCCGCTCGGCCCGGACCCCCACCAGCCGGATCCGCGCCCGCTCCAGCCCCAGGGCGTCGAACAGGGCGCGGGCGGTGTCGTAGAGCTCCTGCCCGACGTCGGTCGGGACGTCGAGGGTGCGGGACCGGGTGATCGTGGCGAAGTCGGCGAACCGCACCTTGATGCTCACCGTGCGGGCCAGCCAGCCACCCGCGCGCAGCCGGCCCGCCGTCCGCTCGGACAGCCGCAACAGCTCCCGGTGGATGACCACGGGGTCGTCGACGTCCGTGGCGAAGGTCTCCTCGTGCCCGGCGGACTTCTCCGGCTCGTCGGGCACCACCCGCCGGGGGTCACGGCCCCACGCCAGCTCGTGCAGGGAGGAGCCGGCCGCGGGGCCCACCGCCCGCTGCAGCGTGCGGGCCGGCACGTGGGCGAGGTCGCCGACGGTGCGCAGCCCCAGCCGCAGCAGCACCTCCTCGGTCTTGGCACCCACCCCCCAGAGCGCGCCGACCGGCAGCGGGTGCAGGAACTCCATGACCTCGGCGGGCCGGACGACGCGCAGCCCGTCGGGCTTGGCGGAGGTGGAGGCCAGCTTGGCCACGAACTTGGTGCCGGCCACGCCCACCGAGCAGGTGATGCCCTGCTCGTCGTAGACGCGCGCGCGGATGTACTCCCCGATCTCGGCGGCGTCGCCGAGCCGCCGGGACGCCCCGGAGACGTCGAGGAAGGCCTCGTCGAGGCTCAGCGGCTCGACCAGCGGCGTGATCGAGCGGAACAGCGCCATGACCGACCGGGACACCTCGGCGTAGAGCGCCATGTCCCCCGGCAGCACCGTCGCCGTCGGGCACAGCCGCAGCGCCCGCGAGGTGGGCATCGCGGCGTGCACCCCGTACCGGCGCGCCTCGTAGGTGGCCGAGGTGACCACGCCGCGGTTGCCGGCCCCGCCGACGATCACCGGGGTGCCGGCCAGCTCTGGCCGGCGGCGCACCTCGACGCTGGCGAAGAACGCGTCCATGTCGACGTGCAGCACGCCGCACCCGGCAGCACGGGCGGACTGGCTCATGACCCCTTCCCGACGTCGAACACGTGTTCGACGTCGGGAGGACGGTAACGCCCCCGGCGCGGTCCCGGCACCCCGACACCGCGTCGTGACCGAGCCGTTGCCGACACGCCGTTCCCGCTGCTCGGAGCGGGTGTGTGAGAGCAGGATGCGTGAGGTACAGCACGCCCGGAGGGCCACCGTCCGGTGGCTCGCGACCCGATGTGATCGGAGACCCATGGCGCTCGACGACGATGACATGACCACGGCCGGCGTGGGCGACGGCGGCGCGGACGGCGGTGCCGACGGCGGCGCGGGTGACGGCGGCGCCGACGGCGGGGCTGACAGCGGCGCGCACGGCCCGGCCGACGGCGGGGCTTCCGGTGGCGGCTCCGACGGCGGGGCCGACGGTGGCGCGGACGGAGGCGCCGACGGCGGTGCGGGTGACGGCGGGGCCGACGGTGGCGCGGACGGAGGCGCCGACGGCGGTGCGGGCGACGGTGGCGCGGACGGCGGTGCCGACGGCGGCGCGGACGGTTCGGCCTGACCGAGACCACCACCACGCAGGGCCGGCCGGACTCCCGGCCGGCCCTGCGTCGGTGCACCGCCCTCGACCCGCAGGTCTTCGCCGAGGAGTACTGGTCGCGCCGGCCACTGCTCACCCGGGCCGAGCGGACCGGCGGGTCCTTCGCCGACCTGCTCGACCTGGCCGCGGTCGACGAGCTGCTGTCCCGCCGCGGGCTGCGCACCCCGTTCCTGCGGATCGCCAAGGACGGCGCGGTGGTCGACCCGAAGCGGTTCACCACCTCCGGCGGCGCCGGCGCGGAGATCGCCGACCAGATCTCCTCCGACGCGGTGCTGCGACTGTTCGCCGACGGCAGCACCGTGGTCCTCCAGGGGCTGCACCGGCTGTGGCCGCCGCTGATCGAGTTCGCCGACCAGCTCGCCGCCGACCTGGGACACCCCACGCAGGTCAACGCCTACATCACCCCGCCGTCCTCGCGCGGGTTCTCCGCCCACTACGACGTGCACGACGTCTTCGTCCTGCAGGTGGCCGGCGAGAAGCACTGGCGCATCCACGAGCCGGTGCTCCCCGACCCGCTGCGCACCCAGCCGTGGAACGACCGGGCTGCCGCCGTGGCCGCCGCCGCCGAGGGCGAGCCGGTGATCGACGCGGTGCTGCGCCCCGGCGACGCCCTCTACCTGCCCCGGGGCTACCTGCACGCGGCGACCGCGCTGGGCGAGATCAGCGCGCACCTCACCATCGGGGTTCACCCGGTGACCCGCTGGGCGGCCGCCGAGTCCGCGCTCGACCTCGTGCGCGTGCTCGCCGCCGAGGACCCCGAGCTGCGTCGCTCCCTCCCGCTCGGCCTCGACCTCGCCGACCCGTCGGCGGTGACCGGTGACGTCACGGCGGTCGTGGCCGCACTGAAGGGCTGGCTGGACCGGGTCGACCCCGCCGAGGTCGCCGACCGACTGCGCAGCCGCACCTGGGCCCAGGTGCGGCCCGAGCCCGTGGCGCCCCTGGCCCAGGCGACCGCCGCCGCGGCCCTGACCGCCGACACCGTGCTGCGGGTCCGCCCCCGCCTCCGCTGCCGGCTGCGAGAGGCCGACGGCGACCGGGTGACGCTGGACGCCGGGCGCCGGTCGCTCGAGTCGCCCGCAGCGACCCGCCCCGCGCTGGCCGCGCTGCTGGCCGCGGGCGAGCTGAAGGTCGCCGACCTGCCCGGCCTCGACGACGCCGACCAGCTGACCCTCGCGCGGCGGCTGGTGACCGAGTCGATCGCGGTCGTCCCCGACGCCGTCGTCCCCGGCCGGGTCCCGGGGCACGATGGGGCGCGTGACCGCGCGCCCGGGACCGGATCGTGAGCCGCCCGGCGTGACGGACGCGACCGACTTCTGCCGCCCCGGGGAGGTCCCCGGACGGCCGGTCGGCCGGATCGACGACGACCGCTGCTCGGTGCGTGCGCTCGTCCGCGGCGACTCCGGGGTGGCCACTGCCTCCCCCGCGCAGCGCTGGCTGCTCATCGAGCAGCCGGGGCCGTGGGGCGTCGACGCGCTGCGGCAGTCCCGCTTCGACCCCGACGTCGCCAAGGAGGTGGCGCACCGGGCGCGGGTGGAGAACGTGCGGGTGCTGCTCGTCCGCCGGCCCGGCGACCGGCTGACCGACTCCCCGCGCCGCTGGGCCTACGTCGACGGCCGGCCCGGGCGGGAGGGGCTGTGGTGGTCCTCCCGCGCCGCGGACGGCGAACTGCTCGACGCCCCGTGGGACGGCTCGGTCGGCGAGCCCGCCACCGGGCCGACGTACCTGGTGTGCGCGCACGGCGGCCACGACGCCTGCTGCGCGCTGCGCGGCCGGCCGCTGGCGCGGCTGATGCCGTCGGACGACGTGTGGGAGTGCAGCCACCTGGGCGGTGACCGCTTCGCGGCCAACGTGCTGGTGCTGCCGCACGGTTTCTACTACGGGCAGGTGCCCGACGACGGCGCCCCGCTGGTGGCCGCGCACGCCGCCGGGCGGGTGGCGCTGCCGTGGCTGCGCGGCCGCGCCGGCTGCCCGCCGCCGGTGCAGGCCGCCCAGCACGCCGCCCGGGGCGAGCTGTCACTCCTGGGCGTCGACGACCTGCCGCCGCGCGCGGTGCGGCGGCTGACCCCGCACGGCTCGGACGTGGAGCGGTGGGTGGTGACCCTCGCCGGCCCGGGCGGCGACGTGGTGGCCGAGGTGGAGAGCCGGATGTCGGAGGAGGCGGCCCGGCTCACCTGCCGGGCGACCCACGAGGCGCACACCCACGTCTGGCACGTGCGGCTGGTCCCGGCAGTCTAGGGGTCAGGCTCCCGCGCCGGCGGCGGCCGTGCCGGACGCGACCAGCACCGACCCCACGAGGAGCACCGCGACGACCGGCGCGGGGGCCAGGCCGGTCCAGACGGGTGTGCGGCGTGCGCGCCTGGCGGTCATCGGGGACTCCGCCCTGCCGGGATCGAGGGGGACGTCGAGCGCCGGTCGCCGGGCACTGTCGTCCGTCCTCCCGGCCGCCGCCGTCAACGGCCGCGCGGGGACGCAGCACTCAAGTCAGGGCGCGGCCCCGCGCGGCGAGCAACGGGATCGCCAGCTCGGTCGCGGTGAGCGAACCGTGGTAGCCGACCAGCCGGCTGGGACCGGGCTCCCGCTCGGTCGCGGTGAGCGCCCAGGTGCCACGGGCGAGGGCGACGACGTCCCCGATCCGCTGCGCGAGGTCGTCGTCCACCGGGCCGAACACGCCGCTGGCGATCGCCTCGTCCCGGCCGGCGACCCAGGCGCGGTCGCCGAGGACCTCCCGCCACCGGGCCAGCAGGTCGTCGGCGGCGCCGTCGACGGCGTGCACGTAGCGGGCCCGCGGCTCCCCCGCGAGCAGCCGGACGCCCTCGTCGAGGACCGGGTCGGCGTCGAGGTCGATGCGGGTCTCCGGCGGGACGTCGAGCATCCCGTGGTCGGCGGTGACGAGCAGGGCGGCGTCGTCGGGCAGGCCGTCGACGACCTGCTCGACGAGCCGATCGACGATGGCAAGCTGGGCCCGCCAGCTGTCGGAGTCCAGCCCGCGCACGTGGCCGGTGAGGTCGAGCTCGGCGGTGTAGCCGTACGCGAGGCTGCGCGGGGCGGCCGCCAGCGAGTGCACCAGGCGGGCGGCGAGGTCGCCCGGGCTGACGGTGCCCGCGTACCGCGCGCCGCGGTAGACCGCCCGGGTGAGCCCGGAGCCGGCGAAGGCGTAGGGGGCGACGGCGCTGACCTCGACGCCCGCGGCGGCGACCTGCTCGAACACGCTGCGCCGGGCCTGCCAGGCCTGCGGGTCGGGGTCGTCGGCCCACTGGACGTGGTTGAGGGTGCGCTCCTCCCCCGGTACGGCCGTGACGAAGCCGAGGATCCCGTGGCTGCCCGGGGGCAGGCCGGTGCCGAGGGTGGCGAGGCTGACCGGGGTGGTGCTGGGGCAGGGCGCCGACAGGTCACCGACGGGGGTGGACAGGCCGGCGAGGACGGGCGCGACGTCGGCGTGCGCGCGCACGAGGTCGGCACCGAGGCCGTCCACCAGCAGGACGGCCACCCGGCGGGCGCCGGCCAGGGCGGCGGTGAGCCCGAGGGGGTCGGCGGGCAGGTCCCCGCGCTCCACCGGGACGCCCAGGGCGGCGGCGGCCCCGGGGAGGACGTCGGCGAGCGTCGCGGTCCCGTAGCGGGGGCGGGCCAGGTCCGCCGGGAGGGACGCGGCCGACACTGCGCCGTCCCGCGTCACGTCCGGGTGGCCAGGACGTGCAGCCCCGCGGCGACGTCGCGGTAGGGCGAGCTCCCGGCCAGCGCCAGCTCCAGGCCGCGGACGGCGGCCGGGTCAGCGCCGGAGGTGACGTCGAGGAGGTCGGCGACGACCGAGACCCCCCGCCAGGTGCCCGGCTGCAGCCCCGCGCCCTCGACCAACGCGAGCAGGTCGTCGGGGGTGAAGCGCCGGCGGGCGGGGCGGGCCGCGCGGCGCGGGGCGGGGTCGCGGTCCTCGAGCAGCGCGAGGGCCTCGACCGGGTGCCCGGCGACCGCGCGGGCGAGGACCGCCCCGGCCCGGTTGGCCGCGGCGATGCTGGCGGTGCCGCCCGAGCGCAGCGCGCGGGCGATCTCGCGGAGGGTGGTGGCGGGGTCGTCGACGACCTCGAGCACCGAGTGGCACAGGGCCAGGTCGTAGCTGCCCTCGTCGCCGTTCCCCGCCGGGACCACCTCGTGCAGCAGGTCCCCGTCGCCCTGCACGCCACGGACCCGCCGCGCGACGCCGGCGGTCTCCGCCCGGCGGTGGAGGGTGGCGAGGGCGTCGGCGCTGGGGTCGACGACGGTCACCTCGTGGCCGAGACGCGCCAGCGGGACGGCGAAGTTGCCGCTGCCCCCGCCGACGTCGAGCACCCGCAGCGGGGTGCCGGCCGCGACGAGCGGGTCCAGGGCGGCCCAGACGGCGGCCGCCCGGGCAGGGAGCTGGTCCGCGGCGGGCGAGGCAGGAGCAGACGGCGGCACCCGTCGGAGCCTATAAGGACCCCGTCCTCCTCACCGCTCGCACGCTCGCGGCGAGCCTCTGGACGGGGCCAAGAGCCAAGGAGGACCCGTCCTCACCGCTCGCACGCTCGCGGCGAGCCTCGGGACGGGGCCAAGAGCCAAGGAGGACCCCGTCCTCACCGCTCGCACGCTCGCGGCGAGCCTCTGGACGGGGCCAAGAGCCAAGGAGAACCCCGTCCTCACCGCTCGCACGCTCGCGGCGAGCCTCTGGACGGGGCCCCTCAGGCGGGGACGCTGTCGGCGGCCCGCCGGATCTCGGCGATGTCGAGGCGGCGCATCTGCAGCATCGCCTGGGTGGCACGCTGCGCCCGGCCGGGGTCGGGGTCGTTCAGCAGGCTGAGCATCTCGACGGGGACGACCTGCCACGAGACGCCGAACCTGTCCTTGAGCCAGCCGCACTGGCTCTCCTCGCCCCCGTCGGCGATGAGCCGGTCCCAGTAGTGGTCGACCTCGTCCTGGTCGGCGCACATGATCTGGAACGAGATCGCTTCGGTGAACGGGAACTGCGGCCCGCCGTTGAGGGCCGTGTACTCCTGCCCGTCGAGGGTGAAGTCCACGGTGAGGACGTCGCCCTCCTCCATGGGCGGCGGCATGTCGGGGCCGTAGCGGGTGACGTCACCGATCGAGCTGTTCGGGAAGACCGAGGTGTAGAGCTGGGCGGCTTCCTCGGCCTGGCCGTCGAACCACAGGCACGGGATCTGCTTCGGCATGGGGGTCTCCTCCCCGGTTGGTCTGCCGTCAGGGAGGAGACGGCGCGGCCGCCCGGAACTCATCGGGCTCTCGTCGCCGGTGGGTGTGCGGTTCCGGCGCACCCCGGCGGGGGAACGCGCCGGAACCGCACGCCACCGGCGGGGCCTGTTCAGTGACCCGAGCTGCCGGGGCTGGAGTGCCACAGCTTCCGCGGTGCCGCGGCCGCCCGCCGCGCCGCGGTGGCGGCGTCGTCCCCTGCCGGCTTGATGTCGGCGTAGGGCGACATCCGGAACCCGGTCGGGTGGACCAGCACCGGCTTGACCACCACCGGGCGCGAGCCGCGGGAGGCCGCCGCCCCGGTGATGGCCGCCTCGGTGTACTCCCCCGGTGCCGCCATCTGCTCGGCGACCGCGGCCACCCCGCCGGTCTCCCACGCCTCGTGCAGCGCCGGCAGCTCCCACGCCCCGGTGGCCCGCAGCGACACCCCCCGCGGGCCGGTGCGGCGCAGCACCCCCCGGATGACCAGCAGCCACGAGTGGAAGACCGTGGCGGCGTAGGGACCCTGCGCGTCCTCGAAGAAGGTGGAGTCGGTGCAGCCGGTGCCGTCGTCGAGGGTCACGAAGACCACCCGCCGCCCGGACCGGATCGGCGGCGTCTGGGTGGCCACCTTGACCCCGGCGACGAGCACCTCCGCGCCGCTGCGGCTGCCGAGCAGCTCCCCGGCCGGCACCGCGCCGATCGCGGCGAGGAACGGCCGGTAGAAGTCGACGACGTGCCGGCTGGCGTCCAGGCCCAGGACCTCCAGCTCCGCGCGGACCAGCTCGGCGTCGGTGAACTCGGGCAGCCCGCTGCCCGTGGCCCAGCTGAGGCCCGCCTCCTCCGGGCCGGCGTCCTCCTCCCCGGGGAGCTCCAGCCCCATGAGGTCGAGGCTGAGCTGCCCGCCGGAGCTCGCCTTCGCACCGTTGCGGCTCCACCGGTCCAGCTCACCGATCTGGAGCAGGAGGTCACGGCGGGTGACCTGCCGACGGCTGCGGGTGGGCCGGCCGGCCTCTCGATCGCGCACCCCGAAGCCGTAGAGGGAGTCGAAGCCGCCGGCCAGCACCAGCCGCTCCACCACCGGCCGGGACACCGACGCCCGGTGCCAGAAGTCGGTCAGCGACCGGTAGGGCTGCCCGGCGACGACGCGGGCCACCTCGTCGTCGGAGATCCCCTTGACGTCGGCCAGGGACAGCCGGATGCCGTACCGCGACGGGTCGGCCATCGACGTCGGCATCCACTCCGGCCGCCGCCACGACGGGCCCGCGTCCTCGTCCTCGTCGTCCAGCCGCTCGACGCGGTAGGCGCCGGTCGAGGCATTGACGTCCAGGCCCAGCACGCGGACGCCGAAGTTGCGGGCGTCGTCGAGGATGAGCCGCTTGGGGTACATGCCCGGGTCGTGGGTGAGCACCCCGGCCAGGAAGGCCGCCGGGTGGTGCGCCTTGAGCCACGCCGACTGGTAGGTGGGCAGGGCGAAGGCCGCCGCGTGGGCCTTGCAGAACCCGAACGAGCCGAAGGCGACCAGCACCTCCCACACCTGCTCGGCGACCTCGGGCTGGTAGCCCGCGGCCAGCGCCTGCGGCACGAACCAGGCGCGCACCTCCGGGTGGGCGTCCTTCTCCCCCAGCGCACGCCGCACCTCGTCGGCCTCGGCCAGGGTGCAGCCGGTCATCCGGTGGACCACCTGCAGCACCTGCTCGTGGAAGACGACCACCCCGGCGGTCTCCTCGAGGGCGAAGGCGAGGTCGGGGTGGGGGTAGACCGTGTCCCGCCAGCCGTTCCGGGCCATGAGGAAGGGGGTGACCATGTCGCTCTTCACCGGCCCGGGCCGGAACAGCGAGATGTCGATGATGATGTCCTCGAACGTCTGCGGCCCGAACTTGCCGACCAGTTCCCGCTGCCCCGGCGACTCGATCTGGAACATGCCGAGGGTGCGGGTGCTGCGGATCAGCTCGAACGTCGTCGGGTCGTCGCGGGGCACGGCGTCGATGTCGACGACCTCCCCGTCGACCCGGGCCACCTCGTCGAGGGCGTGCGCGATCGCCGACTGCATCCGGATGCCGAGCAGGTCCAGCTTGAGCAGCCCGAGCTCCTCGACGTCGTCCTTGTCGAACTGGCTCATCGGGTAGCCGAGGTAGCTGTTCTCCACCGGGGTGCGGTCGAGCAGCGTGGCGTCGGAGAGCAGCACCCCGCACGGGTGCAGGGCGATGTGCCGGGGCAGGCCGTCGAGCCGGGCGACGAGGTCGAACAGCAGGTCGAGGTCGCCCGAGCCGCCGCTGCGCCGCGACCCGAGCCGGCTGGCCCGCAGCTCCGGGAGGTCCTTGAGCGCGGCGTGCACCTGGTTGGCCCGGATGTGCGGGAAGGCCTTGGCGACGGCGTCGATCTCCGCCGGGGGCAGGCCCAGCGCGGCACCGACGTCCCGGATGGCGTGCCGCACCCGGTAGGTGTCCATCATCGAGATGCAGCTGACCCGGTGCGCCCCGAAGCGGTCGATGACCGCGTCGTAGACCTCCATCCGGCGCGCGGACTCCACGTCGATGTCGATGTCGGGCAGCTGGTGGCGCAGCGGGGAGAGGAAGCGCTCCATCAGCAGGCCGTAGCGGATCGGGTCGACGTCGGAGATGCCGAGCAGGTAGGTGACCAGGCTCCCGGCCCCTGAGCCGCGCGCCGCCGCGCGGACCCTCAAGCTCGAGATGAGGTCCACCACGTCGGCGACGGTGAGGAAGTAGGACGGGTAGCCGAGGGCGTCGATCACCTCCAGCTCCTCCTCCAGCCGCACCCGCACCCGTTCGGTCAGGGCCATCCCGCGCCGGCCCAGCCCGGCCTCGCAGCGCGCCCGCAGCACCTGCGACGGCCCCATCCCCTGCTCGGCCGGGGTGGTGACCACGTCGAGCTCGGGGTAGCGCACGGTGCCGATGCCGAGATCGGCCCGGACGTCGACGGCGCACTGCTCGGCCAGCCGGGCAGTGCGCTCCAGCAACCGCAGCACCGCCTCGCGGTCGGGGCCGACGAGCTCCTCGGCGACCTGGGCCATCTCCTTGCCCGACTTCAGGTAGCCCTCGGCGGTGCGCCGGTCGACGTGCCGGGCGTCGAGCGGGACCAGCCGGCGTGCAGCGTCGAGGACGTCGGCGGTGGGCGCGTCGAGGGCGTCGACGTAGCGGACCGCGTTGGTCAGCACCACCGGGACCCCCTCGGCGGCGGCGAAGCGCATCAGCGCCTGCCCCCGGGCGCGATCGCCCCGGCCGCGGTGGTGCACGACCTCCAGCACCAGGGAGCCGGCGCCGAAGACCGCGCGCCAGGCCGCCAGCCGCGCGGCGGCGACGTCGGCCCGGCCGGCCGCCAGCGCCCGCCCCACCGGGGAGTCGGGGCCCAGCAGCGCGACCAGCCCCGTGGCGTGCTCGGCGGCCAGCGCCAGCGAGCTCACCGGCTCCCCGCGCGTGCCGCGCAGGTGGGTGGCGCTGGTGAGCCGGCACAGCGAGCGCCAGCCGGCGCCGTCCCGGGCGAGGAAGGTGACCCGCGGCAGCCGCGGGTCGACGCTGGCACCGCCGCGGGCCGGCACCCGGCGCCCCGAGCCGGCCCGCCCGGCCGGGGTGTCCGGCCGGCGCGCGCGGGCCAGCCCGGACGAGTGCCCTCCACCGAGGGCCGGCGCCAGCGCCGGTGGGACGGTCGAGTCGACCGACGGGACCACGGCCAGGTCCACCCCGAAGACCGGGCGCACGTCGGCCGCCCGGCAGGCGAGGGCGAACTTCACCGCGCCGTAGAGCCCGTCCCGGTCGGTCAGCGCCAGGGCGCGCATGCCGTGCTCGGCGGCCCGGTTCACCAGGTCGGCCGGGTGGTTGGCCCCGTACTGCATGGAGTAGCCCGAGGCGACGTGGAGGTGGACGAAGGGGTCGGCGCTCACGAGTCCGACTCGCTGGCGCTCGTCGGCCGCGTTCGCGGGGCTGCTGCGCCCCCTGGTGAGCTCGCGAGCTCGCTCACCTCCGGCGACGGTGCTCGGAGCCGCCGACCACCCGGGGCCGCGCCAGGCGGGGCGACTCGGGCTCGGGCGGCGTGCTGCCCAGGCTGCTCTCGACCACGGCGAGGAAGGCGCGGACGTCGCGGACGAGGTCGTCGGCCTCGCGCTCGGTGACCGCCCGGGACAGGCCGGCCTCCGCGGCGGCCCGCTTGGCGGCGCCGGCGGCGAAGAAGGTGGCCCACTCGCCCAGCTCCGGGGCGACCTGGCCGAGCAGCACCCAGGCGCTGCGCGGCCGCCGGCGGCCGCCCTCCGGACGGGTGCGGGCGGCGAGCACCGCCGCGGCGGCGCGCAGGGCACCCAGGTGGGCGGTGGCGTAGCGCTGGCGCGCGTCGGTGCTCGCCGCCGCCTCCGCCAGCGCCCGGGAGGCCTGGTCGAGCAACTGGACGGCAGCCGGGGGCAGCGGTGGGGGCAGCGGCAGCTGGTCGGCCATGACGTGGACGGCGCCCATCAGTCGTGCACCCGCACGAGCGACCACTGGTTGGCCGTCGGGTCCCAGGACAGGTCGAAGACCCCGGCGAAGCTCATCCGGGAGCGCCCGGCCCGGACCGCCTCCAGCCGCCACACCTCGCGGGTGGCGACCAGCTCGGCGGAGGCGCCGCCGGCCACCCCGGCGTCCCACCAGGGCGCGGTCTCCACCCACGAGTCGAGCAGCTCGCCCACGACGTACCGCGACTGCCCGCGCCAGAACTGTGCCGGACCGAGCGGCCCTCGCTCCACCTGCACCTCCTCGCCGACCCGACCGCCGACCCCACCCAGCACCCGGCTCATGACAGACTCCCCACCGCTCTGCGCCGAGCGGCCGGCCCCGGCCCACCGCAACCGGGTGGGGAAGGACCCGGGAGCGGCGGGAGGCCGGCTCGCTGTTCGAACGCGTGTTCGAACGACGTCGAGTAGACCCGACCCCACCGACGACGTCAAGCGGGACGCGCGGCAGTGGGGAGATGCCGCAGCTCGCGCGGGCGCGGGCGGTCCGGGCCAATGGCAGGATCGGACCCATGAGCCGACCCGAGCACCCGCGGGTGGCCGCCTTCGCCCGGCTCCTGGCCGAGTCGGGCGCGACCGGGCAGGTGCGCGAGCTGCCCGGCAGCGCCCGCACCGCCGCCGCGGCCGCCGCACAGCTCGGCGTCCCCGTCGGCGCGATCGCCAACAGCCTGGTCTTCGACGTCGACGACACGCCGGTGCTCGTGCTCACCAGCGGCGCCCACCGGGTCGACGTCGTCCAGGTCGCGGCCCTGCTCGGCGTCCCCGGCATGCGGCCGGGCTCCCCCGACTTCGTCCGCCGGCACACCGGCCAGCCGATCGGCGGCGTGGCCCCGATCGGCCACCCCGAGCCGATCGGCACGCTGGTCGACATCGAACTGGCCCGCCACGAGCGGGTCTGGGCCGCGGCCGGGCACCCGCACGCGGTCTTCCCCACCACCTACGAGGAGCTGCTCCGCTTGACCTGTGGCACGGCCGCCGAGGTCGGCAACGGCCTCGTCGCCCCGGTGGAGGTGGTCGCCCCGTGACCGGCACGACCCCGGCCACCCGGGTCACCGAGCTCCCCACCACGTGGCTGCGTGACCACATGCACGACGCCCTGGCGATCTACGGCGCGGCCATGGGGTACTCGCCGTCGGTCGTCGCCGGCCGGTACGGCTACGCCATCCAGCACACCGAGCGCGCCGGGTTCCGGGCCGTGGGGGCGTTCGTGACGACCCCCGAGGGCGAGCAGCTGGTCGGGTTCGGCTACGGCTACCTCGTGGCACCGGGGCAGTGGTGGCACGACCAGGTGCGGGCCGCGCTGGACCGGCGGACGGCGAAGCGGTGGCTGCCCGGCGCCTTCGAGGTCTGCGAGCTGCACGTCCACCCCGACCACCAGAGCCGCGGGTTGGGCCGCCGGCTGCTGCACGCTCTGGTCGCCGACCTGCCGTACCCGGCGGCGCTGCTGTCGACCCCGGACAACGACACCAAGGCCTTCCGGCTGTACCACGCCGACGGCTTCGTCGACCTGGCCCGCAACCACCACTTCCCCGGCGACTCGCGGCCGTTCGCGATCCTCGGCGCCCGCCTCCCGCTGCCCTCCCCGGTGCCCCGGTCCGACTCCGCGTGAGCGCCGACGCCACCGTCGACGCCGTCGTCGTCGGCGCCGGGCACAACGGGCTGGTCGCCGCCTGCTACCTGGCCCGCGCCGGGCTGGCGGTGGAGGTCGTCGAGTCCGACGAGGTGCTGGGCGGCGCGGTCTCCACCGTCGAGCGGTGGCCCGGCGTCCGCGTCGACCGCGGCTCCAGCGCGCACGTCATCATCCGGCAGAGCGGCATCGTCGAGGAGCTCGACCTGGCCGCGCACGGCCTGCGCTACCTCGACTGCGACCCCTGGGGCTTCGCCCCCGCCCCCTGCCCCGGCGCCCCCGGTCCCGACGGCCGTCCGCTGGTCTTCTCCGTGGACCTCGACGCCACCTGCGCCTCGATCGAGGCCGCCTGCGGGCCCGCGGACGCCGCGGCCTACCGGCGCTTCGTCGAGGTCTGGGCGCCCCGCAGCCGGGCCGTCGTCGCCTCCTTCGGCCGCCGGCCGAACGCCGCCGGGCTGCTGCGCTCCTTCTGGCCGCTCGGCGCCCCGGCCGACGGGCGGCCGCGCACGCCCGGCGGCGACCTCGCCGTCGACTTCCTCGGGTCCGGCGACGCGCTGCTGGACCGCTGGTTCACCAGCGAGCGGCTCAAGGCGGCGCTGGCCTGGTTCGGCGCGCAGTCGGGTCCGCCCACGTCCGAGCCGGGCACCGCGGCGATGGTGGCCTGGGCGACGCTGCTGCACGACGTGCCGCCCGGGCACCCGGTCGGCGGCTCCGGCGGCCTGAGCGCCGCCCTCCGCCGCCGGCTCGAGGCCGACGGCGGGCGGGTCACCCTCGGCGACGGCGCCGCCCGGCTCCTGGTGGACGACGGCCGGGTGGCCGGCGTGCGGACGACGTCCGGACGGCGGATCGCCGCGCCCGTGGTCGTCGCCGCCTGCCACGTGCTGGCCACCCGCGACCTGGCCGGGGACCACGCCCCGCCCGCCCTGGCCGACGCCGACCCGCCGCTGGGCAACGGCTTCGGGCTGGTCCTGCGGGCGCTCACCGACTCCCCACCGGTCTACCCGGGCGTGCCGCAGGAGCTGGCGCAGGGCGGGTTGCAGCTGCTGTGCACCGACCGCGCGCAGCTGGCCGCCGCGCACGGCGACTGGCGGGCCGGCCGGCTGCCCCGGGAGCCGGTGCCGCTGGCCATGTGCTTCTCCGCCACCGACGACACCCTCGCCCCGCCCGGGCAGCACGTGGTCACCGTGTGGGGGCAGTGGTACCCGTACGCACTCGCCGACGGCACGGACTGGGACGCCCTCGCCGAGTCGGAGGCGCAGCGCCTCGTCGCGGCCGTCGACCGGTACGCGCCCGGCTTCGCGGCGTCGGTACAGCGGCTGTACGTCCAGACGCCGGTGCTGCTGGAACGCGAACTGTCCCTGCTGCGTGGCAACGTCATGCACGTGGAGATGGGCCTGGCCAGCATGTTCGCCTTCCGGCCGACGCCGGCGCTGGCGGGCTACCGGGTGCCGGGGCTGCCCGGCCTCTACCTGGCCGGCGCCTCCACCCACCCCGGTGGCGGGGTCTCCGGCAACTCCGGGCGGACGGCGGCCGGCGTCGTCCTCGCCGACCGGCGGCTGCCTCCGAGGGCCCGCGCGGCGGCCGGCCGGCTGGCCCGCCGGGTGCGGAGCCGGCGGTGACCCTGACCGTGCCGCGGGCGCGCCGCGCGGCCGGTCTCGTGCCCTGGGCGCTGGCCGGGCTCCTGGTGCTGGTCGCCGTCTCCTACCCGCTCACCGACGGCGCCGCCCGGAACGTCGTCAGCTGGACCATCGTGCTGCTCGGTGCCGCCCTGTCGGTCGGTCACGCCGGGCTCAGCCGGGGCGCCCGCACCGGCGCCGGCGTCCTGCTGGTCACCGCCGTGACGGCCGTGGCCTTCGAGGCGGTGGGGCTGGCCACCGGCGTCCCGTACGGGCAGTACGTCTACAGCGACGACCTCGGGCCCACGCTGTTCGGCGTCCCGTTCCTGGTGCCGCTGGCCTGGCTGATGATGGCCTGGCCGAGCTGGCTGCTGGCGGCCCGGCTGACCCGCGGGGTGCGCCCGTCCCGCGACCGCCCGGCGCGCGTCGCCGTCGCCGCGGCGGTCTTCGCCGCCTGGGACGTCGTGCTCGATCCGCAGATGGTCCAGGCCGGCTACTGGACGTGGGCGCACCCGCGGCCGTCACTGCCGGGCATCGACACGGTGCCCCTGACCAACCTCGCGGGCTGGCTGCTCGCCGGGCTGGTGCTCATGACGCTGCTGGACCTCCTCGTCGCCGGCACGTCCCCCCGCCTCGGCGACGGCGCCCCGCTGCTCGCCCTGGCCTGGATGACCCTCGGCGGTGCGCTGGCCCACGCCGGCTGGCTCGGCCTGCCCGGGTCCGCGGCGTGGGGCGTCGTCCTCGCCGTCCCCGTCCTCGTCGCGCTCGCGCGCCAGGCCCGCCGGGCTCCGCGGCGGTGAGCGGCCGGCTGCTGCGCGTCCTGTCCGGGGCGGCGGTCGCCGGTGCCCTGCACGCCGCACTGAACGCCGTCCTGCTGCGCCGTCCTCCGGAGCGCCCGCCGCCGGTGCGCTGCGCCGTGACGGTGGTGCTGCCGGTGCGGGACGAGGAGGCGCAGGTCGGCGCCTGCCTGGCCGCGGTGCTGGCGCAGGAGGCCGTGTCCGACCTGCGTGTCGTGGTCGTCGACGACGGCTCCACCGACGGCACCGCGGCGGCGGTCCGGGCGGTGGACGACCCACGGGTGCGGTTGGTGACCGCGCCGGAGCCGCCCGCGGGCTGGCTGGGCAAGCCGCACGCGTGCGCCGTCGGCGCGGCTGCGGAGGACACGGTGGACGGCGTCCTGGTGTTCGTCGACGCCGACGTCCGGCTCTTCCCGGACGCCGTGGCCGGTGCCGTGGCGCTGCTGGACCGGCACGGTCTGGATCTGGTCTCGCCGTGGCCCCGGCCGGTGACGGGCACGCTCGCCGAGCGGCTGGTGCAGCCCCTCGGACCGTGGCTGTGGATGACGACGCTGCCGGTGCGGCTGGCCGAGCGCTCGCCCCGGCCGTCGCTGACCGCGGCCAACGGGCAGTTCCTGGTCGCAACGCGGGCGGGCTACGCGGCGGCCGGCGGGCACGGCGCGGTCCGCGGCGAGGTGATCGAGGACGTCGCCCTGGCGCGGGCGGTGAAGCGGGCCGGCGGCCGGGCGGTGCCGGTCGACGGGTCACGGCTGGCCGCGTGCCGCATGTACGCGGGCTGGGGCGAACTGCGCGCCGGGTACGCGAAGTCCCTGTGGGCCTCGGTCGGCGGGTCCCCGGCGGCGAGCGTCGCGGTCGCCGCCGGGCTGACCGCGGTGGAGGTGCTGCCCGCGCTGGCGGCGCTGCAGGGCTCGCGGGCGGGGCTGGCCGGCTACGCGGCGGGGGTGGCCGGGCGGGCGGTGTCGGCGGCGGTCACCGGCAGCCGGGTGTGGCCGGACTCCCTGGCACACCCGGTGTCGGTGCTGCTGTTCGACGTCCTGCTGGCCGGTTCGGTGGCCGGCCGGCGGCGGGGCACGCTGTCCTGGCGGGGCCGCCCGGTCGGCGCGGCCGGCCCGGCCTGGGAGACGATGCCCCGGTGACCAGCCCGCACGCCCGCGTGCCGTTCGACCCCGCGGCCATGGACAGCGGCGCCTTCTACCGGGTGCTCAACTCGATCGTCGTGCCCCGCCCGATCGCCTGGGTGACCAGCCGCTCGGCCGACGGCGTGGTGAACCTGGCGCCGCACTCCTTCTACACCGTGGCCTGCGTCGACCCGCCGGTCGTGCAGTTCACCTCGGTCGGCCGCAAGGACTCGCTGCGCAACGTCGAGGCCACCGGGGAGTTCACCGTCAGCCTGGCCCCGGAGTGGCTGTTCGAGCAGGTCAACGCCAGTGGTACGGACTTCCCCCCGGGCACCAGCGAGGCCGTGGAGTGCGGCGTGGCCCTCGAGCCCGGCGAGCGGGTGTCGGTGCCGCGGGTGGCGGAGTCGCCGGTCGCGGTGGAGTGCACGCTGCACTCCACGCTGCGGCTGGGCGACAGCACGGTCGTCTTCGGCCGCGTCGAGCTGGTCAGCGTCTGGGAGAGCGCGGTCGCCGACGGCCGGCCGCGGATCGAGCACCTGCAGCCCCTGGCCCGCCTCGGGGGCAACGAGTGGACGACGGTCGGCGAGGTCAAGGAGATCCGCCGGATCTCCTACCGCCGCTGGAGCGAGGACCCCTCGATCGGCGAGCAGCTCCGCAACGAGTAGCCGAGGGCAGCGCGGTCTGTGCGCAGAACGTGCTGTCGGAGCCCGCTGGAGCACGGTCTGTGCACAGAACGTGCTCCCCAGACCCGGGCCCGGGAACGGGAACGGAGCACCCGGCGCTCAGCCGGGCAGGTGGGGGGCGACCTCGTCGGCGGCGTCGGCGCCGAACGCGGCGGCGAACCGCTCGAGGAACGGGCCCTTCCGCAGCTCGTACTCCTGCGTGCCGATGACCTCGACGGCCTCGGTGGCCACCGCCGACCCGAGCTGGGTGGCCCGCTCCAGGGACAGCCCCCACGTGCGGCCGGCGATGAACCCGGCGCGCAGGGCGTCGCCGCCACCGGTGGGCTCCACGGGCTTGGTCTCGGGGACGGCGATCACCGAGATCGGCTCGGTCCCGGCCTGCCGCACCAGGACGCCGTCCGCGGCGCGGGTGGTCACCCACGTGCCGACGCGGTCGAGCACCTCGGCGTCGGTCCAGCCGGTCTTCTGCAGCAGCAGCGCGCCCTCGTACTCGTTGGTGAACAGCACCTCGGCGCCGTCCACGAGGTCGCGGATCATCCCGCCGTCGGCCCAGGCCAGCTGCTGGCTGGGGTCGGCGGCGAAGCGGTAGCCGCGGGCGCGGCACTCCTGGGTGTGCCGCACCATCGCGGTCGGGTCGTTGGGGCCGACGACGACGAGGTCCGGCTCGCCCACCCGGCGGGCGACCGGCGCCAGTTCGATGGACGACGCCTCGCTCATCGCGCCCGAGTAGAAGGAGGCGATCTGGTTGTTCACCGCGTCGGTGGTGCACACGAACCGGGCGGTGTGCTTGAGCTCGGACCAGTGCACGCTGCCGGTGTCGACGCCGTGCCGGTTCAGCCACGCCTCGTAGTCGGCGAAGTCGCTGCCCACCGCGCCGACCAGCACCGGCCCCAGGCCCAGCAGGCCCAGGCCGAAGGCCATGTTCGCGCCCGCGCCGCCCCGGTGCTGCACCAGGTCGTCGACGAGGAAGGAGAGCGAGACGTTCTCCATCTGGCCCTCGACGAACTGCTCGGTGAACTTGCCGGGGAAGGTCATCAGGTGGTCGGTCGCGATGGATCCGGTGACGACGACGGGCACGGGGGCTCCCTCGGGGACGGTCTCTGACGGCCCGCGCGGTGTCGGGACGAGGTGGACGGCGGGGGTGCCGGGCCGCGACCAGCCTAGGAGGCGCCCCCGGGCGCCGCCGTCCGGCGCCGCTCCGGCGTCAGTCGGCCAGCGCCCGGCGCAACGACACCCCGAGCTGGGCGACGCCGACGACGCCGAGCAGGCATCCCGCAGCGGTGCCGGCGGTCACCGTCTCGGTCGCGAGGTCCAGGCCGGAGAGCACCCCGGCCCCGCCGAGGGTGAAACCGGTCATCGCCACCCGGCTCGGCCGCTCCCAGACCGAGACGGCGCCGGTCTCGGCGACGCCGGCCTGCCCGGCCCGGGCCCGCAGGTAGTCGGGCAGCCAGCAGAGCGCGCCGTACGTGGCGGCCAGCCAGCCGGGTGCGCCGGCGGCCCACAGCGCGGCGGCGAAGGCGGCCTCGGAGAGCCGGTCCACCGCGGAGTCGAGGACGAACCCGCGGCGCGAGGCCCGGCCGGTGGCGATGGCCAGCGCGCCGTCGAGGGAGTCGAGGACGGCGGAGACGCCGATGAGCGGCCCGGCCAGCACCAGCCACGCGCCGCCGGCCCAGGCGGGGACGACGGCGGCGACGGCGACCGCGAGTCCGAGCGCCGTGGCCGCGATCGGCGGCAGTCCGGCCAGCGGGCGGGCCGCGGCGTAGGCCGCCGACAGCCAGCCGCGGACCAGCCGGTTGCCCGCCGGGTCGGTCCCGCCGTGCCACTCCGACCACGCGGCGAGGTACTCCTCCCGGCTCAGCACGGCGTCCCTCCCACGCGGGCAGTCCACCAGGCCGGCCGTGCGGCGGCGAGATCGGGGACAGTGGGCGGGTGCCCGCCGGTCCCCCGATCCCCCGCCGCCTCGTCCTGGGGGCCACGGCCCTCACCCTCGTCGCGATCCTGGTGGTGGGGGCGGTGCTGCTGTGGGGCGGCGACCGGGGGGCCGCCGGCACGTCCGCCGAGGCGGAGGAGCCGGGACCGGTGCTGCTGGTGCCCGGCTACGGGGGCTCCACCGCGGCGCTCCGGCCGCTGGCCGACCGCCTGGGTGCGGCGGGCCGGGACGCGACGGTGGTCGACCTGCCCGGCGACGGCACCGGCGACCTCACCGCCGCGGCCGACGCGCTCGCTGACGCCGTCGACGGCGCCCTGGCCCGCACCGGCGCCGGCAGCGTCGATGTCGTCGGCTACTCGGCCGGCGGGCTGGTCGCCCGGCTGTGGGCCGCCGACGGCGGTGCCGAGGTGGCCCGCCGCGTGGTCACCCTCGGCGCGCCGCACCACGGCACGACCGTCGCCGACCTGGCCGCCGCCGTCGCCCCGGACCGGTGCCCGGAGGGGTGCCGGCAGATGACGACGGGCAGCGCGCTGGTGGCCGGGCTGAACGCCGGCGACGAGACGCCGGAGGGCCCGGAGTGGATCTCGGTCTGGACGACGGCGGACGCGACGGTCACCCCGCCGGAGTCCGCGCGGCTGGACGGCGCGCTCGACGTGCCGGTGCAGTCGGTGTGCGCCGATGCCCGTACCCGCCACGAGGACCTGCCCGGCGACCCGCTCGTCATGAGCCTGGTCGTCGAGGTGCTCGACGCCGCGGAGCCCACCGCACCGGGCGCCGCGGACTGCACGCGGCTGCGGACGGGCTGACCGGCGGCAGGAAGGCGGCGCGCTGGACAGGAGTCCCCGCCCTCGCTGCCGATGCTGGGAGGAGGACCGGCGAGGAGAGGACCCGCACATGAGTTCGGCGACCCCCGACGGGGAGGCGCTGTGGCCGACCCGGTACCTGACCGGCGACCGGCTGGTCGTCGTCCGCAGCCCGCGGCCGGTGAGCCCGGTGCCGACCTGGGCGCAGCTGCGCGACGCCGTCGTCCGGCTGGACTGGCTGGACTGGCTCGGCCGGGAGTGGCTGCGGCTGCCGTCGAACCAGCAGCTGGTCCTCGGCGTCCTGCTGTTCCTCCTGACCGCCGGGCTCGGGTTGCTGGTCCCGCTGGCGGGGGTCGCCGTCCACCGGTACCGGCGGGAGGCAGGCGCGACCCCGCCCGCCGCTCCCCCGCCGTCGCCCGAGGCCTCCCTGGCCGCCTGGGACACCACCGAGGCGCGGGTGGCCGCGGCGGCCTCCCGGGCGTGGGCGGAGACGGTCCGCGAGCCGGCCTGGCACTCCCCCTTCCTCGCCTCCAGCCGGGCGGCGTTCGACGGGCAGGCCGAGGCCGACCAGATCGTGGACCTGGCGCTGCGCATCCGGTCCGCCCGGCTCACCCTCGGCCTGCGCCCCGCCGGGCCGGCCGCCGAGTACTGGGACCGGCAGTCCGGGGCGCTGGAGAACGCCGCCCGGCAGCTGGGCCGGCGCGCCGACGCGCTCATCCGGTACCGCGACCAGGCGGCCCTGCTCTCTGCCGAGCTGCGCCAGCTGGCCGACCTCGAGCGGCTGGAGCGCAGCGCGGCGGTGATCGACGGGCTGACCGTGGAGACGGCCGCCCCCGGGCACGGGGACGGCGGCATCGGTGGCGTGGCCGAGGAGATCGCCGGCGTCCGGCTGGCGATGACCGAGCTGGTCGACCTGATGACCCGCACCCGCGCCCCGCTGGCCGAGCCACCCGAGGGGGTCGGCACCCCGCTCTGACGGCGCTCGTGGGTGCGACAGCGCTCGTGCTCTGCCCACCCCGGTGGGCAGAGCACGACCATCCTCGTAGTCGCCCTGCCCTGGTGCCGCCGGTACGTCTCACTGCAGGAGGACGGTCACCCCACCCGAGAACATCGAGTCGTGCAATTCGATGGCAGTCGGCGCCATCCCGGGCGGAACGTCGAATACAACCCTGCTGTTCAGCGTGTTCCCCGGGTTGATTTCCTCGTACAGGGACGAAGAGTCCTCCAGGTAGATCGATGCGCTGGGATCCGCCGAGAACTCCTGCCCCTGATCGTTCAGCAGGATCGCGTCGGAGCCGGAGAAGCCGTGCGCCTCGTCGCCGATGTTGGTGACCGAGAGGTCCACGATGCAGAACTGTCCCTGCGCGGTGGTGTTGAGGTACGAGCCACCGAGCGTCGTGGCGCCACACTCCACGCCGGTCACCACGAAACGAAAGTCACCGTCGGCAGCCGGCTCACCCAAGCCGGGCGTCGCTGGGTCCGGTGCGGCCTGCGGCGGGACGACGTCGCCCTCAGCGCCCAGCGTCGGGCCGTCTTTGACACCCCCAGTACCGAGCGCAGGACCGTCCCCCGCGATTGCGGCGTCCGTTCCCAGCGCCGGGATGTCTCGGGCGATGGCGTCGTCCGTGGAGTCGCGAGAGCCGTCGACCGCGTTGCTGACGACGGCGAGTCCCAGCAGAAGGGCCAGCACGATGAACCAAGTGCGCTGGTAGAACGGCTTCGGCCCGCCAGGCGGGACCGGTCGGAACCCGCCCGGTGGCGGCGGTCCTCCGTATCCCGGGGGCGGTGCCGCTGGAGGAATCCGCGGTGGGAAGTCCGGCCCCGGTCCGTCGGCCGGTGAGTCAGGCGGGGGCCAGGACGGTAGGAGCACCGCCAACGACTACGACGGCCAATGCGGCCAGGCAAGCGATCGTCACCCGTACGGGTGACGACGCCTGGCTTGAGCCGACATCGCCGGCATCCCCGCTGCAGCGCTTGCCGATCTGGGAAGCGGCCACACACTCGTCTCTGGCGCACGCGACGGACTCGTTCGACACCGCACTCCGCGCTCTGGGCAGGCGATTCGCCGCCGTCGCCGGGGAAGGTGGCGCCCTGCCCGTGGAGCTGAGAGACAGGCCGGGGTGCACGGTCGCGGTCTGACCAAGGCCGCGTGAGACGCCGACGGGTGCTCTGCCCACCCCCGGTAGGCAGAGCGCGAGCCCGCTCGGGAGCAGGTGTGCCGGCTCCGCGCCCGGAGCACGGAGGCGGCACACCTCACGCATGCCCCACCCGGACCGGCGGGTAGGACCCCCGCATGGCAGCCCTCAGCGACGCGGTCGTCGTCGACGTCCTCCGGCGGGTCGACCGCCTGACCGCCCCGCTGGTCCGCCGGCTGGGCCGGCCACCGGCGCTGCCGCAGGCCGAGCGCGACCGGTGGTGGGCCGAGCGGGTGTCCCGGGTGGCCGCCGGGGTCAGCGCGGCCCCGCGGTTCGCCGGCAAGCTCGCCGACCTGCTCCCCCTGCAGAACACCGTCGGATCGGCCGTGCAGGCCGTCGTCATCGGCGGCGTCGCGAGCGAGCACGGCGTCGAGGACCCCGCCGAGCGCGTCGCCCTGCTGGCCCGGGTGCTGCTCGACCGCGACCTCCCCGTCGCGCAGGTCCGGCCGCTGCTGCAGCGCGCCAAGGGCGCCTACGCCGACGAGGCCTTCGGCGCGCGGGACGACCGGGCCGGCGTCCTCGGCAACGTGCGCACCATCTGGCGGGTGAGCCGTCTGCTGGGCCGCATCGACGAGACCCTCGACGCTCGTCCCAAGGGCCGGCTGCACCACCGCTTCCTGGCCAACCTGCCCGTGGTCGGGGTGCTCGGGGGCTACGCCGCCGAGCGGGAGGCGCTGCGCCGGGCCGCCGGCGCGGCCGTCACGGCGCTGGAGCCGGTCAGTGCGGAACGGGGAGCGCGGCGAGGTTCGCGTAGACCTCACGGGTCGCCGTCGAGCGGTTCATGGTGATGAAGTGGATGCCCGGCACGCCCTCGTCCAGCAGCGTCCGGCACAGCTCGGTGGCCACCTCGACGCCGTAGGCGCGCACGGCCGCCCTGTCCTCGGGCCGGTCGCCGTCGAGCTCGGCGAACCGCGTGGCCAGGTGCTCCGGGAACGCCTGGCCCGACAGCTGCACGATGCGGGCGATCTGCCGGGCGTTGGTCACCGGCATGACCCCGGCGATGATCGGGACGTCGCAGCCGCGGCCGGCCACCCGGTCGCGCAGCCGCAGGTAGTCCTCGGCCCGGAAGAACATCTGCGTGATCGCGAAGTCCGCGCCGGCGCGGCACTTGCGCACGAACATCTCGACGTCGGTGTCGAAGTCCGGCGAGCGCGGGTGGCGCTCCGGGAAGGCCGCGACGCCGACGCTGAAGTCGCCCATCGACCGGATCAGCTCGACCAGCTCGGAGGCGAAGTGCAGGCCCTCGGGGTGGGCCACCCACTCCGCCTGCGGGTCGGCGCCGGGCGGGTCGCCGCGCAGCGCCAGCAGGTTGTGCACGCCGGCGGCGGCCAGCCGGCTGACCACGTGCCGCAGCTCGGCGACGCTGTGGTCGACGGCGGTCAGGTGCGCCAGCGGCGTCATCGTCGTCTCGGTGGCGATCCGCTCGGTGACCGACACCGTGCCCTCGCGGGTGGAGCCGCCGGCGCCGTAGGTCACCGACACGAACGACGGGTGCAGCCGCTCCAGCTCGCGCAGCGCCGTCCACAACCCTGCTGCGCCCTCGGGCGTCTTGGGCGGGAAGAACTCGAACGACCACGTCGGCCGTGCGGTGGCGAGCAGGTCTCGCACGGTGCCGGTCATGGGGGCAGAGGATACGGACCGGTTTCCCCCGCCGGGCTGCATCTACCCGGCGGCGTCCGGGCGAAGAGGGCGGAGCAGGCGTGCACGCCCGGAACGAGGAGGCTGGTCCGTTGACCCTGGTGGAGGACACTCGGCAGGCCCCGACACCCACAGGCGATACTTGGGCGATGACCGCCGGGGCGCGCACGCGCGGGACCACCGCCCTGCCCGACGCCCCGCCCGTCACCGCCGCCGAGGTCGACCGGGTGCGCGGCGCGGTCCACGTCGCGCTCACCGGTTTCCTCGACGCGCAGCGCGACGTCCTCGCCGCCATGAGCCCCGCCCTCCTGCCCGTGGTCGACGAGGTCCGCGCGCTGGCCGACGGCGGCAAGCGGCTG
The DNA here is from genome assembly GCF_054050135.1 of Geodermatophilus sp. SYSU D00705. Lineage (NCBI taxonomy): Bacteria > Bacillati > Actinomycetota > Actinomycetes > Geodermatophilales > Geodermatophilaceae > Geodermatophilus > Geodermatophilus sp. SYSU D00705. The sequence goes on along the minus strand of NZ_JBJGYT010000026.1, from coordinate 37,395 downwards.
CGCCCCCTGTTCGCCTACTGGGGCTGGCGCGGCACGCGGGGCGGCGGCCCGGCGGAGGACGACGCCGCGGTGCTGCGCGCGGTCGCGGCGCTGGAGTTCGTGCACGCCAGCGCCCTGGTCCACGACGACGTCATGGACGGCGCCCTCACCCGCCGCGGCCGCCCCGCCACCCACGTGGGCTTCGCCGCCCGGCACGGGGAGAAGCGGCTGAACGGGGACGGCGAGACCTTCGGCGTCGGCGCGGCGATCCTCGTCGGCGACCTGGCGCTGGTCTGGTCCGACGAGCTGCTCCGGCGCTCGGGCCTGTCCCCCGCCGCCCTCACCCGGGCCCGCGCGGTCTGGGACACCATGCGCACCGAGGTCACCGCCGGCCAGTACCTGGACCTGCTGCGGGCCGCCGGCGGGCTGCCCGGCGCCCAGGGCGCGCTGACCGTCGCCCGGTACAAGAGCGCCGGCTACACGGTGCAGCGGCCGCTGCAGCTCGGCGCCGCCATCGCCGGCGCCGACGAGCGGGCCGCCGAGGCCTGCACGGCGATCGGGCTGCCGCTGGGCGAGGCGTTCCAGCTGCGCGACGACGTCCTCGGGGTGTTCGGCGACCCGTCGGTGACCGGCAAGTCCGCCGACGACGACCTGCGGGAGGGCAAGCAGACGCTGCTGATCGCCCTCGCCGAGGAGGCCACGGACGCCGAGGGGCGTGCGCTGCTCGCCGAGCGGCTGGGCGACCCGGACGCCTCGACGGAGGACCTCGACGCGCTGCGGGCCCTCATCGAGACCACCGGGGCCCGCGCGCGGGTGGAGGAGCGCATCGCCGAGCGGACCGAGCTCGCCCGCACCGCCATCGCCGAGGCGCCGTTCGCCGCGGACGCCCGCACCGCGCTCGACGCGCTCGCCGTGGCCGCCACCACCCGCACCGCCTGATGGTCCGGACCGTCCCCGGCCGCACCGACCGCGTGGTCGTGGTGGGCGCCGGGCTCGCCGGGCTGTCCGCGGCGCTGCGGTTGCGCGGCGCCGGGCGCGAGGTCACCGTCGTGGAGCGCGCCGCGCGGCCCGGCGGCCGGGCCGGGCGGGTGGAGGAGCGCGGCTACGCCCTCGACACGGGCCCGTCGGTGTTCACCGCCCCCGAGCTGATCGCCGACACCCTCGCCGCGGTCGGTGACAAGCTCGAGGACCGGCTGACCCTCACCCCGCTGGCGACCACCTACCGCGCGCAGTTCGCCGACGGCTCGCACCTGGACGTGCACGCCGACCCCGCCGCCTTCGCCGCGGAGGTGGCGGCGCTGTGCGGGCCCGGTGAGGCCGCCGCCCTGCGCCGCTACCTCGCCGACCTGGCCGAGCTCTACCGGCTGCAGCTGGACACCTTCATCGACCGCAACCTCGACTCCCCGCTGGACCTGCTCGGTCCCGAGCTGCTCGCCCTGGTCCGGCGCGGCGGGTTCGGCCGGCTGTCGGGCCACGTGGCCCGGTACTTCACCGACGACCGGCTGCGCCGGCTGTTCAGCTTCCAGGCGCTGTACGCCGGGGTCAGCCCGTACCGGGCGATCGCCGCCTACGCCGTCATCGCCCAGCTCGACATCGGCGCGGGCGTGTGGCACCCGGCCGGCGGGATCGCCGCCGTCCCCCGGGCCCTGGCCGCGGCCGCCGCCGACGCCGGCGTCGTCCTCCGGTACGGCACGGCGGTGCAGCGGCTGGACGTCTCCGGACGGCGCGTCACCGGCGTGGTCCTCGACGACGGGGAGCGGCTGCCTGCCGACGCGGTGGTGGTGACCGTCGACCAGCCTGAGCTGCTGGTCCCGGGGTCCGCGCGCCGGCGCCGTCCGGTGTACTCGCCGTCGTGCGTCGCGCTGCACGTGGGCGTGCGGGCGCAGCTGCCCGGCCAGGCGCACCACACGATCAGCTTCGGCGCCGCCTGGCGGGAGGTGTTCGACGAGCTCACGCGCCGGGGACGGCCCATGACGGATCCCAGCCTGCTGGTGAGCATGCCGTCGGTGACCGACCGCAGCCTGGCCCCGGACGGCGGGCAGGTGCTGAGCATCGTCGCCCCGACGCCCAACCTCGACCCGCGCAGCGGCGGCAACCCCGACCTGGACTGGACCGCGCTGGCGCCCCGGTACCGCGACGAGGTGCTGGGCGTGCTCGAGGCCCGCGGCTGGACCGGCCTGACCGGCGCGATCGAGGTGGAGCACCTGGACACCCCGCTGACCTGGGCGGCGCAGGGCATGGCCGCCGGGACGCCGTTCGCCCTCGCCCACACCTTCGGCCAGACCGGCCCGTTCCGGACGCCGACGCTGCCCCGCCGCGGGCCGGAGAACGTGGTGCTGGCCGGTTCGTCGGTGCAGCCGGGGGTCGGCGTGCCGATGGTGGTCATCAGCGGCCGGCTGGCGGCGGAACGGATCACGGGATGACGGCGACGGACCGCCCGCTCTCCCTGGCCGAGCGCCAGGAACGGCTGGACGCCGCCTACCGGCACTGCGCCGCGATCGCCGCCCGGCACGGCAAGAGCTACCACCTGGCCACCCGGCTGCTCACCGCCGACCGCCGTCCGGCCGTCCACGCCCTCTACGCCGCCGCCCGCACCGCCGACGACCTCGTCGACCACCCGGGTGCCGACCCCGCCGGCGACCTCGCCGACTGGTCCCGCGCGGTGCTCGCCGAGCTGGAGGCCGGCTGGTCCGACGACCCCGTCCGGCTGGCGCTGGTGCACACCTACCGCCGGTACGCGATCCCCGTCGAGCACCTGGTCGACTTCCTCGCCGCGATGACCAGCGACCTCGAGGTGACCGGCTACCCCGACATGGACGCCCTCGACCGCTACATGTGGGGCTCGGCCTCGGTGATCGGGCTGCAGGTGCTGCCGGTGCTCGGCACCGCGCCGGGGGTCCTCCGCGAGGAGGCCGCGCCGCACGCGATCGCCCTCGGCGAGGCGTTCCAGCTGACCAACTTCTGTCGCGACGTCGCCGAGGACGTCGACCGCGGCCGGGTCTACCTGCCCGCCGACCTCATGGCCGCCCACGGGGTGACCCGCGAGCAGCTGGCGGCGAAGCGGCACGACGCCCGGTTCGCCGCCCTCATGCGGGACATGGTCGCGATCGTGCGCCGCCGCTACGACGACGCCGCCCCCGGGACGCCGCTGCTCGCGCCGGAGTCCCGCGACTGCGTGCGGGCCGCCACCGACCTCTACGGCGGCATCCTCACCGAGATCGAGCGGGCCGACTACCGGGTGCTCGACCGCCGCGTGCGGGTGTCGAGGCCGCGCCGCCTGGCGGTGTTCGCCCGCCGGTTGACCGCCGCCCAGCTGGCCAGGGTGAGGGTGACCATGGCGAAGCCGAACAGCAGGTCCTCCACCGGGGCGTAGGCGACCCGCGGGCCCCAGATGGTGTCCGGGTCGTAGACGACGACGTCCAGCCCGGTGAGCACGCCGTTCATGAGCAGCTGGAAGGCCACCACGATCGCGTAGGCCACCCAGAACACCCGCCGGGTGACCATCCGCGTCCGGTAGACGGCGAGGTCCACCACCAGCACGGCGACGACCGCGAGCACGGCCAGCGTCGAATAGCTCACCGCTCGGCCCCGCCCCGTTGCCGGGGTTCCTCGCCCACTGCCCGTGCTGCAGGACCGGCAGTGGGCGAGGTGGACCCGCCCTCGGCCTCCTCAGCCGGGTAACCGGCGTCCCAGCCGGTCACCTTCCGCACCGCCTCCAGCGCCAGCACCGAGCACAGCGGGACGACGAGGAAGAACAGCACCTCCTCGACCGGGATGCCACCGGGCAGCCGGACGCCGAGGGTGAGCCGGTCGGAGTAGTCCCAGTGCCCCTGCGCGATCGCGTACAGCACCCAGACGACGAACACGACGAACTCCGGGACGACGGCGACCAGCAGCCGCCGCCAGCGCGCGTAGACCCGCACCCCCAGGACCAGCTCCAGCGGCGCGGTGACGACCAGGCAGCCGGCCAGTAGCGCCAGGTACGTCAGTGCGCCCACGACCGCCTGCCCCGCCCGCCCCTCAGAACGCCAGCGCCTGGGCCCGGCGGGTGACCTCGGTGTGCCGGTCGTTGCGCAGCGCCTGCACCGGGGTGCCGGGCAGCGACTCGTCGGCCCGGAACAGCCACTCGAAGACCTCCTCGTCGCTGTACCCGCCGTCCCGGAGGACGGTGATCAGCCCGGGCAGGTGCTTGAGGACGGCGCCGTCCTGCAGGAAGTCGGCCGGGATCCGGCTGTTCCCGCTACCGGGTACCGCCATCAGCTTGCGCTCGCGCAGCAGCTGGCGGACCCGGTTCGGTGAGACCCCGAGGGCTGCGGCGACCTCCGCGGGGGTGAGCGTCTCCATGGGGAGCGAGCCTATGGCGCCGGGACCACGGACACCGGCGGGACCGGCCCGGGAACCACGGCTAGGATCCCTGCGGGGCCGTGACTGGCGCATCGAGGTGGGACCGACCACCGGGGAGCGGCCCGCACCACCCCGCCGGGCGCCTGGGCACCTCCCCGAGCCGACCCCCGCTGGAGGGCACCCATGACCGACGCCACCGCCCCCTTCGACGCCGCCACCGCCTCGGCGGCCTACCGCAGCGCCCTGCAGGTCATCGGCGCCGTCGAGCCCCGCGTGGCCGACGCGATCGGCGCCGAGCTCGCCGACCAGCGCGCCTCGCTCAAGCTGATCGCCAGCGAGAACTACGCCAGCCCCGCGGTGCTGCTGACCATGGGCAACTGGTTCAGCGACAAGTACGCCGAGGGCACCGTCGGGCACCGCTTCTACGCCGGCTGCCAGAACGTCGACACCGTCGAGGCGCTGGCCGCCGAGCACGCCCGCGAGCTGTTCGGCGCGGCGCACGCCTACGTCCAGCCGCACTCCGGCATCGACGCCAACCTGGTCGCCTTCTGGGCGGTGCTGGCCACCCGGGTCGAGGCCCCGGCCCTGGAGAAGGCCGGCGTCCGGCACGTCAACGAGCTCACCGACGCCGACTGGAGCGACCTGCGCCACGCCCTGGGCGACCAGCGGATGCTCGGCATGTCGCTGGACGCCGGCGGCCACCTGACCCACGGCTTCCGGCCCAACATCAGCGGCAAGATGTTCGAGCAGTCCTCCTACGGCACCGACCCGCAGACGGGGCTGCTGGACTACGACGCCGTCCGCGCCCGGGCCCAGGAGTTCCGCCCGCTGATCCTCATGGCCGGCTACTCCGCCTACCCGCGCCGGATCGACTTCGCGACGATGCGCGAGATCGCCGACGAGGTCGGCGCCACCCTCGTCGTCGACATGGCGCACTTCGCCGGCCTGGTGGCCGGGAAGGTGTTCACCGGCGACTTCGACCCGGTGCCGCACGCCCACGTCACCACGACGACCACGCACAAGTCGCTGCGCGGCCCGCGCGGCGGCATGGTGCTGGCCCAGCCGGAGTACGCCGACGCCGTCGACCGGGGCTGCCCGATGGTCCTGGGCGGCCCGCTCCCGCACGTCATGGCCGCCAAGGCCGTCGCCTTCGCCGAGGCCCGCCGTCCGGAGTTCGCCGGGTACGCGCGGGCCGTCGCGGACAACGCGCAGAGCCTCGCCGAGGGCCTCACCCGCCGCGGCGCGAAGCTCGTCACCGGAGGCACCGACAACCACCTGGTGCTCGTCGACGTCAGCTCCTTCGGCCTGACCGGCCGGCAGGCGGAGTCCGCGCTCCTGGACGCCGGCATCGTGACCAACCGCAACGCCGTCCCGGCCGACCCGAACGGCGCCTGGTACACCTCCGGCGTCCGGCTGGGCACCCCGGCGCTGACCACCCGCGGCTTCGGCGCCGCCGAGTTCGACCGCACCGCCGAGCTCATCGTCGACGTCCTGTCGGGCACCACGCCCACCGCCACCCGGGACGGCGGGGTGTCCAAGGCCAAGTACACGACCACCGACGGCCTGGCCGAGCGGACCCGCGCCGCCGCCGCCGAGCTGCTCGACAAGCACCCGCTCTACCCGGGCCTCGACCTCGACTGACGCGCCAGGCGGGACCTGTGTGACGGGTGAACCGCCACACCGGTCCCGCCCGCGTGTGGCAGCGGCGAACAGCTCCGTCACTCCTACACTCGACCGGGTGGACACCGCCGTGACCGACCCCGTGGTCGGCCTCGTACTGGAGGGGCGCTACCACCTCCAGGAGCGGCTGGCCCGCGGCGGGATGTCGACCGTCTACGCCGCCCAGGACCTGCGGCTGCACCGGACCGTCGCGGTCAAGGTCATGGCCGAGCACCTGGCCCACGACCCCACGTTCGTCGGCCGGTTCACCCGCGAGGCGCGGGCCGCGGCGATGCTCAGCCACCCCAACGTCGTCTCGGTCAGCGACCAGGGCAGCGACCAGGGCCTGGTGTTCCTCGTCATGGAGCTGGTCCGCGGCCGCACGCTGCGCGACCTGCTGCAGGCCCGCGGCCGGCTCACCATCGGCGAGGCGTTCGCCGTCCTCGAGCCGGTGCTGTCCGGGCTGACCGCCGCCCACCGGGCCGGCATCGTGCACCGCGACATCAAGCCGGAGAACGTGCTCATCGGCTCCGACGGTGTGGTGAAGGTCGCCGACTTCGGCCTGGCCCGCGCCCTGACCGGCACCGGGCAGACCAGCCACACCGGCGGGGTGCTCATCGGCACCGTCGCCTACCTCTCCCCCGAGCAGCTCGAGCGCGGCAAGGCCGACGCGCGCAGCGACGTCTACGCCGCCGGGGTCGTGCTCTTCGAGATGCTCACCGGCCACCCACCCTACGGCGGCGACACCCCGCTGGCGGTGGCCTACCAGCACGTGCACCACGACATGCCCACGCCCTCGGAGGAGGTCCCGGGCATCCCGTGGGAGGTCGACGACCTCGTCGCGCGCACCACCCGCCGCGACCCCGCCCTCCGGCCGCTGGACGCCGGCGCGTTCCTCGCCGACCTGCAGGACGCCCGCAAGGACCTCGGCATCGAGCGGGTCCCGGTCCCCACCGGTCGCAGCACCGCCGGCCCCGGCACGCTGCGCCCCACCAACCGCCCCAGCCGGTCGCGCCCCCACCCCAGCGACCCCGGCCCGCCCGACGGCACGGAGGTGCTCGGCACCACCGGCACCCGCCCGGGCCGCGGGGCGCGCACCTCGATGCTGCCCGGCATGGGCGGCGGCCCGACCACCGACGTGGCCGGCCGCCGTCCGCCGCTGGAGCAGCGCCGTCCGGGGGTGCCGCAGCACATCCGCCGCCGCCGCGCACGCCTGGCCGTCGCGATCGTGCTGCTGCTGGCCGTCACGATCGGCGCGATCGGCTGGTGGATGGGCTCCGGCCGCTGGACGACGGTGCCCACGCTGGTGGGCACGGAGCAGTCGGCCGCGATCGACCTGCTGCAGGGGGCGGGGCTGACCCCCGACTGCTGCGAGGAGCAGTTCAGCGAGGACGTCGCCGAGGGCGTGGTCATCGCCGCCGACCCCGAGGGCGGCGAGGCGATCCGCGGCACCGACGTCCGGCTGACCGTCTCCAAGGGCCCCGAGCGGTTCGAGGTGGACCCGGCGATGGTCGGCCGCCCGCAGGACGAGGTGCTGACCGCGATCGAGGCCGGCGTCCCGGTCACCGCCAAGGTGGTCCAGGACTACGACAACAAGGTGCCCGTCGGCCACGTGACCGGCTTCGAGCCGGAGGCCGGCACCGAGCTCAAGCGTGGCCAGGAGCTGATCGTCTACGTCAGCCGCGGCCACGAGCCGGTGACCGTCCCGGCCGTCGTCGGCCTCTCCCCCGACGAGGCGACCGCCAACCTGCAGGCGCTCGGGTTCACCGTGCAGCGCAGCGAGGGCCGCAGCGCCGACGTCGACCCCGGCGAGGTGATGGCCGTCGACCCGGCCGCCGGCCAGGCCGCGCCGTACCAGAGCGCCGTCACGATCCAGGTGTCGGTCGGCGTGCCGCAGGTGACCGTGCCGGACGTCGTCGGCAGGAGCGAGGAGGAGGCGACCGCCGCCCTCGAGGCCGCCGGCCTCCAGGTCAAGGTCAGCCAGTTCTTCGGCAACCGGGTGCTGCGGCAGACGCCCAACGCGGGCGAGGTGGTCGACATCGGCACGTCGGTGACGATCCTGGTGACGTTCGGACAGGACTGAGAACACTGAGCACTCCCCCCGGTGTGCCGCCGATCGGCGCGCACATCCAGATCAAGGGCGGGCTGGCCAAGGGCGGCCTGGCCTACACCGACGCCGTCGCCGCCCGGGCCGTGCAGGTCTTCGTGGGCAACCCCCGCGGGTGGAAGCTGACCGCGGGCGACCCGAGGCAGGACGCGCTGTTCGTCGAGGGCTGCGCCGAGCGCGGGGTGCCGTCGTTCATCCACACGCCGTTCCTGGTCAACGTCGGCTCCCCCACCGAGGCCACCGTCGAGCAGTCGATCGCCTCGATCGCGCACAACCTGACGCGGGGCGCGGAGCTCGGCTGCCGCGGTGTGGTCGTGCACGCCGGCTCCGCCGTCGGCGAGGACCGCTACGAGGCCGCCCTCCGGCAGCTGCACGAGCGGCTGCTGCCGGTCCTGGAGGCCGCGCCGGACGACGGCCCGCGGCTCCTGGTCGAGCCGACCGCCGGTGGCGGGAAGTCGCTGGCCGCCACCGTCGAGGACCTCGGCCCCTACCTCGCGGCGCTGGAACACCACCCGCTGGTCGGCGTCTGCTTCGACACCTGCCACGCCTGGGCGGCCGGCCACGACCTGTCGGCGCCCGGCGGCATGACGGCCACGCTGGACGCGCTGGAGGCCACGGTGGGACCGGGCCGGCTGGGTCTGGTGCACGCCAACGACTCGCTGGACGAGTGCGGCTCCAAGCGGGACCGGCACACCACCATCGGCGAGGGCACGATCGGCAGCGGCGAGTACGGCACCGGCCCGTTCGCCGAGCTGCTGGCCCACCCGTCGATGGCCGGCGTCCCGGTCGTGGTGGAGACCCCCTCGGAGCGGGACGGCGTCCCGTGGGCCGGCCACGCCGCCGACATCGCCCTGTTGTCCGGTCTGCGCGACGCCGACGTCCCCACGCGCGACGCGGCCTGAGCCCGGCCGTTCCCGGACATGCGACAGAAGTCGCGGTACGGATCCGTCCTGAGACCCTTGGCACACAGGTGAGGCTGGGCTAACTTAGGCGTGCCTTTCTTCCCCTGCTCCCGGGAGTGCGCGCGTGTACGTCTGCATCTGCTTCGCCGTCAGCGACACCCAGCTGGCCGGCGTGATCGACGACGGTGCACGCACCGAGGAGGAGGTCGGCGACGCCTGCGGCGCGGGCACCGGCTGCGGCAACTGCCTGGACCGCATCTGCGACCTGCTGCGCGCCGCCGACCCGCTGCACGGCCTCGACCTCCGCGAGACCGCCGCCTGAGGGCAGGCTGTCCATGCTGAGGCCGACCTGACCTCGGCCGGGGCTCGACGGGGCCACTAACCTCGGCGACAACCGCATCCGAGGAGGCCCCCATGCAGGGTGACGCGCGCGTCATCGAGCTGCTCAACGAGCAGCTGACCAGCGAACTGACCGCGATCAACCAGTACTTCCTGCACGCGAAGATGCAGGCCAACTGGGGTTACAACAAGCTCGCCAAGCACACCCGCCACGAGTCCATCGAGGAGATGCACCACGCGGAGTGGCTCACCGACCGCATCCTCTTCCTCGAGGGGCTGCCCAACTACCAGAAGCTGCTGCCACTGCGGATCGGGCAGACCGTCCGTGAGCAGTTCGAGTCCGACATGGCCATCGAGGTCGAGGTCCTGGCCCGGCTGCGCGAGGCGATCCCGTACTGCGAGTCGGTCGGCGACCGGGTCAGCAAGAACCTCTTCGAGAAGATCCTCGAGGACGAGGAGCACCACATCGACTACCTGGAGACCCAGCTGCACCTGCTCGACACCCTCGGTGAGCAGCTGTACCTGGCCGGCCAGATCGAGCACCCGACGCCGGGCGACCACGCCGAGTAGAACGGCACGGACCGGCGCTCTCCGCGGCCTCCAGCGACTCCACCGCCCGCCGGGCCTCCCGCGCCCTCCGGCGGACGACGGGCCCCGCACCTCCGGGTGCGGGGCCCTCGTGCGTGGTGGACAAGCGCCCGCGCGCATCGTCACCGCGTGGCAACTGGATGTGATCTCCCGCTGCGTGTTGGCTGCCAGCGCCCCCGCGTACCCCGGGGTGTCGCTGACCCGCACCGAGGAGACCCGTGCCCTCCCGTCGTTCCCTGGCCTCCGCCGCGCTGGCTGCCCTGGCCGTCACCGGGCTGGGCGCCACGGCCGGCCCCGCCGCCGCCGCGCCGCCCGCCGCCGCACCACTGACCACCTACATCGTCACGGTCGACCCCGAACGGTCACCGGCCGCCGTCGCACAGCGGGCCCGCGGACTCGGCGGGGAGGTGACCCACGCCTACACCGCGGCCCTCAACGGCTTCGCCGTCCGCCTGCACGCGGCCGCCGCCGCCCAGCTGCACCGCCTCCCCGGGGTGGTCGCCGTCGAGCAGGACCACCTCGTGCAGGGCCGGCCCGTCAAGCCGACGGGTTCCGCGCCCACCCTCCCGTGGGGCCTGGACCGCATCGACCAGCGCGCACTCCCGCTGACCGGCACCTACGGCTCGGCGGCTGCCGGAGGCGGCACAGGGGTGACGGCGTACGTCGTCGACACCGGCGTCCGCAGCGACCACGAGGACCTCGCCGGCCGGGTCGCCCCCGGCTACGACGCGCTGGACGGCGACGCCCCGGAGGACTGCAACGGCCACGGCACCCACGTCGCCGGCACTCTCGGCGGCACGCGGAACGGGGTCGCGCCGGGTGTCACGCTGGTGCCCGTCCGCGTGCTCGACTGCGCGGGCGACGGCTCCTACGCCGACGTCATCGAGGGGATCGACTGGCTGACGGCGGACCACCAGCGGGCGCTGGCCGACGTCCGGGCGGGGACCCGCCGGTCGGCGGACGCGGTGGCCAACCTGAGCCTCGGGGGGCCGACCAGCTCGGCGCTGGACACCGCGATCCAGAACTCCATCGCCACCGGCGTCACCTACGCCATCGCAGCCGGCAACGGCAACCAGCTGGGCAAGCCGCAGGACGCCTGCGCCTCCTCCCCCGCGCGGGTGCCCGACGCGCTGACCGTCGCCGCCTCGGACACCAAGGACGTGTCGGCGTCCTTCAGCAACTACGGGACCTGCGTCGACCTGTACGCGCCCGGGGTCGGCGTGACCAGTGACTGGTACACGAGCAGCTCGGCGACGAACACGATCAGCGGCACGTCGATGGCCACCCCGCACGTGGCCGGCGCCGCGGCGCTCTACCTGCAGGCCCACCCCGGTGCCGCGCCCGGGGAGGTCGGCGCCGCCGTCACCGCCGCGGCCACCCGCGGCGTCGTCACCCGGACGCTGACCGGCACCCCGAACCTGCTGCTCTACACGGTCCCGCTGACGGCGACGGCCGCCGGCTGACCGGGGAGGGCCCGGATCCACGTCGGGGTCCGGGCCCTTCCCGCGTCACCGGTCGAGCAGCCCCGCGAGGACCTCGGCGGCGCGCTCGACGCCGGCCCGGTCCACGTCCAGGTGCGTGACCAGCCGGATCCGGCGCGGGCTCACCTGGGAGACCAGGACCCCCTGGGCCTTGGCCGCCTCGGCGACGACCGGCGCCGGGACGTCGTCCAGCACGACCATGTTGGTCTCGACCGTGGCCGGGTCGACGCCGAGCCGCTTGGCCAGCGCCTGGGCGTGCTCGTGGTCCTCGGCCAGCCGGGCCAGGTGGTGGTCCAGGGCGTACAGCCCCGCCGCGGCCAGGACGCCGGCCTGCCGCATCCCCCCGCCGAGCCGCTTGCGCCACAGCCGGCCGGCCGCGATCCGCTCCGCCGAGGCGACCAGCACCGAGCCCACCGGCGCGCCGAGGCCCTTGGACAGGCACACCGAGGCGGTGTCGGCCAGCCGCCCGTAGGTGGCCAGGTCGATCCCGGAGGCCACCGAGGCGTTGAACAGCCGGGCCCCGTCGAGGTGGACGGCGACGCCGGCCTCCCGCGACCAGTCCCACAGCCGCTGCAGCTGCTCCAGCGACTGCACCAGCCCGCCGCCGCGGTTGTGGGTGTTCTCCACGGCGACGGCGGCGGTGGCGGTCAGGTGCCAGTCGCCGCGCGGGCGCACCTGGGCGATCAGCTGCCCGGCGTCCAGCCGGCCACCCTCGCTCACGACCGTGCGGGTGGAGATGCCGAACACCGCGGCCGCGGCCCCCATCTCGTAGGTGACCACGTGCGCGTCGGCGTCGCAGAGCACCTCCTGGCCCGGCTCGCAGACCAGGCGCATGCCGATCTGGTTGCCCATGGTCCCCGAGGGCACGAACAGCGCCGCCTCGTGACCCATGAGGTCGGCGACCCGCTCCTCGAGCGCGCGGACCGCCGGGTCCTCGCCGTAGACGTCGTCCCCCACCTCGGCCTCGGCCATCGCCCGGCGCATGCCGGGCGTGGGCCGGGTGACGGTGTCGCTGCGCAGGTCGACCAGGTCACCCACGGAGCATCTCGGCCACGAGGAAGGCCAGCTCCAGCGACTGCCCGGTGTTCAGCCGCGGGTCGCAGGCCGTCTCGTATCGGCTGTTGAGGTCCTCGTCGCTGATTTCCATGGCCCCGCCGAGGCACTCGGTGACGTCCTCACCGGTGAGCTCGACGTGGATGCCGCCGGGCCAGGTGCCCAGGGCGCGGTGGACGTCGAAGAAGCCGAGCACCTCGTCGACGACGCGGTCGAAGTGCCGGGTCTTGTAGCCGGTGGAGGACTCGTGGGTGTTGCCGTGCATCGGGTCGCACTGCCACACCACCTGGTGCCCGCTGGCGGTGACCTTCTCGACGATGCCCGGCAGGACGTCGCGGATCTTGCCGTTGCCCATCCGGCTGATGAGCGTCAGCCGGCCCGGGACGCCCTCGGGGTCGAGGCGCTCCACCAGCTCGGTGGCCTGCTCGGGGGTCGTGGTCGGACCGATCTTGACGCCGATCGGGTTGGCCAGCCGCGACATGAACTCCACGTGCGCGCCGTCGAGCTGGCGGGTGCGCTCGCCGATCCAGACGAAGTGCGCCGAGGCGGCGTAGGGCCGGCCGTCGTGCACCCGCAGCAGCGCCCGCTCGTAGTCGAGGATCAGCGCCTCGTGGCTGTTGTAGAGCTCCACGCCACGCAACGCGGCGTCGTCGACGCCGCAGGCCTTCATGAACGCCAGCGCCCGGTCGATCTCCCGCGCGATGACCTCGTAGCGCACCCCGGCCGGGGAGTTGGCCACGAAGTCCTTGTTCCAGTCGTGCACCGCGTGCAGGTCGGCCATGCCACCGCGCGCGTAGGCCCGGATCATGTTCATCGCCGCCGCGGAGTTCGCGTAGGCGCGCACCAGCCGGTACGGGTCGGGGATGCGCTGCTCGAGCACCGGCTCCAGCGAGTTCACCATGTCGCCGCGGTAGGACGGCAGGCCCAGGGCGTCGATGTTCGACGAGCGCGGCTTGGCGTACTGGCCGGCGACCCGGCCCACCTTGACCACGGGCACGCTGGCGCCGTAGGTGAGCACGACGGCCATCTGCAGCAGCGTGCGCGTGGTGCTCTGCAGGTGCGCGTCGGTGTTCAGGTCGAAGGTCTCCGCGCAGTCGCCGCCCTGCAGCAGGAACGCCCGTCCCTGGGCGACCTCGGCCAGCCGGGTGCGCAGCTCGTCGACCTCGCTGGGCGCGACGATCGGCGGCACGGTGGACAGGGTGGAGAGGACGGCGTCCAGCGCCGCGCGGTCGGGCCACTCCGGCTGCTGGGCAGCGGGCAGCTCACGCCACCGGTCGAGGCCGGGGACCACATCGGCGGGATCGGGGAGACTCACGCCTACAGAGGGTACGGCGGTCCCCTCGTCAGCCGAAGAAGACCTCGACCTCCGCGTACCGCTCGACGGGCACCAGCTTCAGCTGCGCGGTCGCCGCCGTCAGTGGGACGCGGACGATGTCGGTGCCCCGCAGCGCCACCATCACCCCTGACTCGCCGTCGTGGACGGCGTCGACCGCGGCCAGCCCGAAGCGGGTGGCCAGCACCCGGTCGAACGGCGAGGGGGTGCCGCCGCGCTGGACGTGGCCGAGGACGACGCAGCGCGCCTCCCGGCCGGTGCGCTGCTCGATGAGGGAGGCCAGCGCGGTGCCGATCCCCCCGAGCCGCACGTGGCCGAACGCGTCGGTCTCCCCCGTCGCGAGCACGAGGTCCCCGCCCTTGGCCACCGCCCCCTCGGAGACGACGACGATCGGCGAGTAGCCGGAGTCGAAGCGGTGCTGGCAGTGCGCGACGACGGCGTCGACGTCGAAGGGCTGCTCGGGGATCAGGACGACGGTCGCGCCGCCGGCCATCCCGGCGTGCAGCGCGATCCACCCGGCGTGCCGGCCCATGACCTCCACCACGAGCGTGCGGTGGTGGCTGTCACCGGTGGTGTGCAGCCGGTCGATCGCCTCGGTGGCCACGCCCAGCGCGGTGTCGAAGCCGAACGTGTAGTCGGTGGCGTCCAGGTCGTTGTCGATGGTCTTCGGGACGCCGACGACCGTCACCCCGGCCTCGGCCAGCTTGGTGGCGACGCCGAGGGTGTCCTCCCCGCCGATGGGGATCAGCGCGTCGATGCCGAGCCGCTCCAGGTTGGCCATGACCCGGTCCGCGCCGCCCTCGAGGGCGTAGGGGTTGGTCCGCGAGGTGCCCAGCACCGTGCCGCCGCGGGGCAGGATGCCGCGGACGGCGGAGAGGTCCATCGCCACCGTGTCGGCCTCGAGCACGCCGCGCCAGCCGTCCCGGAAGCCGACGACCTGGTCGCCGTGGGTGACGCCTTTGCGGACCACGGCCCGGATGACGGCGTTCAGCCCCGGGCAGTCGCCGCCGCCGGTCAGGATGCCGATGCGCATGTGCGGTCCTCCGGAAGATCCGTGCCGGGTGTGTGGTTGGCAGCCGTCATGATGCCGCAGGTGGGAGCCGTGGTCGCATGGAGCGCGTGATCGCCGTCACCGGCGCCACGGGGGTGCTCGGCGGCCGGGTGGCCGCCCGGCTCGCGGGGCGGGACGGCGTCGCGCTGCGGCTCGTCGTGCGCGATCCCCAGCGGGCGCCGCGCCTGCCCGGGACGCAGGTGGCCGCCGCACCCGGGGGCTACGCCGACGGTCCCGGCCTCGCCGCCGCCCTCGAGGGCGTGCACACCCTGTACCTGGTGTCGGCCGCGGAGGCCGAGGACCGCGTGCAGCAGCACCTGACCGCCGTCTCCGCCGCGGCGTCGGCCGGTGTGCGGCGGATCGTCTACACCTCCTTTCTCGGCGCCGCGCCGGACGCCGTCTTCACCCTGGCCCGCCAGCACGCCACCACCGAGGACGCCATCCGCGCCACCGGCCTGCGGACCACCGTCCTCCGGCACGCGATGTACGCCGACTTCGTCCCGTTCTTCGCCCTGCTCGAGGCGGGGCGCGCCGTGATCGCCGCACCCGCCGGCGAGGGCCGGGCCTCGTTCGTGTCCCGCGACGACCTCGCCGACGTCGCCGCCGCCGTCCTCGGGGACGACTCCCCCGGCCTGGACGGCGCCACGCTCGACGTCACCGGACCCGCGGCGCTGACGCTGGACGACGCGGCCGCCGTCCTCACCGAGGTCACCGGCCTGCCCGCCGAGTACCGCCGGCAGACCGTCGAGGAGGCCTGGGCGACGCGACGCCCCTCCGGGCACCCCGACTGGGAGATCGAGGGCTGGGTGACCAGCTACCTGGCGATCGCCGCCGGCGAGATGGCGCCGGTCACCGACGTCGTCCCCTCGCTCACCGGTCACCCCGCCCGGACCGTGGCCGAGCACCTGCGCGCCCACCCGGAGGACTGGGCCCACCTGCGGGCTGAGCCGGGGCACTAGTGCCCTGCTCGGTGCCTCGCCGGGCGCCTAGCGTCGAGCCCGCGGAGCCGAACCTCGGCGCCGCCGACCACCCGTCCGGAGGTGTCGGGATGGACAGTCCGTACCAGGCCGCGCCCGACGTCCACGTGCTCCCCGCCAACCTGGCGCTGCCGGGAGCCGGCGTCCTGCCGATCAACGCCTTCCTGCTCATGGCCGAGGAACCGGTGCTCGTCGACACCGGCCTCGGGGTCGACGCCGACCAGTTCGTCGACGCGCTGAGCTCGATCATCGACCCCCGCTCGCTGCGCTGGATCTGGCTGACCCACGACGACGCCGACCACACCGGCAACATCCAGCGGGTCATGGACCTGGCGCCGGACGCCCGGCTGGTCACCCACGGGTTCAGCGCCCTGCGGATGGCGACCTGGTGGCCGGTGCCGATGGACCGGGTGCACGCGATCCGGTTCGGTGACGAGGTCCACGTCGGCGACCGCACCCTGACCGCCGTCGCTCCGCCGCTGTTCGACAACCCGATGTCCACCGGCGTGCTGGACCGCTCCACCGGCGCGCTGTTCAGCGTCGACGCCTTCGGGGCGATCATCCCCGAGGCGACGCAGGACGCCGCCGAGGTGCCGCCCGAGGCGCTCGCGGGCGGGATGCTCGGGTGGGCGACGATGGACTCGCCGTGGGTCCACCTGACCGAGCCCGCGGAGTTCGGTCAGGTCCTGGACCGGGTGCGCCGGCTGCAGCCGGCCCGGATCTTCTCCTCGCACCTGCCCACCGCCAACGGGACGGCACTCGAGGACTTCCTGCGGGTGCTGCAGCAGGTGCCGACGGCCGAGCGGTTCGTCCCGCCGGACGCGGCGGAGTTCACCCAGATGATCACGGCGCTCACCGAGATGCAGCGCGCCGGGGTGCCGGTGCCCCGCACGGAGGCGGCACCACAGACGACCCCCGTGACGTGACGGCCCGGACGGCCGCCACCCCCTGACCCCGGAGGACGACGGCCATGACCGTGCCCACCACCCCGCTGGCCGACCCGGTCGAGCTGGCCGATCCCTGGCCCGTCCTCGCCGCGCTGCGGGAGAGCGGCCCGGTCCGCCGCGTCGACCCGCGGCTGGGCCTGCCGGTGTGGGTCGTCGCCCGGTACGACGACGTCCTCGCGGCGCTGTCGGACCCCCGGCTGAGCAACGACCCGCACCACGCGGTGGCCCTGCGCGCGCTGCTGCGCGGGGACTTCCTGAGCCGCAGCATGATCGGCACCGACCCGCCCGAGCACACCCGGCTGCGACGGCTGGTGTCCCAGGCCTTCACCGCCCGCCGCGTCGAGGGGCTGCGGCCGCGGATCCAGGAGATCACCGACACGCTGCTGGACCGGATCACCCCGCGGGGCCGGGCCGAGCTGATCGGCGAGTTCGCCCTCCCGCTGCCGATCACCGTCATCGGCGAGCTCCTGGGCGTCCCGGAGACCGACCGCGAGCGCTTCCGGGCGTGGACCGACGAGGTGCTGGACCGGCCGTTCGACCCGGGCGAGGACCTGGCGCGGGTGACGGCGGCCCGGGAGCGGATGCACGGCTACCTCGCCGACCTGGTCGAGGCCAAGCGTGCCCGACCCGCCGACGACCTGCTCACCGACCTGGTGGAGGCGACCGACGAGGGCGAGCGGCTGGACCGGCAGGAACTGCTCGCGATGACCTTCCTGCTGCTCATCGCCGGGTACGTCACCACGGTCAACCTGATCGGGAACGGCACGCTGGCGCTGCTGCGCGCTCCCGACCAGCTGGCCCGGTTGCGCGCGGACCCGTCGCTGGTGCCGCAGGCGGTCGAGGAGCTGCTCCGCTTCGACGGCCCGGTCAACCCCGGGCTGACCCGCTACGCCCTCGAGGACCTCGAGATCGGCGGGGTGGCCATCCCGCGCGGGGACGTCGTCCTGCTGGCCACCGCCGCGGCCGACCGGGACCCCGACCGCTTCCCCGACCCCGACCGGCTCGACGTGGCGGCGGCCGGCCCCGGGCACCTGGCCTTCGGGCACGGCATCCACTACTGCCTCGGCGCGCCCCTGGCCCGGCTGGAGGGGCAGGTCGCGTTCACCGCGCTGCTGGCCCGGCTGCCCGGCCTGGCCCTCGCCGTCGACGAGAGCGAGCTGGAGTGGTCGGCCGGCGGCGTGCTACGCGGGCTGCGGCAGCTGCCGGTGACGTTCACCCCGACGCCGAGTGGCTGAGCGGCCGGCTCAGCGGCGGGCGCCCTCCATCGCGCGCCAGCGGGCGAGGTTGTAGCGGGCGTCGACCAGCGCGTCGTGGGTGCCCTCGGGCTTGGGGGGCAGCGGCGGCCGGCCGAGGTCGTCCCACCGCTGGCGCAGCTCCCGGGTGAACCGCGGGATCGGCCGGGGCAGGGCGGGCATCGCGCCCCACAGCTGGCACAGCGCCACGTGGTCGTAGGCGGCGAACCAGGCCCACAGCTCGATCTCCTCACCGGGCCCGGTGAGGAACGCGAGCAGGTCGTCGCGGATCCGCTGCCGGGTCCGCCAGGCGCGGTCGGCCGGCGGCGGCAGTTGGTCGAGCACGTTGCGCCGCACCCACGGGATCGCCCGGCGCTCGTCGAACTCCGTGCTGACGGCGTAGAACTCCCGTCCCGTGTCGTCGACGACGCCGATCGACACCAGGTCGATCGTCGTGCCGTCCTCGATGAACTCCGTGTCGTAGAAGAACCGCCGCACGCACCCACCGTAGGTGCGGGTTAGGTTCCCCCTCATGCCGGTGCTGGCGATCGACGCGGGGACGACCGGGGTGACCGCGCTGGTCGTGGGGGGGGGGGGGGGGGGGGGGGGGGGGGGGGGGGGGGGGGGGGGGGGGGGGGGGGGGGGGGCGGGGGGGGGGGGGGGGGGGGGGGGGGGGGGGGCGGGGGGCGCCCCCCCCCCCCCCCCCCCCCCCCCCGCGGCTACCGCGAGTTCGCGCAGCTGTTCCCCCGCCCGGGCTGGGTCGAGCACGAGCCCGAGGACATCTGGACGGCGACCCTCGCCGCCTGCCGCCAGGCGCTGGCCGGCACCGACGCGCAGCCCACCTGCGTCGGCATCACCGACCAGCGGGAGACCGCCGTCGTGTGGGACCGGCGCACCGGCCGGGCGCCGCGGCCGGCGATCGTCTGGCAGGACCGGCGCACCAGCGGCATCTGCGACCGGCTGCGGGAGGCCGGCGCCGAGGAGCGGTTCGCCCGGCTCACCGGGCTGCGGCTGGACCCCTACTTCACCGGCACCAAGTTCTGCTGGCTGGCCGCCGAGGAGCCCCGCCTGTGGGCCGGCGTCCGCGACGGCAGCCTGGCGCTGGGCACGGTCGACTCGTTCGTCGTCTCCCGGCTGACCGGCGGCGCTGCGCACGTCACCGACCCCAGCAACGCCTGCCGCACGCTGCTCTACGACCTCGAGGCCGGCGGGTGGTCCGAGGAGCTGTGCGAGCTGTTCGACGTCCCCCGGTCCGCGCTGCCGGAGGTCGTGCCGAGCTCCGGCGTCGTCGGCACGACCGACCCCGACGCGTTCCTGGGCCTGGAGCTGCCCGTCGCGGGCATCGCCGGCGACCAGCAGGCCGCCCTCTTCGGCCAGGCCTGCTACACCCCCGGCACGAGCAAGTGCACCTACGGCACCGGCTCGTTCGTCCTCACCAACACCGGGACGACCCCCGTCCGCTCCGGTGCCGGGCTGCTCACCACGGTGGCCTGGGACCTCGGCGACGGCCTGGTCTACGCGCTGGAGGGGTCGATCTTCGTGACCGGCGCGGCGGTTCAGTGGCTGCGCGACGGGCTGGGCCTCATCGACTCCGCCGCCGAGATCGAGGGACTGGCGCGCACCGTCCCCGACTCCGGCGACGTCGTCTTCGTCCCCGCGCTGACCGGGATGGGCGCCCCGCACTGGGACCCGCACGCCCGCGGCACCATCGTCGGCCTCACCCGCGGCACCACCCGTGCGCACCTGGCGCGGGCGACCCTGGAGGCGATCGCGTTCGAGGTGCGCGACGTCGTCGACGTCATGGTCGACGAGGCGGGGCTGGAGGTGCCGGAGCTGTCGGCCGACGGCGGCGCCAGCGCCAACGACCTGCTGCTGCAGCTGCAGGCCGACCAGCTCGGCGTGCCGGTGCGCCGCCCGGTGGTCACCGAGACCACGGCGCTGGGTGCGGCGTTCCTCGCCGGCCTCGGCACCGGCGTGTGGTCGACCACCGACGAGCTGGCCGCCACCTGGTCGCTGGACCGCCGGTTCGAGCCGGAGCCGGGACGGCGGGACGACGGCCGCCACGACCGCTGGCGCGCCGGGCTGGCCCGGGCCGGGAGCTGGGCGGTCCGGGCGTGACGAACGGTGAGCGCCACGCGGACCTCCCGCTGCGGGACGGCGACCTCGTGGAGTTCCTGCTCGCGCGGTTCGACGAGGACGAGGAGGCCGCCCGCTTCGTCCAGCTCAGCCGCGCACCCAGCAACCGCGCCCTGGTCGCCCACGTGCTGCGCGACGTCGCGACCAAGCGGCAGCTGGTCGAGTACTTCCGCGACCTCGAGCGGCAGGGCCCGCGCGGCGACACGATGGACCACGCGCTGCGCCTGATCGGGCAGACCTACGCCGACCACCCGCACTACCGCTCGGAGTGGCACCCGGAGTCGCACCCCTGAGGGTCGGTGCCCGTCGGACCTCGCCGTCCGCGGGTGCCCGGGCCGACCGGTGGCGGAACGGTCCAGGGGTTCCGGGCTGTACGTCTCTGAGTGCGGTGGCACTCAGAGACGTACAGCCCGCGGACCGAGGTGGCCGGGGCAGCGCCGCGGCGCGGGGCTCGAGCCCCGCGAGGGGCGGTCCTCAGCCCGCGAGGGTGTCCGGCGTCCGCTCGGCGGCCTCGTCGACCGGGGGCTGCATGCCCTTGATGACCTCGGAGGCGCTGGCGCCGGTGGCGTCCATCGACTTCTTCACCTTGGCGCCGTAGACGTCGACGTACTCCTGCGCCGACAGCGTCATGATCTCGTACATGATCTCGTCGGTGATCGACCGCTCGACGAAGCGGTCACCGGCCAGCCCCTCGTAGCGGCCGAAGTCCAGCGGCGCCCCGAAGCGGACGCACACCCGGGGCAGCTTGGCCCCCACCAGCGGCCACCGGCGCGGCCGGTACACCATCGCGACCGGGACGACGGGGACGCCGGTCTCCAGCGCCATGCGGGCCACGCCGGTCTTGCCGCGGAAGAGCCGGCCGTCCGGCGAGCGGGTGCCCTCGGGGTAGATGCCGAGCAGCCCGCCCTCGCGCAGGATCCGCAGCCCGGTGCGGATCGCGTTCTCCGCGGCCGAGGCGTTGCTGCGGTCGATCGGCACCTGCCCGGCGCCGGAGAAGAAGGCCCGCTGGAGGAACCCCTTCACGCCCTTGCCGGTGAAGTACTCGGCCTTGGCGAGGAACGTGACGCGCCGCCGCAGCGACAGGGGCATGAAGACCCAGTCGGCCGCGGACAGGTGGTTGCTGGCCAGGATCGCCGCTCCGGTGCGGGGGACGTTGTCCACGCCCTCGGCCCGGGGCCGGAACAACACCTTGACGACCGGGCCGACCGCCACGAACTTGAGGAACCAGTAGAACAACACGCCTCCCTCGGGGGCTGCCAGACTAAGGAGCCCGGCGGCGGATGGACAACGTGAGGTCCGCGCCGCCGGACCCCGCCCGCGCTGCCGGTCGGCTCCCCCGCCGACGCCGAGGAGGACTCCCGTGCCCACGAACGAGGCACCCGGCCGCGGCCTGCTGCCCGGCGCCGAGCCGTTCGCCTTCCCCGGCGGCCCCGCGGGCGGCGGCACCGGCGTCCTGCTGCTGCACGGGTTCACCGGCTCGCCGTTCAGCATGCGGCCGTGGGGCGAGCACCTGGCCGCGGCGGGCTTCGCCGTCCGCGCGCCGCTGCTGCCCGGCCACGGCACCCGCTGGCAGGACTGCAACCTGAGCACCGAGCAGGACTGGGTGGACGCCGTCACCACCGCGCTCGACGAGCTCGCCGCCGAGTGCGACCGCGTCGTCGTCGCGGGCCTGTCGATGGGCGGCACCCTGGCGGTCCGGCTGGCCGAGCTGCGTCCGGACGACGTCGCCGGGCTGGTGCTGGTCAACCCCTCCCTGCTCACCCAGCGACTGGACGCCAAGCTGCTGCCGCTGCTGGCCCGGCTCACGCCCAGCTGGGCGCCGATCGCCAACGACATCAAGAAGGCCGGCGTCACCGAGCTGGCCTACCCCAAGCTGCCGACCCGCGCGGTGCTGGGCCTGCGCCGACTGTGGACGGCGACCCGCGCCGACCTCGCCCGCGTGACCGCGCCCCTGCTGGTGTTCCGCAGCGTCACCGACCACGTCGTCGAGCCGGCCTCGGTGCGGGTGCTGCTGGCCGGCGTCTCGAGCACCGACACCACCGAGGTGCTGCTCGAGGACAGCTACCACGTCGCCACCCTCGACAACGACGCCCTGCGCATCTTCGCCGGGTCCGTGGACTGGATCCGGACCCGCGTCCCGGTCCTCGAGGAGGAGGCGTGAACGGCCGGCGCGGACGGCGCGACAACGGGCTGGACGCCACGCTGTGGACGCCGCTGCGCGACGTCGACCCGCGGGTGGGCGAGCACCTGCTCGACCTGCTGCGCGACGCCGGCATCGCCGCCTACCTGGAGCCCTCGGCCGACGTCGAGCCCTACACCCGCACGGTGTCCCTCCCCAGCCCGCCGACCGACCGGATCTACGTCGACCGCGCCCGCAGCGGCGAGGGTCGCGCCCTGGTCGAGGAGCACGTCGACGAGCACGTGCCCGAGCGGACCCGGGCACCGCGCGCCCCACGCCCGGACGTCGACGAGGACGCCGAGTGGGCCCGCATCGTGGCCGCGTTCGAGGCCGAGCACGGCCGCACCACGGTCGACGCCGAGCCCGCCGACACCCCACCCCCGCCGCCGGCCGAGCCCGAGGTGCTCGACCGGCCGGAGGAGCACTACGAGCCGCCGCCACCCCCGCCGGTGCCCGCCCCCGCGCCCGCCTCGCTGTACGCGGTGCTGCTGATCGCGGTCGGCGCGGTGCTCGTGGTGGCGCCGGGGGTCCTCCGGCTGTCCCCGGACGTCGGCCTGGTGCTCGGCGTCGCCGCGGTCGTCGGCGGGGTCGCGCTCCTGGTGTCGCGGATGCGGGAGCGGTCGACGGAGGACGGCGACGACGGCGCCGTGGTCTGAGAGAAGGCAGGCGGTGGACGCCCCGTACTCGACCACGGTGACGCTGACCGGTCACCTCATGGACACCGGCGTCCTGGCCCGGGTGCTCGACGACGTCCTGGAGTACGGCGGGGACTACCTCATCGAGGGCCTCACGCTCGGCCGGCAGCACGAGGACGAGTCGCGGGCCACGGTGCGGGTCAGCGCGGGCGACGGCGACCTGCTCGAGCGGATCGTCATGCGGCTGCAGACCCACGGGGCCAACGCCGTCGACCCCGGGACGGCGACCACCAGGCCCGCGCCCGCCGACGGCGTCTTCCCCGACGACTTCTACTCCACGACCAACCTGGACACCTTCGTCCGCCTGGACCGGGAGTGGCTGCCGGTCGACCGCGCCGAGATGGACTGCGGCCTGGTGGTGACCGAGACGGCGGGGCGCGTCGCCGTCCGCACGGTGCCGGTCAGCGACGTGCGGGCCGGTGAGTCGGTGGTCTGCGGCGCGCACGGCGTCCGGGTGGAGATGCCGCCGGCGGTCGCGCGCGGGGACGAGGAGGCCTTCGGGTTCATGTCGTCGGCGGCCTCGAGCGAGAAGCCGCAGGTGGTGCTGGTCCGCCAGATCGCCGAGCGGATGCGGGAGGTCCGGGCCGCCGGGCGGAAGGTGCTGTGGGTCGGCGGGCCGGCCGTCGTCCACACCGGCGCGGCGCCGGCGATGGTGCGGCTGGTGGACGCCGGCTACGTCGACGTCCTGTTCGCCGGCAACGCCCTGGCCACCCACGACATCGAGTCGGCGCTGTACGGCACCTCGCTGGGCGTCGACCTCGCCAAGGGGTCGGGGGTGCCGCACGGCCACGAGCACCACATCCGGGCGATCAACACGATCCGGCGGGCCGGCTCGATCGCGGCGGCGGTCGAGTCGGGCGTGCTGACCGGCGGGGTCATGCACGCGATGGTCCGCGCCCGGAAGCCGTTCGTGCTGGTCGGCTCGGTGCGCGACGACGGGCCGCTGCCCGACGTGTACACCGACGTCATCGAGGGTCAGCGCGCGATGCGGGCCCAGCTGCCGGACGTCGGCTTCGCGATCATGGTGGCGACGATGCTGCACGCCATCGCCACCGGGAACATCCTCCCGGCGTCGGTGCCCCTGGTGTGCGTGGACATCAACCCGGCCACGGTGACCAAGCTGGCCGACCGCGGCAGCGCCCAGGCGATCGGCATCGTCACCGACATCGGCCTGTTCCTGGAGCAGCTCGCCCGGGAGCTCACCGGAGGCTGAGGGGCGAGGAAACCTGCACCCTCAGCCTCCGCTAGGCACCCCCCTCGGCCACGGCGCGGCGCACGAGGTCGGCGGCACCCACCAGGCCGGCCTGCGCGCCGAGGCGGGCCGCGACCACCCGCGGCCCCGGGCGGAACCCGCGGCCGGGCAGCGCCCGCTCCAGCCGCTCGCGCGCCGGGCGCAGCACCATCTCGCCGAGCACGCTCACCCCGCCGCCGATGACGACCACCTCCGGGTCCATCACGGCGGCGAGGTCGGCGATGCCCTGCCCGAGCCAGGACCCGACCTCGGCCAGCAGCTCCAGCGCCAGCGGGTCGCCGTCGGCCGCGGCGGTCGCCACGTGCTCGCCGGTCAGCCGGTCGGCCTCCCCGCCCACCCGCTCCAGCAGCAGCGCGGCGGCGGCCGGGGAGTTGCGGGCCACCTCGCGGGCGGTCTGCCCGAGCGCGGTGCCGCTGGCGTACTGCTCCCAGCAGCCGCGGTTGCCGCACGCGCACAGCCGCCCGTCGGGGACGACGCGCATGTGGCCCCACTCCCCCGCCACGCCGTGCGACCCGCGCTGGAGCCGGCCGTTCATGACGATCCCGCCGCCGATGCCGGTGCCGAGGGTGATCATCAGCGCGAGGTCGGCGCCGGCCGCCGCGCCGTAGCGGTACTCGGCCCACGCGGCCGCGTCGGCGTCGTTGCCCACCCACATCGGCCGCTGGAGCCGGTCGAAGAGGTCCTTGCGCAGCGTCGAGTTGCGCCAGGCGAGGTGCGGACTGAACAGCACCGTGTCGCCGGTCCGGTCGAACCAGCCGGCCGCGCCGACGCCGACGCCGACCAGCGGGCCGCCGTGCATGCGGGCCAGGTCGTCGACGACGGCGGCGATCGCGTCCTCCGTCTCGCTCACCGACGACCCGGGGGTGGCGCGGCGGGCGGTGGCGACGACCGTCCCGTCCGGGGCGACGACGCCGCCGGCGACCTTGGTCCCGCCGATGTCGATGCCGAGCGCGGGGAGCTCCGCGGCGGCCGGCTCCGCGGAGCCGTGGGTGGCGGCCACTCAGGCGATCTCGATGTGCTGCACCGCGGCGGCCGGCTCCGGGACGGTCTGCTCCGAGACGGTCTGCTCCGAGACGGTCTGCTCCGGGGCCGACGGTTCCGGAGCGGCCGGCGGCTCGTCGGCCGGTGCCGCCGACGGCGTCGCGGCCGGCGCCTGCTCGGCGAGGGAGCGCAGCGCCGCGGCGGCGGTCCCGAGCACGTCGGCCAGGGCGGCGGTCACCTCGGGGCGCTCGCCGCGCACCACGGCCGCCACCTGGCAGACCGGGCACCAGCGGCAGTCCGCATGGTGGCCGGTGCCCTCCGCGTCGGTCCGTGCGGCCTCGCCGAGGGTCTGGCCGAGCCCGGCGACCAGTCGGCGGGCCTGCTCGACCCAGTCGGGTCCGTCGGTCATGTCCTGCTCCCCTCGGCGGCCAGCAGATCGGCCGGCCACTGCTGCGGATCGGGTGTGAAGGTCACCTCGAGCCGCGCCCGGGCGGTGCCGGCGTCGGCGAGGTGGCCGGCGGTGACCACGCACCGGCGCAGGAGCGCGTCGAGCCGGATCGAGCGGCGCGCCCCCGCGGCGGTGACGACGAGGTCGTCCTGCCAGCGGGTCAGTTCCAGTGCGTCGCGCTCGGCGAAGGGCAGGGCGAGCACCAGCCGCCGTCCGCCGTCCACCCGCTCGGACACGGGTGTCACGGGCGCCGCGGGGGTGCCGGCGTCGCCGTCCGGGAGGAGGGCGGCCAGCCCGTCGGCGTCGGCCGGGACGTCCGGCGCCTCCGCCACCCGCCGCACGGGGGCCAGCTCCGCCAGCGCGGCGAGGACGGCGTCCTGCTCGGCGGCGCGCCGGCGCCACCACTCCCCCGTCCCGGCGTCGGGCAGCACCCGGCTGAGGACGGCGGTCGGCCGCTGCCCGTGCAGCGCCAGGGCGGTCACCGCCGCGCGCAGCACCGGAACGGCGTCCGGGCGGGGCACGGCGACCAGCCGGACCTCGGTGGTGGCCGGGTCGGCCAGGTCGACCCGGCCGATCAGCTCCTCGAGCACCGGGACGGCGTCCAGGGCCGCGTCGACCGGCCCCCGCGGGAGCGCGCCGGAGCGCACCGCGGCGGTCCGGACCGCGCCCAGCATCCGCACCCGCGTCGGCAGCGCCTGGTCCAGCCACCAGCGCAGCACGCCGGGCAGGCCGACGAGGGCCGCGCCGGAGGGCAGCGGCCCGGCGTCGACGACCACGACGTCGGCCTCGGCGTCGGCCCGGGCCCGGCCGAGCCGCGCCAGCAGCGCCAGGTCGCGGGCGCCGGGCAGGGGGACCACCGAGCTGGCCGGCGGCAGGGCGACCCCGGGCGCCGCCGCCGACAGGGCCGGAGCCGAGGCACCCCAGAGGGACTCCAGCGCGCCGAGCGGCTCCACCGGGTCGACCGACAGGCCCGGGACCGTCGACAGCCCCGGCCGCACGGCGGCGGTCAGGAGCAGGGTGCGGGCCCCGGACCGGGCCGCGCGGACGGCGGCGGCCGCCGCGAGGGTCGAGGTCCCGGCCCCACCGGGGCCGGTGTGGAGCAGCGTGCGCACGTGCCGGTCAGCCCTCGACGCGCTTCTTGAGCTCCTTGAGGGCGGTGTCGAGGATGACCTTCTCCGCCTTCCGCTTGAACATCCCGAGCAGCGGCAGGTGGGTGTCGATGGTGATCCGGTAGGTGACCTCGGTGCGCCCGTCGCGCTCGACGAGGGTGTAGGAGCCCTCCTGCCGCTTCTGCATCTGGCCCTGCACCAGGTTCCACGACACCGCGCGGTCGCCGTCCCAGTGATACTCGAGGACGTAGTCGTCCTTGACCATCCCGGCGTCGATGACGAAGCGCACCCGGCGGGCGCGACCGCCGGCACCGGCCTCCACCACGTCCACCTGCTGGGCGGCGGCGACCCACTGCGGATAGGCCTCGAAGTCGGCGATGACCGCCATCACGTCCGCCGCGGGAGCCTCGACGGTGATCGACTGCGTGGACTGGTCGGCCATGGGCGCCAGGCTATCCGTTGACCGTCCGGTCGCCCGGTCGTGGCACACGCGCCTGCTACTCCTGGGTAGCCCCCAGCGGCTAGATTTGGCCCGTCCCGGTCCGGGACCGCAGGCGACGGTGCCGTGGTCGGGTCGGGAGGAGAGGACCAGGCGTGCGCGAGTTCAGCGTCCCGGCGACGACCGAGGTGGGTCCCGACGAGGCCCTGCCCGACCTGCTCACCACCAACGTGACCGCGCACGGCGACGACGTCGGCCTCCGCGTCCGGCGGGACGGCCACTGGGAGGACGTCACCTGGCGCGAGTTCGGCGCCCAGGTCGACGGCGTGGCCAAGGGCCTCGTCGCCGCCGGCGTCCAGGCCGGCGACCGGGTCGCCCTGCAGGCCAAGACGCGCTACGAGTGGACCGTCCTCGACTTCGCCATCTGGGTCGCCGGCGGTGTGGTCGTCCCGATCTACGAGACCTCCAGCCCCGACCAGGTCGCCTGGATCCTGTCGGACTCCGGCGCCCGGGCCGCCGTCGTCGAGCGCGCCGAGCACGCCACGGCGGTCGACTCCGTCCGCGACCAGGCCCCCGAGCTCGGCCCGGTGTGGGTCATCGACGACGACGCCGTCGGCACGCTGACCGCCGCCGGGGCCGACGTCCCCGACAGCGAGCTGGCCGCCCGCCGCGCGACGCTCCGCTCGTCCAGCCTGGCCACGATCATCTACACCAGCGGCACGACCGGCCGGCCGAAGGGCTGCGAGCTCACCCACGCCAACTTCCTGTTCGAGATCGGCAACGGGATGACCCTGCTGGACCGGTTCCTGAACCGGGACGGGTCGCTGCTGCTGTTCATCCCCCTGGCGCACGTGCTGGCGCGGGTGCTGGAGGTCGGCGCGGTGAAGACCCGCACCGTCATCGGCCACACCCCCGACGTGTCCAACCTCGTCGAGGACCTCGGCGCCTTCCGGCCCACCTTCGTCCTCGCCGTCCCCCGGGTGTTCGAGAAGGTCTACAACCAGGCGAAGGCCAAGGCGGAGGCCGACGGCAAGGGGAAGATCTTCGACCGGGCGGCCCGGGTCGCGATCGACTGGTCGCGCGCGCAGGACACCGGCGGCCCCGGGCTGGCGCTGCGGGCCCAGCACGCGCTGTTCGACAAGCTGGTCTACGGCAAGCTGCGCGCCGCCCTCGGTGGCCGCTGCCTCGGCGCGGTCTCCGGTGGCGCCCCCCTCGGCGAGCGGCTCGGCCACTTCTTCCGCGGCATCGGCGTCACCGTCTACGAGGGCTACGGCCTGACCGAGACCACCGCCGCGGCGTCGGTGAACCACGACGCGGCCTTCCGCATCGGCACCGTCGGCCGGCCGCTGCCCGGCGTGGAGGCTGCGATCGCCGACGACGGCGAGATCCTGATCCGCGGCGGCATCGTCATGCCCGGCTACTGGAAGAACGAGCAGGCCACCGCCGAGGCGATCGACCCCGAGGGCTGGTTCCACACCGGCGACCTCGGCGACATCGACAGCGACGGCTTCATCCGGATCACCGGCCGCAAGAAGGAGATCCTGGTGACCGCGGGCGGCAAGAACGTCGCCCCGGCCGTGCTCGAGGACCGGCTGCGCGCCCACCGGCTGATCAGCCAGTGCATCGTCGTCGGCGACCAGCGCCCGTTCATCGCCGCGCTGATCACCCTGGACGAGGAGGCGCTGCCGTCCTGGCTGGAGTCCAAGGGCAAGCCGGCCGGCACGACGGCGGCCGACCTGACCGACGACCCCGACGTCCTGGCCGAGATCGAGTCCGCCGTCACCGAGGCCAACAAGGCGGTGTCGAAGGCCGAGTCGATCAAGAAGTTCCGGGTGCTCGCCACCGACTTCACCGAGGCCAACGGGATGCTGACCCCGAGCCTGAAGCTCAAGCGCGCCGTGGTGATGAAGGAGTTCGACACCGAGGTCGAGGCCCTCTACAGCCGCTGAGGCGGGCCCTCCAGGAGGTCGGCGAAGGTCGCGGCGATCGTCGGCCACGACCACCGCTGCTCGACCCACGCCCGGCCGGCCGCGCCCATGGCGCGCGCCCGGTCCGGGTCGTCGAGCAGGGCGGCCACCGTCGCCGCCACGCCCTCGGGCGACCGCGGGTCGGCGACGACGTGCCCGGTCACGCCCTCCTGCACCGTCTCCGGCGCACCGCCGGAGGTGCCGGCGACCACCGGCCGGCCACAGGCGGCCGCCTCCAGGTAGACCATCCCGAGCCCCTCGACGTCCAGGCCCCCGCGGCGGGTGCGGCACGGCATTGCGAAGACGTCCCCGGCGGCGTAGTGCGCGGGCAGCCGCTCCGGGCGCACCGGGCCGGTGAGGACGACGGAGCCCTCCAGCCCGGCGGCGGCCACGGCGCGCCGCAGCCGGGCCTCCAGCGGGCCGCCGCCGACCAGCAGCAGCCGGGCGTCGGGATGGCGGGCCAGCACCCGCGGCCAGCCGGCGACGAGGACGTCCTGCCCCTTGCGCGCCACCAGCCGGGAGACGCAGACGACCACCGGGGCGTCGCCGAGCCCGTACCGCTCGCGCACGGCCGCGCCGTCGGCGTCCGGCGTGAACCGGTCGACGTCCACGCCCGGGGACAGCTGCGCCATGCAGGCGGCGCCGTCCAGCGCCGGCGCGAGCCGCTGGTGCGTGTACTCGCTGATGTAGGTCAGGACGTCGAGGCCCCCGGCGATGCGCCGCATGAGCTGCCGCGCTCCCGGCAGCGCCACCCACCCCGTCTCGTGGCCGTGGGTCGCGCCCACGAGGTGGCCGACCCCGGCTGCGCGCAGCGCGGGTGCGAGCAGGCCGAGCGGCGCGGCCGCCCCGAAGAAGGCGGTGTCGCACCCGTACCGGCGGGCGAGGCCGACCGCGGCGCGCGCCGTGGCGGGCGTGGGCAGCAGCATGCCGGTCCGCTGCCGCACCACCGGGTACGGCAGCGCGGCGTCGTACTCCTCCCAGCCGGGCGAGCGCGAGGCGAGCACGACCAGGGAGTCCGGCGGGCGGCGGGCCAGGAGCGCGGCGACGAAGGTCTGGATGCCGCCCTGGCGCGGCGGGAAGTCGTTGGTGACGACGAGCGTCCTCACCCGCCCTCCTGCAGCCGCTGCCAGTCCTCGGCGAGGGCCACGCGCTGGGGTCCGGTCGGGTGCGAGCCGAAGAACCACTGCCAGGCCGCGGGCGGGTCCGGGTCGGCGAGGTTCGTGCTGGCCAGCCGGTTCTGCATGGCCACGAACGCCTCGGCGTCCCCGGTCAGGTCGAGGGCGTGCAGGTCCGCACGCGCCTCCACGTGCCGGGACACCAGGTTCTGCACGGGCGTGGCCACCAGCGTGCCGAGTGCGGCCAGGAACAGCACCAGCGGCACCACCCGCGGGTCGCCGGCGGAGTCCGCACCGGCCCGGCGCAGCAGCGGCTGCCAGGACAGCAGCCAGCCCAGCAGGGCGACCGACCCGGCGGCCCCCAGCGCCCCCTCCAGCGTCCCGGTCAGGACGTCGTCGGTGGCGACGTGGCCGAGCTCGTGGGCGGCGATGGACTCGATCTCGGCGTCGGACAGCAGGTCGAGGGCCGTGTCGTAGAGCACGATCCGCCGGGTCGAGCCGAACCCGGAGACGTAGGCGTTGAGCGCGGTCGTCCGCCGGGAGGCGTCGGCGACCAGCACGTCCCCGACCGGGGTGCCGTTCTCCTCCGCCAGCTCCAGCAGGTCGGTGCGCAGCTGCCCGGCCGGCAGCGACCGGAAGGAGTTGAACGCCGGCTCGATGAGCACCGGGTACAGGAAGGAGCCGATGACGACCATCGCCGCCGCCGCTCCGGCGGCCCAGGCCCACCACGTCCGGGGTGCACGGCGGGCCAGCCACACCACGGCGAGCAGGGCGAGGGCGGTCAGCACGGCGTTGATGGCGGTGGAGACGGCGACGTCCCGCAGCCACAGCGGCCAGCTGCGCGTCGAGAGCCCGAACCGGTGGCGGACCACCTCCCCGTAGGCCGACAGCGGCAGCGTGACCAGCCGGCCCACCACCATCAGCGCCACCGTGCCCAGCAGCACCTGCCAGACCCATCCACCGCCCAGCGGCCGGGCCACCGTCCGGACCAGCCACCGCCCGAGCGGGGTCAAGGCGAACACCGCCGAGGTCAGGAGCCCCAGCACCAGCGAGGCGAGGGACGCCGGGCGGATCGCGGCGGCGAAGGACTCCGCCTGTTCGACCACCCCAGGGGCGAGACCGGCGCCCGGACGGATCGGGCTGGCGCCGCCCGGCGGTTCCGGCAGCAGGGTCCACGGCGTACCGACGGCGACGACGACCACGAAGGCCGCCCCGAGCACTCCCGCGACCAGCAGCGCGGCCCGGCGGGCGCTCACCCGGCCGATCCTAGAAGGACCCCCTGCCCCCCACCGTGGACGGACCCCGTCCTCCCCACCCTTCGCACGCTCGGGGCGGGCCCCGGGACGGGGCCGCGTCGGGGCCCTGCAGGGGGCCGGGGTGGAGCCGCCACCCCGGCCCTTGCCGTGCCTATGCGAGGCGGCGCATGGCGGTGATCCCGCCCATGGAGTCGACGCTGACCACCTTGACCGGCTGGCCGGACGTCGAGGCGTGCACCATCTGGCCGTTGCCGATGTACATCGAGACGTGGCTGACCGGGCTGTAGTAGAAGATCAGGTCGCCCGGCTGCAGGTCGGCCCGCGAGACGGCGGTGCCCATCGTCGACTGGATGCGGCTGGAGTGCGGGAGGCTGATGCCGGCCGCGGCGTAGGCGTACTGCGTCAGCCCCGAGCAGTCGAAGGCGGTCGGCCCGCCGGCGCCCCACACATAGGGGTCGCCGACCTGGGCCAGCGCGGTGTCGACGGCGGCCTGCGCGGCACCGCTGGCGGCAGCGGCCGGCGCAGCGACGGCGACGGGCTGGCCGGCGTGCGCGGTGACGACCTCCTGCTGCTGCGGCGCGGAGAGCGCGTCGTACTGGGCCCGGTAGTCGGCGATGTCGGACTCCAGCTGCGCCTGCCGGGCGGTGACGTCGTCGAGGGTGGCCTGCGCCTGTGCCTGCGCGGCATCGGCGTCGGTCGTGGCCTGCTCGGCGGCCGCCGCGCTCTCGGCCACCTGGGCCAGGACGTCGGTGGTGTGGCCGGCGATCACCTCGAGGGTCGCGAGCTGGGAGACGAAGTCCTCCGCGGAGGTGCTCGTCATCAACACGTCCAGCTGCGTCATGCCGTCGCCGGTGAACGCGGTGCGCGCGACCTGGCGGATCTGGCCGTCGAGGGCGTCGAGCTGCTGCTGCGCGTCCGCGGCGGCCTGGCGGGCGCGGTCGGCGGCGGCCTGCTGCTGGGCGAGCACCTCGCGGGCCTCGTTGACCTGCTCGGTCACGACCTCGAGCTCGTGGCCGGCCTGGGCGACCAGCTGGGCGGCCTGGGCGGCGGTGCCGGCCTGCTGCGGGTCCGCCGCGGCCGTACCCGGCAGCAGCGTGAGGGCCAGGGTGGCGGTGGCTCCCAGGACGATCCCGCGACCGAGTCGGCGGGCCAGGCGGGGGCGGCGGAACAGGACCGGGAGGTCGGGGTGGGACAGGTCGAGTGCATGCCCCAGGGCAGGGCGAGGCGTCGCCACGGTCGGCGGCTCTCCGTTTCTTCCTCAGCAACCGCCTACCGAGTTAGCTGACGGGTTCGGGCTGGGAAGAAGTGCCCTATCTCTGCGCTCCGGCGGACCGGCGCGTGTGCCCCGGGGTCACCGGCGCACGCGAGAACTCACCCCAGGACTGCGGTGGGTCCCCGGTTCCCCCTCGACGCCGTGCGCGGCGCGTCGGGGAATTCGGCGGTGTCCTCCCGAGGTCACCTCTCTCAGGTGACGACCGCCCGGTCGGACCGGCTCACCGTACGGGCGTGATGAAGTTGTGACAAACGGGGTCTGCGTGGACTGTGGGAACAGCCACACCCCCGGCCCGCGCCACGCCGTCGGCCACGCACGGTCACCGAGACCGTCGACGGTGTGTGCCCGCCGCCCTGGCGAGGACCCGGCGGCCGCGCCTCACCCGGTGCGCCGCCGGCCCCTGGCCGCGCCCGCGGCACGCCCGTCCGCGGACGACTGGTGCCGCAGCGGCGGGACCAGGCCGCCCTCGGCCAGCGCCCGCACCGCGCGCCGCTCGACGTCGTCGAACTCCACGACCACACCGGGCCGCGGCACGACGGCGTCCTCGGCGGTCGCGGCCGCTCCGCCGTCGCGCCGGCCGGTCATCGGCACCACCGTGGGGTCGGCGGTCTCCCAGCCCGGCGGGGCACCCAGGAGGACGGTGACGACGCAGTCGGCACACCCGGTGCCCCGGGCGGTGCACGTGTCGCAGTCGATGAACATGGCCCACTCCTCTGCTGGCCGACGCCTCGTCGCAGGAGCCCTCCATGGCCCCGGTCGGTCCGCGCAGCACGCTAGGGACGGGCACCGACAGTTCCGCGCGACCGCGGTCGGCCGCTCCCCGGCCCCGGCGCGCGTCCCCGGGACTGTCACTGCCCCGACCTACCGTCCGCCCCGTGCCCTCTTCCCCTGCCCGGCTGGCCGGGATCGCCGCCGGGACAGCCGCACGAGCCGCCGCCGGGCTCCCCCGCTACGAGCAGGCCACCATCGAGGAGCTCGGCACCCCCCTGGCCGAGGTGACCTTCGTGGTCGTCGACCTGGAGACCACCGGAGGCTCCCCCAAGGACAGCGCCATCACCGAGATCGGCGCGGTCAAGGTCCGCGGCGGCGTCGTCCTCGGCGAGTTCCAGACCCTGGTCGACCCGGGCTGTGAGATCCCGCCCTACATCAGCGTCCTGACCGGCATCACCTCGACGATGGTCGCCACCGCCCCGCGCATCGGCGCGGTGCTGCCGCACTTCCTGGAGTTCGCCCGGGGCGCGGTCCTGGTGGCGCACAACGCCCCCTTCGACCTCGGGTTCCTCAAGGCCGCCTGCGCCGAGAACGGGATCGCCTGGCCGGCGACGGCCTCGGTCGACACCGCTGTCCTCGCCCGCCGGCTGCTCACCCGCGACGAGGTGCCCAACTGCAAGCTGGCCACCCTGGCGCCCTACTTCCGCACCACCACCGACCCCTGCCACCGGGCGCTGGCCGACGCCCGCGCCACGGTCGACGTGCTGCACGGGCTCTTCGAGCGGCTCGGTCCCCTGGGCATCACCAGCCTGGAGGAGCTCACCGGTCTCACCCGCCAGGTCGACCCGGAGCGGCTGCGCAAGCGGCACCTGGCCGACGCCGTCCCGTCCGGCCCGGGCGTCTACCTCTTCCGCGGCCCGCGCGACGAGCCCCTCTACGTCGGGACGTCGAACGACCTGCGCAGCCGGGTCCGCAGCTACTTCACCGCCGGTGAGCAACGCAGCCGGATCACCGAGATGGTGGCGCTGGCCCAGCGGGTCGACGCGATCCCCTGCGCGCACGACCTCGAGGCCGCCGTGCGGGAGCTGCGGCTGATCGCCGAGCAGAAGCCCCGCTACAACCGGCGCTCCCGGTTCCCGGAACGGGCACTGTGGGTCCGGCTGACCGAGGAGCCGTTCCCCCGGCTGTCGGTGGTCCGCCGGGTCCGCCCCGGCGCGGGGGTGTTCCTCGGCCCGTTCCCCGACCGGCGGGCCGCGGACGCCGCCGTCGCGGCGATCCACGAGTCGCTACCGCTGCGGCAGTGCACCGGCCGGCTGTCGGTGCGCGTGTTCGGCACCGCCTGCGCGCTGGCCGGCATGGGCCGGTGCGGCGCCCCCTGCACCGGCGCCCAGTCGGTCGAGGAGTACGCGGGCATCGCCGAGGTCCTGCGCGCCGCCGTCGCGGCCGACCCCCAGGCGCTGCTCGCGCCCCTGCTGGCCCGCGTCGAGCGGCTGGCCGCCGAGGAGCGCTACGAGGACGCCGCCGTGCTCCGCGACCGGGTGGCGGTCCTGGTGCGCGCCGTCCGCCGCCGGCAGCGGCTGGAGTCGCTGGCCGCGGTGCCGGAGCTGGTCCTGGCCCGCCCCGACGGCGCGGGCGGCTGGCACCTGTCCGTCGTCCGCCGGGGGCGGCTGGTGGCCGCCGGCTGCGCGCCCCGGGGGACGTCGGTACGGGACACGCTGGCCGGCCTGCTGTCCACCGCGGAGACGCCGCTGGGCCCGGACGACGAGCTGGCCGCCTCGGTCGACGAGACCGAACTGGTGCTGCGCTGGATGGAGAAGGCCGGCACCCGCCTCGTGCAGGTCTCCGGCACCCTCGCCTGCCCGGTGCCCGGAACCGGCGGCTACAGCGCCTTCCTCGACCGCGTGGAGGCCGGCCACAGCGGCCGCGACCCCTTCGCCGACACCCGCGCGCTCGGCACCCGCGCGCGCCCGGACCGGGTCTCCCCCGGGCCACGCACAGCCGCCGGCCCGGCGACACCCCGGCTAGCATCGCCGGCGTGATCACCGCCATCGTCATGATCGACGCGGCCACCGACGCGATCCCCGAAGTGGCCGAGGCAGTCGCCGACCTCGACGGGGTCAGCGAGGTCTACTCGGTCGCCGGCACCGTCGACCTCATCGCCGTGGTGCGCGTGCGGGAGTTCGAGCAGATCGCCGAGGTCGTGGCGGGGCGGATCAACAAGGTGCCCGGCGTCCTGGAGACCGACACCCACATCGCCTTCCGCGCCTACTCCCGGCACGACCTCGAGGCGGCCTTCGCGATCGGCTTCGACACCGCCGACTGAAGGGTCAGGCCTGCAGCGACCGGCTGACCGCCACCCAGCGCTCGAGCTGTGCCTGCGCGCGCCCGTCGTCGACCGCCGCTGCGGCCCGCTCCAGCCCACCGGCGAGGACGTCGTGCAGCCGGCCGGCCCGCTGGTCGAACGCGGCCAGCGCCGCGGCGGCGTTGAGCAGCACCGCGTCCCGCACCGGCCCCCGCTCACCGGCCACCACCCGCCGGAAGACGTCGGCGTTGAAGGCCGGGTCCCCGCCGCGCAGGGCCCCCTCGGGCGGGACCTCGATCCCGAGCGCGGTCGGGTCGAGCCGGTCGGGCTCGACCTCGCCGTCGCGGACCACCCACACCGAGGAGGTGGTCGTGGTCGTGAGCTCGTCCAGGCCGTCGTCCCCCCGGAACACCAGACCGCGCATGCCGCGCCCTGCCAGGACGGCGGCCAGCACCGGCGCCATGCGGGCGTCGGCGCAGCCGATGGCGGCAGCCACCGGACGCGCCGGGTTGGCCAGCGGGCCCAGGAAGTTGAAGACCGTCCCGACACCCATCTCCCGCCGGGGCACCGCGGTGTGGCGGAACCCCGGGTGGAAGACCGGCGCGAAGAAGAAGCCGATCCCGGCCTGCTGCACGCACGCGGCGACCGCCGCGGCCGGCAGGTCGATCACGACACCCAGCGCCTCGAGGACGTCCGCGGCCCCGGAGGACGACGACGCCGCCCGGTTGCCGTGCTTGGCGACCGGCGCCCCCGCCGCGGCGGTCACCACCGCGGCCATCGTGGAGATGTTGACCGTGTGCGCCTGGTCGCCACCGGTGCCCACGATGTCGACACAGTCGAGAGGCAGGTGCACCGGCGTGGCCCGCTCCAGCATGGTGGCCGACAGTCCGG
The DNA here is from genome assembly GCF_054050135.1 of Geodermatophilus sp. SYSU D00705. Classification (NCBI taxonomy): domain Bacteria; kingdom Bacillati; phylum Actinomycetota; class Actinomycetes; order Geodermatophilales; family Geodermatophilaceae; genus Geodermatophilus; species Geodermatophilus sp. SYSU D00705. Next base: position 649 of record NZ_JBJGYT010000026.1, on the reverse strand, counting down.
CGACCTCCTCCGCCGACTCACCCTTGGCGCGCAGCGCCACGGCGAAGGCGGCGATCTGGGCCGGCGTGGCCTCACCCGCCATGACCTCCCGCATCGCCCACGCGGCGTCGTCGGCGGAGAGGTCCTCGCGGGCCAGCAGCCGGGTCAGCAGCGCGGGCCAGGTCGGCGTGCGCGCGCTCACCGGCGCGGAACGGGCCGGCGCCCCACCCGGTCGCGCAGCAGGCCGGCGACGACGGTGGGAGCGGTCAGCGGGTCGACGGGGAACGGCAGGGTCGCGTCGGCCTGCGACCAGTGCGCCAGCCAGCGGTCGGGCTGCCGCGCGATGAGCACGCACAGCGCGGGACGGTCGGCGACCTCCACCGTGATCTGCCGGCTGAGCGCGAGCCCCCCGGCCGGCTGGGCCTCGCCGTCGAGGATGCAGAGGTCCACGCCCCCGCCCTCCACGGCGTCGATCACGTCCGCGTCGGTGGCGCACTCGAGCCACGTCACCGGCCCGACGTCGGCCGCCGGCCGACGTCCCACGGCGGGGGGGGGGGGGGGGGGGGGGGGGGGGGGGGGGGGGGGGGGGGGGGGGGGGGGGGGGGGGGGGGGGGCCGGGGGGGGGGGGGGGGGGGGGGGGGGCCGGCCGCGGCGCGGCCCGCCCCCGCGC